>JBOEGA010000090.1:0-6290 GCA_050633205.1 Methyloligellaceae bacterium | reverse complement strand
CTATATCGAGTTGGAATTCGACAATACTGCCGACCAACTTTACTGCAAAGACGCCGATTTCCCAGAGGCCAACGATAACGTCTATGACGGTGTCAACGACCGCGACGCCTTCGTCATAGCGCTCAACCATTTCACGAATAATGACTGATCGATCCCAGTGCAGTTGATCCGCACTATCTTTTCCTAACCAGCGGGTTCCGATAACCCTGCCAAGCTCCTCAGCTAGTTGATTTCGAGTTGCAAGGACTGGCTCACCGGAATCATAAAAGCCTTGCGACTCATTCATTAGGGGATCGTAGGGGTCGCCTACGCGAGTCAGTAGATCTAATTCGAGGACGAAAACTTTGACTCTTCCCGAAAGAATAAGATGTTCTACTTCAGGGAGAAGTTGAGAGCCAATCCCAGGGTTCGGGAATTCTCCGTGATGGATGCGATAAATTTCGGTTAGGGCATCACGATCAAATTGAACCAATTCATAACTCAACTCCACACTATTGAAATTGATGTTTCCGCTAAAGCCTTCACGTTTGAGAATCAGCCAGTATGAGGGATTGTAAATGTGATCGGCAAACAACCAAATACGAGCGTTCATAACGAAGCCCACCATCCGATCTTTGATGGTGATGGGCACATTGATAATGCTGCTCCCCATAATTATTTATTACCTTGTAAGGCAAAAATATCGGGGAGAATGTGAGATTTTTTGGAAAGGTTAAGCAGTCGAGAAGCCAATGACATGTGCACATCCTTGTTGCTCTGTTATGACGGGATGTTATCCGCGTCGGGTATTGCAACCCATCCTTGAATAGTTTAACGACAAAGTCGCTAAACGATTTTTAGCGCCATCTTTGATTAAAAGTTGGCGCTAGAAACTGGTCACGGCGAAAATACCGAATTCACGCGTCGTTTCTTACCAGCTCGTCGACATTAGCTTGCCAATAAAATAAACCGCGAGAATGTAAAGGAGAGTAACAAAATTACTTAACTAAGAGAGTGATCTTCGTCGCGGTTTTCGCGCCTCTTTTCTAATTATTGAAGAAAGCGTGGCAGCGATAAGTATGAAGTGTGAGAAAGGAAGTTAAGAGAACGACTGAATTGTTTGCAATACGCACAAAAAAGATATCTGTTTCGTGAAGGGTTAAAAATTAGCCGCCTTCAATGGCGGGCAAAAAATATACTTCACTATTTTCATTTAATTCTTCGAACCAGGCTTCAGAGAAAATTTCGCCATCGATCGCAACGGCAACTCCACTGTCGAGTTTTCCCGCCAAACTTGGGAACTGTCGGCAAAGTGTTACGCTAATTTCACGAACATTTTTGCCATCAACATCGAGTACATCATTTTCTTGCACATTTAATTCTTTTGAAGATATTAAACGGGCAAGAAAATGATTGAAGACTACTTTTGCCATAAAGGTATATTAGAAAACTTTTTTTAAATAAATTTAGAGATTTTTCTCAATGACTTCCAACATACGCGGTGGCGACATGGGAAGGTCCAAGGCGCGAACATCGATCGCATTATCAATTGCATTCGCAACCGCTGCCATCACAGGAACGATGGGTACTTCACCAACACCGCGAACACCAAAGGGATGCCGCTCGTTAGGAATCTCGACAAGCACGGTATCTATCATGGGCAAGTCGGAAGCGACCGGCATGCGATAATCTAAAAATCCAGGGTTGAGTAATTGTCCTTTATCACTGTAAATATATTCTTCATTTAAAGCCCAACCAATTCCTTGCGCAACCCCGCCTTGTAATTGACCTTCAACATAACTGGGGTGAATTGCACGACCAACATCTTGAATCGCAGTGTATCGAATCACTGAAACTTTCCCTGTTTCTTTATCAACTTCAACATCGCAAATATGGGTACCGAAGCCAGGTCCGGCACCGTTCGCAGTTAAACTCACCGAACTACTTATCGGCCCGCCGGTTTTAGCAGCGGATTCCGCTAATGCTTTTAAACTGATGCTTTGGGAAAGTTCAGCTTCTTCTTGGCCACCGACGCTAATTGATTCGTTACGCGGCCCGACGGCTGAACCATTTTCCCAACGAACCAATTCCGCGTCGATGTTCCATAATTTTGCTGCGCGCTTTTTTAAATCATCAATAATATTGTTGGCGGCGTCGACAAGAGCCATGCCGACCGAATAAGTAACTCGACTGCCCCCGGTATGCAAACTGTAACCAATGCCGCTAGTGTCTGCGATGATGGGCCTTACTTTTTCAACATCAATGCCAAGAACTTCTGCGGTCATCATTGCCAGCGATGCGCGCGAGCCACCGATATCTGGATTGCCAGAGATGATTGAGGCAGTACCGTCTTCGTTAATATTAATTGCGGCACTTGTCGGCCCGCCAATATTAAACCAAAATCCGCTGGCGACGCCGCGGCCTTGATTTTGTTTTAAAGGTGCAGAATAGTGCGGATGGTTTTTAGCTGCCTCTAAAGTTTCAATAAAACCAATGTCACGAAACTTAGGGCCGTAAACCGTTTTGGTATCTTTTTTGGCTGCGTTTCTTAAGCGAAAATCTATTGGGTCGAGACCAATTTTTTTCGCCAACATATCTAAAATACTTTCAACCGCGAAGGCTATCATTGGTGCGCCGGGTGCGCGATAGGCCGCCGACTTTGGTCGATTAACAACAACGTCATAGCCTATTAAATTTACATTTAATAAATCGTAACAAGCGAAGGCGGTCATGCAGCCGAGCATAACGGGGGAGCCGGGGAACGCGCCGGCTTGATAGGCGAGTTCACCTTCAGCGGCGGTGAGTTTGCCGTCTTTTGTTACACCGACTTTTAAACGAATTGACGAGCCTGACGTCGGTCCTGTCGCGCGAAAAACATCTTCCCGCGTCATCGTTATTTTTACTGGTCGGCCACTTTTTTTCGCGAGCAATAATGCAACAGGTTCAAGATAAATTGTCGTCTTGCCACCGAAGCCACCGCCAATTTCCAGTTGCGTCACTCGCACTTGGGCAATATCAATCGCTAATAATTTTGCGCAGTAGGCGCGAACCATAAATTGGCCTTGGCTACTACACCATACTTGGGCTTGTCCGTCGGCGCCAATTGTCGCGAGTGCGGCGTGGGGTTCGATATAACCTTGGTGAACAGCAGCAGTGGTAAAAGTGTGCTCAACTATTTCGTCAGCTTCAGCAAAACCTTTTTCTACGTCGCCGTCACCTTGACGAACTTTTTTGGCAATGTTCGAAGGTTTGCCATCGCTCTTGATCGATTCATGCAATATCGGCGCGCCATCTTGCATCGCTTCAACAACATCAATGACATGAGGTAAAACTTCGTATTCAACATCGATTAATGCGAGTGCTTCATCGGCGATAAGGTCTGACGTGGCAGCAACGGCGGCAACGGCGTGACCATCGTAGAGTACTTTTCCGCGCGCAAGAATATTCGCAGACAAATCTTGAAAGTTTGGCGGCTCACCATTGTGCATGGCTTCGTCGTCCGGAATATCTGCTAAATCGTCTGCGCTTACAATCGCTTTTACGCCGGGTAAGGCAAGGGCTTTTTCAGTGTTGATTGAAATTATTTTTGCATGAGCGTGAGGACTGCGTAAGATTTTGCCGACGAGCGTTCCCGGTAAGGTAAAGTCCGCACCAAAACTTGCGCGTCCGGTAACTTTTTCAACACCATCAGGTCGAATGGTGCGCTTACCAATCCACTTAAATTCTTGTGCTTCACTTCCCATTAGATGCCTCCAAATTTCTCATGTCTTCCGCAGTTTCCATGACGGCGCGAATAATTTTGTCGTAGCCGGTGCAGCGACATAAATTGCCCGCTAACCAATAACGCACTTCGGTTTCTGTCGGATTATTATTTTTTTCCAACAAAGCTTTCGCTGCAATTAAAAATCCTGGTGTACAGATGCCACATTGTAGCGAGGCATTTTCCAAAAATTTTTGTTGTAAAGGGTGGAGCTTGTCGGGGCTAGCCATACCTTCAATGGTTTGAACTTGTTTGCCTTTAAGTTCAACGCCGAGAACTAAACAGGAACAGACCAAGCGATTGTCGAGCATAATGCTACAAGCGCCACAATCACCCGAAGCGCAACCTTCTTTACTACCAGTAAGATTTAATTTATTTCTCAACACATCTAAACAGGTGTCCTGCACTTCACATAAAAACTCCACTTCTTCACCATTGATGTGTGTTGAAACATGTTGCTTTGAAGAAGGCTTATAGTGTTGAACACTATTCTGTTGATTTATTTCGTTACTAGACATGGTTAACTCCTGAATCTAATCCCAAGGCGCGGTCGCGGGCAATTAAAGCAACGCGTCGGGCGAGAACACCAGCAATTTTAGTGCGGTAAACAATCGTTCCCCGTTTGTCGTCAATTGGCTTGCAAGCTGCGCTCGCTGCGCTTGCTAGCGCAGCCAAGGCTTTCTCATCTAAGGATGTGCCGATTAACGCGTCGGCGGCAGCTTCGACAAGTAGGGCCGTGGGGGCTACGGCTCCGAGAGAAACTCGCGCTGCAATACATTTAACGTTTTTCGCATCGGCGCTATCTAAGGTTAGATTAATGCCGACACCAACTACCGCAATGTCCATTTCAGTTCGCGGAATTAAACGTAAGTAGGCGTCGCCGGAATTTTCAGGTCGCTTAGGAAAACGAAAACTGACAATAAATTCGCCCGGGCTTAAACAATTTTTTCCTGGTCCGGTATTTACTTTTTCTACGGCTAATTCACGTTCGCCATTCGGTCCAACAATTCGTGCGATGGCGCCAGCCGCAATCATTGCGGGGACCGAATCCGCTGCCGGTGAGCTATTGCATAGATTTCCCGCCAGCGTTGCGCGACCTTGTACCTGGGTAGAGCCGATTAGGTCAAAGGCCTCGGCGACGCCAGGGCATAGGGTTTTGGCTTGTTGATGTTCATTAAACTCTGCGCCCGCAACGGCCGCGCCAACAATGAGCTCGTCGTTTTGAAAATCAATACTGCGAGTTTCCGAAAGATGTTTGATGTCGACAATGAGGTCGGGTTTTTTGATGCCCGCTCGCAACTGCACAAGTAGATCGGTACCGCCGGCGAGTACATAGGCGTTTTGGTTTTGGGAGAGACAACTGATGACATCAGCGATTGAGCTAGGAGCCTCATAGCGCATAGTGTGTTTCCTTGCGAATTAATATACGGATCAAAATATTGAATCTATCGACGGAGCCAATTCAGGCTATTTATACGATTTATAACAACAGCTTATTTATTAGATTAAAGCGCTTGGCTTCTTTGGCAAGCCCGTAATATAACGCGGAATTACCCGATATGCCTAACACCCATAGAATTTAATTGTGAGCTGGGTAAACAATAAACGGCTGCAAATTGAACCTTAAGTCGATAGAATTGCGGCCCTTTATCATCCTTAGCCCATCAGGCTCATTCCCAGCGAACGAGCCTTGTGCATATAGAGTGATCTTCACATTCCATAAGCATTTTTCTGAGAAGTAGCGTATGAGTACCAAGAGCCCAACAGTCGGTTTTGTTAGCCTCGGATGTCCGAAAGCTTTGGTGGATTCTGAGCGTATTCTTACTCAGTTGAAAATGGAAGGGTACGAGGTATCGCCAAGTTACCAGGGCGCGGATGTTGTCGTAGTAAATACCTGTGGGTTTATTGACAGCGCTAAACAAGAGTCTCTGGATGCTATTGGTGAAGCGATTAATGAAAATGGCAAGGTCATCGTAACGGGCTGTTTAGGTAAAGAAGAAGGCGTTATTCGTGAGACTCACCCCTCCGTTTTAGCGGTAACTGGGCCCCAACAGTACGAGCAGGTTGTGGGTGCTGTGCATGAATTTGTGCCTCCCCCTGTTGCTGATAAACATAATCCTTTCGTTGATCTCGTTCCGCCTCAGGGCATTAAGCTGACACCACGACATTATGCTTACTTAAAAATTTCTGAAGGCTGTAATCATCGCTGTACCTTTTGCATTATTCCTTCAATGCGCGGCAATTTGGTCAGTCGTCCGGTGGGTAGCGTGTTGGATGAAGCTGAACGTTTGGTGAAGGCGGGAACTAAAGAATTATTAGTGGTCTCACAAGATACTTCGGCTTACGGCGTGGATATAAAATACCGAACTGGATTTTGGCAAGGGCGGCCGGTTAAGTCACGGATGAAAGAAATGTGTGAAGCGATGTCGGAACTCGGAGTTTGGGTGCGTTTGCACTACGTTTATCCTTACCCTCATGTTGATGAAATTATTCCTTTAATGGCGGACAAAAAAATTCTACCTTACCTCGATATTCCTTTTCAGCATGCGAG
>JBOEGA010000089.1:0-12651 GCA_050633205.1 Methyloligellaceae bacterium | reverse complement strand
GCTAAGAAAACTGTAGCTAAAAAAGCGCCTGCTAAAAAAACTACAGCTAAAAAAGCTCCGGCGAAGACTGCGGCTAAGAAAACTGTAGCTAAAAAAGCGCCTGCTAAGAAAACTACGGCGAAAAAAGCTCCGGCGAAGACTGCGGCTAAGAAAACTGTAGCTAAAAAAGCGCCTGCAAAAACGACTGCTAGAAAAACTGCTGCTAAAAAAGCTCCGGCTAAAACAACTGCCAGAAAAACAGTAGCAAGAAAAACTACAGCTAAAAAGACGACTACAAGAAAAACGACCAAGGCTGCCTAAGTAAAGGCAGAGCAGCGTTTTTCTGCTCTCGCATATCGGCCGCTGCATACACGGAGTATGTTAGCATAGTCGGGCTGGCAACAGCCTAAACCCCGATGATCAGCGAGGCAAGTGACATGAGATTCGTGTTTGATGACATGTTATAAATCTCCTGGCGGTTTTCAGGTTCTGATTTAACCGCTCAGGAGATTTTCTCGTGCGAGAATTTAGAAACGGCGTTCAACCATCAATTTCTTGATTTCAGAAATTGCTTTGGCTGGAGACAGACCTTTTGGACATGCCTTCGCGCAGTTCATAATGGTATGGCAACGATAGAGTCTGAATGGATCTTCCAGATCGTCCAGACGCTTGCCTGTTGCTTCATCACGGGAGTCTGCAATCCAGCGATAAGCCTGTAGCAGAACTGCAGGCCCAAGATAACGGTCCGAGTTCCACCAGTAGGATGGGCATGATGTAGAACAGCATGCACACAGGATACACTCATAAAGCCCGTCAAGCTCTTCACGATCTTCGCGGGACTGTTTCCACTCCTTGGGAGGCTCAGTCGTATCTGTCTGCAGCCACGGCTCAATAGAGCGGTGCTGGGCATAGAAATTGGTAAGATCTGGTACCAGATCTTTCACCACTTCCATATGAGGCAATGGATAAACTGTAATAGTCTCACCAAACTCATCCATACCTTTGGTACAGGCCAGCGTATTTGTACCGCCGATATTCATCGCACAGGACCCGCAGATCCCCTCTCTGCATGAACGACGGAATGTCAAAGTCGGATCAATCTCACTCTTGATCTTGATCAGGGCATCAAGGATCATGGGTCCGCAGTCATCCATATCGATATAATATGTATCAAGACGCGGATTCTGATCATCTTCCGGATCCCAGCGGTAAACACGAAAGCGTTTCCAGTTCCCTTTACCTTCTGGTTTATTCCAGGCCTTTCCGGAAATAACCCGGGAGTTCTTTGGTAATGCAAGCTCAACCATGTTGTTTTTCCAATTCTATATTCTGTAAATTCCCGGTTTTCCGATTAATAGACACGCTCTTTTGGCTTAATATAATCAATCTCGTCAGTCATCGTATGCGTATGCACCGGACGGTAATCAAGACTGACTTCTTTCTTGTCATAGTCAGCCCATGCCAGAGTATGCGTCATCCATTTCTCGTCATCACGGGATTTGAAATCTTCACGGGCATGTGCACCACGACTTTCCTCACGGGCATTTGCACCAACAACAGTAACAGCAGCCTGCGCAATCAGATTGTCATACTCAAGCGTCTCGATAAGATCACTGTTCCAGATCAATGAACGGTCTGTAACTTTGATATCTTCACTGTCCTGCCAGTTCTGGGAAATCTCTTTAATACCCTGCTGCATAACTTCACCGGTTCTGAACACCGCACAGTTAGTCTGCATCGACTTCTGCATTTGCAGACGAAGCTCTGCAGTTGAAGTACTGCCACGCGCATAACGGAACCTGTCAAGACGATTAAGAGCAAGCTCACCCGCATCAGCAGGAAGATCTTTCTGAGCAGCCCCGGCTTCAACAGTCTCGCCACAGCGAAGACCCGCAGCACGGCCAAACACAACAAGGTCAATCAGAGAGTTTGAACCAAGACGGTTAGCGCCGTGAACCGACACACTTGCCGCCTCGCCAATAGCCATCAAACCTTCAACAACTGCATTAGGGTCGCCATCTTTCGGGCAAAGCACCTCACCATGATAGTTGGTAGGAATACCACCCATATTATAGTGAACAGTCGGAATTACAGGAATTGGCTCACGTGTCAGATCAACACCAGCAAATACTTTTGCTGATTCAGTAATACCAGGCAGACGCTCCGCAAGGATAGCCGGATCAAGGTGATCAAGATGCAGGTGAATATGATCACCATTCGGACCAACACCACGACCTTCACGAATTTCAATCGTCATCGAGCGCGATACAACATCACGTGATGCCAGATCCTTCGCAGACGGTGCATGACGCTCCATAAAGCGCTCGCCCTCGGAGTTGGTCAGATAACCACCCTCACCGCGCGCACCCTCTGTAATAAGAACACCGGCACCATAAATGCCTGTTGGATGGAACTGAACGAATTCCATATCCTGCAAAGGCAATCCGGCACGAAGAACCATTGCATTACCGTCACCTGTACAGGTATGTGCCGAAGTACATGAGAAATATGTACGGCCATATCCGCCAGTCGCAAGAATTGTCTTCTGCCCGCGGAAACGGTGCAGCGTACCATCTTCCATACAAAGAGCAATCACACCGCGACAAACGCCATCAGCATCCATAATCAGGTCAATTGCAAAATATTCTATATAGAACTCTGCAGAATAACGGAGAGACTGACCATAAAGCGTATGCAGCATCGCATGACCGGTACGGTCAGCAGCAGCACATGTTCTTTGTGCAGGAGGTCCCTCACCGAATTCAGTTGTCATACCACCGAAAGGACGCTGGTAAATCTTGCCATCTTCAGTACGGGAGAAAGGAACACCAAAATGCTCAAGCTCATAAACAGCTTCAGGTGCATTACGGCACAGATACTCAATAGCATCCTGGTCACCAAGCCAGTCAGATCCCTTTACAGTGTCATACATATGCCACTTCCAGTTATCCGGTCCCATGTTGCCAAGAGAGGCAGCAACGCCGCCCTGTGCAGCCACTGTGTGCGAACGTGTAGGGAAAACCTTGGTGATACATGCTGTCTTCAGACCTGCCTGTGCAGCGCCCAGTGTCGCTCTCAGACCGGCACCACCGGCACCAACAACCAGCACATCATATGTGTGATCCGTGAATGTATATGCTTGTCCGTTCAAGCCAGGCTTAGCAGCCCCATTTGCTTTTGCCATAGACTTAAGCTCCAAAACCTAATTTTAATACTGCATAAATGCAGGTCAAACCAACAGAAACACAGAAGAACGTATTCAGCATCAGAAGAATAATCTTTTTAGCTTCAGAGTGAACATAGTCTTCAATAACCACCTGCATGCCAAGGCGCATATGAATAACGCCAGCCAGGATCATCAAAAGCATCGCGATTGATACAATTGGTTGCGCCAGATAAGCTTTAACTGTCGCATAATCCTTGCCAATATGCATGACGATGGAAGTAACGAGAAAAATCATAAGGAACAGGTTCGCAACCGCAGTAATGCGCTGTAGCCAGAAATGATCAGCACCTTCTTTGGCTGAACCAAGACCGCGAACTGTTTTCAATGGCGTGCGTAAGTTACTCATATTAAAGCACTCCCATCATTTTATATGCCAGATACCAGACACCAAGAGTAATCGCCAGCCCACCAACGAGTGTGAAGCGAGCCATCCACTCAACAGTATTCAGGTCGAACCCGCGGCCTGTATCCCATATGAAATGTCTGATACCGCCAAGCATGTGATGAAACAATGCCCAGCTGAAACCGAACAGTACCAGACGGCCATAAACCGAACCGGCAAGTTCATTGACGAAGGTAAAATAGGCTTCATTAGTTGCTGCCGCGATAAGCCACCAGGCTAGCAGCAATGTGCCTAAATACAATGCAACCCCTGTAATACGATGCGCAATCGACATCATCATGGTCAGCATTGGTTTGTAAATCTGCAAATGTGGAGAAAGGGGCCTTTTAGCCGCCTTGGGGATGTCAGCCATGAAGCTAATCCTTGTGGAGTCTTTCAAAAAATTCTGTTTTCTTACTTTAGCGAAGCGCTATACTTTTTTACGTGTCGAGATCTTTTAACTCGAAGAAACCAAAACAGCAATGGTCTGCTGCAACGAAAGTTTATAATTATTCTAAAGCTAACAGGACCACGTGGCATAATGCCCCGCGCGCTCCAAATATAGGGCGAATGCCTATTTGTTAAGCAGTATATAAGAGAATTGAATTAAAGCCTTGAGATATTGGGGGAGGAGGAACTTCTCTAAACTCAGATCACAACGATCCGGGAGCTGGGAAAGCCAAATTTTAACTGTCAGTTTTTACAGTAAAATTAAATTCGGCCCCCGGGACGCTACGGGCTGGAGCTACTGCACGCTTGAACTCTGCCACAGCTCAAGATCAAGTACGCTGTCAAAGGCAACCCGTTCAGCCTGAACATCGGATGATGGCAGCTCCTTGATAAAGCTCTCCACATCAGCAGGAACTTTCTCATAGGAATTAATCAGATACCCGTCTTCCTGTATTTTTTCAGAATATTTCCCGATAATAGGCTCAACCTGCTCCCAGGGAATAATCGCCATATCTTTCTTGGACTGCTTCCCACCTTTTGGACCGTATTTATCACGTGGGATAATCAGGAACTTTGCCTTCGGAATAAAGGTAGGAATACCATCAGGCCACATGGTCGCCGTGGTCACATGCCCTTCAATCTTCATTGGCCAGATCGGAGGCACATAATAGGCCTCACCAAGATGTTTCTGATAACGAACCCGGTTCCTGTTCCAGCCCCACATACCATGAAGATCATGCTGCGCCAGTGTCAGTACGTTCACCTGCTCATCATTGGCTTTAAGTTCCTGCGCAGCTTGATAGGCAAATCCGTTACCGCTATGCCAGCCATTCAGAAACTTCTCGCCGTCATAATCACCCTCTCCCATGCCAAGAGCCTGGGGGTCAGATGCAATCAGGTCAAATTTTCTCACAAGCGAACTGACTTCCGCCTCCGCTTCAAAAGCGAAAAAGCTTGGTCTATAAAATTCCATATTGAAATGAAGAGGAAACCCCGGCCGTTCAATATTTGCTCCGGCATCAGCACCACGGAAATAGATCGAGAAATAAACTCCCGTATCTCCATTATGGTACCAGAATTCGTTTTCCCCGCGCTGATAACCTGGCCGCGAACCAAAATAACCGGCAAGCTGCGGAAACGAAATATCACCTTCGCGTGGCTTGAGAAATAAGTCGTAACTCATCTCATTCCCTTCATATCAAAAACTGTGTCGTAAATACGCGAAACTGATAACACACTAAAAATCAGACAATTTTATATCCGGGCTGTAGTTTTCACCAGGAACATCCTTCACAACTGCCTGCCCGGCCAGAAAACACTTTTGCTCGGCATCATAGGTATGCGTAGGATTACCATACAACTGCCAGCCTTTGCTTAACGCTTCGCTAACACGATGACAAAAGGACGAATCGTCCGGCCCTGTAAGAAATCTGTAAAGCTTCATTATTTATTATCCTGCCCCGTCGATGGTCTTGTAATAGAACACACCAGCATCAGGTCAATCAAGATAAATCAAAGCCTGAAAATTCTTCTGACAGAACCAGCACCGCAAATTAATGCAGGTCTCTGTATTTGAGATTATATAGCGACTTCAACATCTTTTGCTTTGGGAATGGAGAAATAAAAAATACTCCCTTTACCGGGTTCCGAATTTACCCAGATACGCCCTACCATGGATTCCGCTATTTTTTTGCACATGGCTAATCCGAGCCCGGTGCCTGAATATTTCTTCTGGGAGTGCAGTCTTTTAAAGGGTTCAAAGATACTTTCGGCATATTCTTTCTCAATACCGATGCCATTATCTTTAATACTCAGAATATACTGATGCCCCTCGTCCTCAACACCAACATGAACAACAGGCTGTTGCCCTTCTGGCTGGTATTTCAGTGAGTTAACGATAAGATTTTGCAGAAGGCGTGAAAAACGTATTTCCGCACCATAGAGCTGAGGCAGCTTGTCATGGGATATGCAGGCATTAGTTTCACTGACAAGACTGTCCAGATCAACCAGAATTGTCTCAAAGACCTGGTTGGCGTCAAAATACTCTGGTGCTTCCTCCGCATTAACCCGGGAAAATGCAAGCAGATCCTCTACAAGGGAAAATCCCCGTTCTGCTGCCGATGACAGTTTACCAAGATATCTTTGCCCTTCCTCATCGAGATGTGCACTGTAATCAACTTCAAGAAAACTTGCATAATTACGCATTGCCCTGAGCGGCTCGGTAAGATCATGTGAGGCCGAAAATGCAAATCGTTCAAGGTCAGCATTCGATGACTGAAGTTTATCAAGCAACTCCTGTTTTTCAATTTCTGCCCGTCTCAATTCCAGAAGATTGACAATATTGCTGGATAAGACCTGCAAAGCATTAATCTGCACCTCCGAAAGTTCTCTTGGGACCGTATCAATAACACATAAAGTTCCGAGGGAGCTTCCATCTGGTGTGTTGAGCGGACAACCTGCATAGAACCGTATCTCAGGGCCTCCAAGCACCAGCGCATTATCCGCAAATCTCTCGTCTTTAGTTGCGTCATTAACAATAAGAGGTTGATCCGGTGTTAGAATTGCGTGCGCACAGAAAGCCAGATCACGCGATGTCTCGACAGCTTCCAGACCTTTTTTTGACTTGAACCACTGTCTGTCCTCATCCACCAGGCTGATCAGATTTATTGGTGTCTGACATATATATGAAGCAAGCTCCACAACATCGTCATATTCGCGCTCGTCCATCGTATCCAGAATTTTATAACTTCTTAACGAAGCAAGCCTTTCGGCTTCATTTTGAGGTTTAGGCGCACCTGGCATATGACTTACTCATTAGTTACCAATAAATTATATCCAACATCGCGCCACTCCCCCCTGAAACTGCATCGCCATATTGTCACCAGAACTATAACTCAGGCGAATAAATATTTACTTATCACCTGTTCTAACACTGCATTTTCTCAATAGTTTCAGCCATATCAACAACCCGCCGTGCCATCTCCGCATGAAGCCTCTCTACCATTTTCCCCTCTACTGATATAACACCTTTGCCTTCATTCTCCGGCACCTCAAAGGCAGCCAGCACCTTGCGAGACCACTCCACCTCATCATCTGCTGGAGCAAAAACCGCATTAGCTGTATCAATCTGGCTTGGATGAATTAATGTCTTCCCGTCCATGCCCAGCGCAAGCCCCTGCTCACACTCGGCACGAAACGCTTCCTGATCAGAAAAATTATTAAAGACTGAATCCAGTATATTCAGGTCATAGGCTTTGGCGGCAACCACACAGCTCTGCAGCCAGCTCATCATCGTCCACCGGTCAGAAACCATCGCAGCACCGGTTGCCTTGGCGAGGTCATTGGTGCCTAAAACAAAACATGACAGACGACTTCCCTCATCCATGCTCGCTTTGGCAATATCGTTTGCATGGATAATAGCTTTCGGAGTCTCCATCATCACCCATAACTTCATATCAGGGGCTGCCCCTTCATCCTCCATCAGTTGTGAAAGATTAACAACATCATGGGCATCATCCACCTTCGGCACCAAAACAGCATCAGCACCAGCCTGAACCGCTGCCATTATATCCTGTTGTCCACCTTCACTGTGATAATCATTCACCCTGATAATCAGTTCGCGAATACCATATTCGCCGGATCTCACAGCATCACAGGCCTGCTGCCGTGCCATATCCTTATCATCAGGCCCCACAGAATCCTCAAGATCAAAAACTATAGCATCAGCTTTCAGGGATTTTGCCTTCTCAAGCGCACGTGCATTTGAAGCCGGCATAAACAGAACACTGCGTCGTGGGCGGTAAGTCACATCGATTTCCTTAAGATCAGTTTAAGAATTCATCTAGGCTCAGGACCTATTAATTTCATCTCTTCGGTTAGACAGAGATGAAATTAATAGGTCCTGAGCCTGAACATTAAACACTTGGAACCCATTATGGAATAGAATACACCTGCAAAAGTGAAAACCTGCTGTAATAAATTAAAATAAGTGTCTGGAACCGGGAATGGCAAAAATACTCACAATATCTTCTCAGGTCGTAAGCGGTCATGTGGGAAATTCAGCCATGACATTCGCCCTTCAGCGTATGGGACACGAGGTTCTCTCCATACCGACAATTCTTTTATCAAACCATCCCGGACATAAAACATTCGCAGGCTCCGCGACCGCAATCCCGTTGCTGCAGAATATATTGAATGCTCTGGAAGCCAATGATCATCTGAGTACGCTCGACGGTGTCATCACCGGCTACCTCCCCAGCGCAGCACATGCCGGGTTCGCATCCATGGCACTAGACAAAATAAAATCCTCCTCTGATGCCAGAATTCTGGTAGACCCCGTAATGGGAGATTACCCCAAAGGCCTTTACATCGACCTGCCAACCGCAGAACAGATAAAACATGACCTGCTTCCCAAAGCAGATATTACAACGCCAAACTATTTTGAACTGCAATGGCTGACTGGTGAACAGTCAGACCCGGCAACAAATGCAGAGAAGCTTCCCGTTAAGACAACACTTGTCACTTCTGCCCCCGGCAAAAATGAAGACAGCCTGCAAAACCTCCTGATCACACCAGAAGGTATCTGGTCATGTGAAGTCCCCAGACAACAAAATGCTCCCAATGGCACCGGAGATCTCTTTTCCGCATTATTTCTTGGAAATATCCTCAATGGTCAGAACGAAATATCAGCCCTTGCACAGGCAACCGCAGGAATTGACACAGTACTGAAAGCCAGCAGAGACAGCACAGAACTCCAGCTCACCCGATCACAGGAAGAATGGGTGAACCTAGGTAATTGGCCTGTCACAAAAATTGTGTAAGCCCAAGGTGCAGGCTCCGAATATCAGTGCACAGTTTTCTGAAAATAGCTGTTAACCTGACAATCAGGCGTTATGTACAATTTCCAAGCTCCAGGTTTCATTATACACTAAATTTACCGCTGATACGGCAGTGCAAAATTACAAAAATACGTGATCTTGCTGAACAGCCACGGGATTTAGCCAGAAAATCCCCCTATTCACATTGCCTCATCAGGTATTTTGTGCTTGGCTCAACATTTGTGACAGATTCCCTGAAAAAAAGGTCGTTTCGAATGCCCAATAAAATACTGAATCTCCTTATCATATCAGGAGCTTTATTCTTTTTGAGCTTCTCTGTACAGGCAGATACCATGACCGTTGAACGGTATTTGAAAGAAAAAGCTGCTCCCGATAGTCAGGTCTTCTTACCTGGTTTCGCAAAGGTGGCAGGCAAGCGTGTCCTGTGTGGCAAACGCCCAGTTCTCATTGATAACGACTTTTCAGACTATGGCGGGGCCTACCCCGGTTTTGTCATATTAAACAGAAGTAAACTGAAAGGCTTGCCCAAAGCCGTTAAACTCTATATTTTCGCTCACGAATGTGGTCATCAATTCCGTGGAAGAGACGAAACAGCCGCTGACTGCTACTCCGTTAAGAGGGGCCGTCGGGAAGGTTGGTTAACAAAAAAGGGCCTTGAACAGGTCTGCCGTTTTATGCTTCCCCACGTTGGTGACAGAATGCATCTTCCCGGTCCGCAGCGTTGCAAAATTATGCGAAAATGCTATGCAGATGCATTTCGGAATCGGGAATTAAAAGCTCAACTAAAAAATAACAGCAAAAAATAACCACTGTATTTGCTGTATGCGAAAGGCTTCAGAAATGGAGAAATTTAAAGAACTAACCGGGGTTGCAGCTCCACTGCCATTGATCAACATAGACACAGACATGATCATCCCCAAGCAGTTCCTGAAAACAATCAAACGCACAGGACTTGGCGTTAACCTTTTCGATGAAATGCGTTATGACGATAATGGCGAAGAAATCCCTGAATTCGTTCTGAACCAGCCAGCATACAGAAATGCATCTATTCTGGTTGCCGGCGATAACTTTGGCTGTGGTTCCAGTCGTGAGCACGCTCCATGGGCCCTTCTGGACTTCGGTATCCGCTGTATCATAGCCCCGTCATTTGCAGATATCTTCTACAACAACTGCTTCAAAAACGGCATTCTGCCAATCAGGCTTCCTCAGGAAGATGTTGATAAACTTATGGACGATGCCGAGCGCGGTGCAAACGCCATGGTCACAATAAACCTTGAAGAACAGACAATTTCCGGCCCTGACGGCAAAACTCTGTCATTTGAGCTGGACCCGTTCCGCAAGCAATGCCTGCTTGAAGGTCTTGATGATATCGGTTTAACTCTGAAACGCGAACAATCTATTTCCGGCTTTGAAGAGAAAATTCAATCACAGCGACCTTGGGTGTAAAAAATGGCATTAAAGAGCGATCCTCAAATGACCGTCAAACTGGCAGTCGTGGCACTATCAGCAGTTATTATGATTGGCGGCAGTTGGATGATCCTGAGAAGATCAAACAATCTGGATCCAGCAACTCTACAGGCAATTGGCATTATTCTGCTGATTCCAACCATTTTGATTCTGGCAATAACCACAGCCCTGAACAGCCACATTCTGGCAACTCTTCTGGGCGGTATTATTGGGTATATTTTCGCCAAATCCAAATAATCTCTTTTTACAACCTGCAGTTCTCTATTGCTAAACTGCAGGTTGTAAAACAGCATATATTTATTACTTCCTCTATGAATTTTCAGACATAATACATTCACAGATCTATCTATAAAGCCTGCATTATTTTCTCTGAATGATCTTGCCAAATGTCGTCTAAACTATTACCCATATTTTATTGAACCCGGAATATTGAACAAACTCCGGCACGTATCACAACAAACTCCCAAAGGTTACTTGGATGACCCAATACGATCTACTTCTACTCCCAGGCGATGGAATTGGCACTGAAGTCATGGCCGAAGTCAGAAAAATCATTGACTGGCTTAACAACAATGGAACAGCGACATTCAACATAGAAGAAGATCTCGTTGGCGGCTCGGCATATGACGCACATGGTGTAGCCATTACTGATGAAGCCATGGAAAAAGCTCTGAAGGCCGATGCAGTTATCTTCGGCGCTGTGGGCGGCCCTAAATGGGACGATGTCGCCTATGAAGTTCGCCCGGAGGCTGGCCTTTTACGCCTTCGCAAGGATCTTCAGCTTTTCGCCAACCTGCGCCCTGCAATCTGCTATCCTGCCCTTGCGGAAAGCTCTTCCCTGAGACGCGAAGTCATTGAAGGTCTGGACATCATGATTGTCCGCGAATTGACTGGCGGTGTCTATTTTGGCGAACCAAAAGAAATCACAGAACTTCCTGACGGACAGCAACAGGCTGTAGACACCCAGATTTATACAACCTCGGAAATCGACCGCATTGCCCGTGTCGCATTTGACCTTGCCAAAAAACGTTCAGGCAAAGTTCACTCTGCTGAAAAACGCAATGTAATGGTTACTGGCGTTCTCTGGCATCAGGTCGTAAGCAAAGTTCACGCAGCAGACTATTCAGATGTCAAACTGGAACATATCCTTGCTGACAACTGCGCGATGCAGCTTGTAAGAAATCCAAAACAGTTCGACGTTATCGTAACAGATAATCTTTTCGGCGATATCCTGTCAGACCAGGCCGCAATGGCAACTGGATCTCTGGGTATGCTTCCTTCAGCATCACTCGGCGCAGAAGATGCTAACGGAAAACGCAAGGCCCTTTACGAACCCGTACACGGCTCAGCACCGGACATCGCAGGACAAGGCAAGGCAAACCCCATCGCTATGATAGCAAGCTTTGCAATGGCGCTACGCTACTCATGTAATATGGGTGAAGCTGCTGACCAGCTTGAAAAAGCAATTGCAAACGTCCTGGATGCAAACATCCGCACAGGTGACATCATGCAGGACGGCATGAAACAGGTATCCACCTCGGAAATGGGCGATGCAATTCTGGCTGAAATGCAGAAGCTTGCATGAGAATATAAGAACTGAAAAAACTGCTCCAGGTACAACTCCCGGAGCAGTTTTAATATATTTTTATTATTTTGCGATGAGCTCAGGGCTAGTTCGGGGTTAGGCCTCAACCAATCACACATAAAGTATACAGCAATTGTCATGCGAAAATAATGCGTATACGGTGTAAAATAATCACATAATTCCAAATCACCATAAATAATAGAATTTTATTCCCTGACTATAGTTTAACTGGGGAGTAATAACTTTATCTCCCTCACTCCACAGTAAACTTGCCGGCGATACAAACCTCAATCTCATGAGAGGTTGCATATACAAAAACCTGAGAATCTGGACGTGAAACAAAAAAAGAGCCCCAGGTAAAACCCGGAGCTCAGTTTAACAGGAATTTATAATTTCTAACTTCAGAGCCACTATACCTTGCAACTCTGAAGCGGAGTGCCAGTCTCCCCCGATTGGCTAGAGAAGACTGCTTTTTCAACTATTAGAAGCTGATGCTCATTCCAACGAAACCAGCAGTTTCTTCTGGGGTAGTAACACAAGATGCTGCGTCACAAGTTGTATCCCAGATAGAAGCATAAAGTTTCATACCAGCAGCATCGATATCCTGAACTAGCTGAGCGCCAATTTTGTCAGCACCGCCATCATTGATGTCGTGGTAGTCAACTGAGAATGCAGTTTTACCAGCAGCGAAGACTTTACGCTGGATGCCAGCTTTAACATACCA
>JBOEGA010000088.1:15368-22994 GCA_050633205.1 Methyloligellaceae bacterium | reverse complement strand
GATCTTGTCGAGGCTAGTACAATTCATCGGTTCCTGATCAAACCACTAACACGCCCGAATACCGCATTTGCAGCATCAAGAACATTTGAGCCTGGACCAAAAATCTCTGCAACCCCGATTTCCTTCAGATAGTCATAATCCTGCTCGGGGATCACACCACCACAGATAACAATAATATCCTCCGCACCACGCTGTTTCAGGCCATCCATCAATTCTGCAACCAGCGTATTATGTCCGGCCGCAAGCGATGAAACACCAATAACATCCACCCCCATTGAAACAGCCTTGTCGGCTACCTCTTCCGGCGTCTCAAACATATCAGATAAGCGCACATCAAAACCTATATCTGCAAATGCCGTTGCAATCACCTTGGCACCACGGTCATGCCCGTCCTGCCCCATCTTTGCAATCAATACAGTAGGCTGGCGGCCATTCTCAGTCGCATAGTTTTTCAGATTCTCCTGAAGAACCTGATACTCGGGCTCATCCGCATAAGCCTCGCTGTAGACACCGGAAATAACCCGTGTTGTTGCTTTATGCCTCTGGAAAGCCTCTTCCATTGCATCCGAAATTTCACCAAGCGTAGCCCTTGCCCTCGCTGCCTCAACAGCTGCTTGCAGCAGATTACCTTCACCGCTGGCTGCAACATGCGCAAGCTCTTTCAAAGCCGTCTTACATACTTCCCCGTCCCGGGAAGCCTTTATACTGGCAATCCGTGCGGCCTGCGCTTTCTGCACTGCCTTATTATCAATCTTGAGGATATCAATAGGATCTTCTTCATCAAGCCGGTATTTATTCACCCCGACGATAACATCCTCAACTTTGTCAATCCGGATCTGCTTCCTTGCAGCAGCTTCTTCAATCCTCTGTTTCGGCAATCCGTCATTGACAGCCTTTGTCATACCGCCAAGACTTTCAACTTCCTCAATAAGCGCCCAGGCTGCTTCTTCCAGCTCACGGGTCAGGCTCTCCACATAATAGGAGCCACCCAACGGGTCAACAACATTGGTCACCCCGGTTTCATGCTGCAAAATCAACTGCGTATTCCGGGAAATCCTTGCAGAAAAATCTGTCGGCAATGCCATCGCTTCATCAAATGAATTTGTATGCAATGACTGCGTACCACCAAGAACTGCAGACATGGCCTCAAAAGCTGTACGCACAATATTGTTGTACGGGTCCTGCTCGGTAAGCGATACACCGGATGTCTGACAATGGGTCCGTAACATTTTTGAACGTTCAGACTTCGCACCAAGGTCAGTCATAATTCTTGACCACAGCGTACGCGCAGCCCGTAGTTTGGCAATCTCCATAAAGAAGTTCATACCAATGCCAAAAAAGAAGGACAGCCTTCCTGCAAACGCATCAATATCCAGCCCCTTGGAAATAGCAGCACGAACATATTCCCGTCCATCAGCAAGCGTGTATGCTAATTCCTGAACCGCAGTAGCCCCGGCTTCCAGCATATGGTAGCCGGAAATAGAGATTGAATTAAACTTCGGCATTTCTTTGGAGGTAAATTCGATAATATCGGAAACAATCCGCATAGATGCTTCAGGAGGATAGATATATGTATTCCGAACCATGAACTCTTTCAGAATATCATTCTGGATAGTGCCAGACAGTTTGCTCTTGTCAACGCCCTGCTCTTCCCCGGCAACGATATACATTGCCATAACCGGAATTACAGCACCGTTCATTGTCATGGAAACCGACATCTCGCCAAGAGGGATTTCGTCGAACAGTATTTTCATGTCCTCGACGCTGTCAATAGCAACGCCTGCCTTGCCGACATCACCAATCACACGGGGGTGATCGCTGTCATAGCCACGGTGAGTAGCAAGATCGAACGCAACAGAAAGCCCCTTCTGACCTGCTGCAAGGTTACGCTTGTAAAAAGCATTGCTTTCCTCGGCAGTCGAAAAACCGGCATATTGCCTGATTGTCCAGGGGCGCCCTGCGTACATTGTCCCCTTCACACCTCGTGTAAAAGGCGCAAAGCCAGGCAAAGTGTCCGCACTGTCTTTCGGCAAATCCTCAGCGGTATACAAAGGCTTTATCGTGAACCCTTCCGGTGTATTCCAGTCAAGGCTCTCTATTGGTCTGTCCCGTAACTCTTTTGTGGAAAGCTCCAGCCAGTCTCTCTTGGTTGGTTTCGACATCACTCAAACTCCACAATAATATCATCCGCAGCAAGGCTGTCGCCTTCTTTTACAGGTACATTTTTAACAACAGCAGCCTTTTCGGCTCGCAAAACATTTTCCATCTTCATCGCTTCAACGATAGCGATAGCCTGTCCCTCTTCAACCTGCATCCCGGCAGAAACCTGCAGAGAAACCACAAGCCCCGGCATCGGGCAAAGCAGATACCTGGAGGTATCAGGGGGAGCCTTCTCAAGCATCAATCTGGACAGCTCTGCGATACGCGGCGACATCACCTTCACCACCATATCAGACCCGCGATATCCTATCCGAAAACCACCGGGCACAGGAGCAACCTTAACAATGAAATCTGCACCATCAATACTCGCCCGGCAGACCTTCTGCCCCGGAACCCATTGAATCTTCACATCAACAGGCTTCTGACTATCAACTGCAACAGCATAAACCTCACCGGACTTCGTAAAACTTACATCCAGATAATGCTTATCAACCTGCACAACATATGGCTGGCCTGCCCCCGGCTTAACATCAAAGTTCGCACCGGATATACGCCGCTTGCGTTCATGACAGATATCAGACATCCCCAGCGCAATAGCCGCAACCGAATTACGAACCCGCTCATCATAGGCAACACCGGAAAAGCCATCAGGGTATTCTTCCGCAATAAAAGCAGTTGTCAGCTCACCAGCCTTAAATCTTGCATGATCCATCACGGCCGAGAGAAACGGAATATTATGCCCGATCCCTTCAAGCTCAAACTCATCCAGCGCCCTGCTCATTCCGGATATGGCTTCTGCCCTGCTCTCTCCCCAAGTGCAAAGCTTTGCAATCATCGGGTCATAGAACATGGAGATCTCATCCCCTTCTTCAACGCCCGTATCATTCCGAACACTTTTACCATTCTCTTCAGGAGCACGATAGCGCGTCAGCATCCCTATCGAAGGCAGGAAGTTACGATAAGGATCTTCAGCATAAATCCGGCTTTCCATAGCCCACCCGTTAAGCTTCACATCCTTCTGCTTAAGCTTGAGCTTCTTACCGGCAGCAACAAGGATCATCTGCTCAACAAGGTCAATTCCCGTGATCAATTCCGTTACAGGGTGCTCAACCTGCAACCTTGTATTCATTTCAAGGAAATAAAAATTCCGTTCCTGATCAACAATAAACTCGACAGTTCCAGCCGACGCATATCCTACTGCCTGAGACAAAGCGACAGCCTGTTCCCCCATTGCCTTACGCGTTTTTTCATCAAGAAACGGGGAAGGAGCCTCTTCGATAACCTTCTGATTGCGCCGCTGAATGGAACATTCCCGCTCACCAAGATAAATTATATTGCCATGAGTATCACCCAGCACCTGAATTTCAATGTGGCGCGGCTGCGTTACAAACTTTTCAATAAAAATCCGGCCATCACCAAAAGAAGATTCAGCTTCAGACTTCGAGCGCTCAAAGCCCTCTTTAGCCTCCTCGTCATTCCAGGCAATCCGCATCCCTTTACCACCACCGCCGGCACTGGCTTTAAGCATAACAGGATAGCCAATCTGAGACGCTATTTTGACAGCCTCCTGCTTATCCTTAATAAGCCCCATATGACCTGGAACAGTCGAAACACCCGCTTCAGCAGCCAGCTTCTTGGAGGTTATCTTGTCCCCCATTGCTTTAATGGCCTCAGCGGAAGGCCCGATAAAAACAATATTCTCTGCACTCAACCGCTCTACAAAAGCTGCCTGCTCAGACAGGAAACCGTATCCGGGATGAACAGCCTCAGCACCAGTCTGTTTGCAGGCATCAATAATCCTGTCAATCACCAGATAACTTTCGGCTGCAACCGCAGGTCCGATATGAACAGCCTCGTCTGCCATCTCAACATGGAGTGCATTTTCATCTGCATCCGAATATACCGCAACAGTCCTGATACCCATTGCTTTTGCCGTCTTAATAATCCGGCAGGCAATCTCGCCACGGTTCGCTATCAATATTTTACTGAACATATCCCCGGGTCCTTAAAGTGGTATATTGTTATGTTTTCTGGCTGGATTCTTCTGATCTTTATTAGCCAGCATTCTTAATGAGCGAATAACCCGCTTTCTGGTTGAGTGCGGTTTAATCACATCATCAATAAACCCGCGTTGGGCAGCAATGAACGGATTGGCAAAACGATCTTCATATTCTTTGGTACGGGCCTGTATTTTCTCAGGATCATCAAGTTCAGAGCGATACAAAATCTCAACCGCCCCTTTCGCGCCCATAACTGCAATCTCGGCAGTCGGCCATGCATAGTTTACATCGCCACGCAAATGCTTCGAACTCATAACATCATAGGCACCACCATAAGCTTTACGTGTAATCACCGTAACCTTCGGAACCGTTGCTTCACCATAAGCAAACAGCAATTTGGCACCATGCTTGATAATCCCCCCATATTCCTGATCAGTACCGGGGAGAAAACCGGGCACATCGACAAATGTCAGAATAGGAATATTAAAAGCATCACAGAACCGGACAAACCGGGCAGCTTTCCGGGCGGAGTCGATATCCAGACAGCCAGCCAGAAACATCGGCTGATTGGCAACCACACCAACAGTCGATCCATCCAGCCGAATAAACCCGGTTATAATATTGCGGGCATATTCTTCCTGAATTTCATAAAAATCACCCTCATCGGCAACCTTCACTATAACCTGATGCATGTCATAGGGTTTGTTGGCATCTTTAGGAATTATCTTGTCCAGCGCCAACTCAATACGGTCAGGGTCATCAAAACTTGGAACCACAGGAGATTTCTCCCCCTGATTAAGTGGCAGCAGATCCACCAGCCGCCGGACTTCTATCAGCGCTTCAAGATCATTCTCAAAAGCTGCATCTGCAACAGAAGACTTTTTCGTATGGGTAGAGGCTCCACCAAGCTCTTCAGCCGTTACAACTTCATTGGTAACAGTTTTCACCACATCAGGCCCGGTTACAAACATATAGGATGTATCCCTGACCATAAATGTAAAGTCGGTCATTGCCGGAGAATAAACAGCTCCACCCGCACAGGGCCCCATAATGACAGAAATCTGCGGAACCACTCCGGAGGCCATAACATTCTTCAGAAACACATCGGCATAACCGCCAAGCGAGGCCACACCTTCCTGAATTCTCGCACCACCGGAGTCATTCAGACCAATAACCGGAGCACCATTGGTCATAGCCATATCCATTATCTTGCAGATTTTCTCAGCATGAGTTTCAGAAAGCGAGCCACCAAAGACAGTAAAATCCTGACTGAACACATAGACCAGACGGCCGTTTATCGTCCCCCAGCCTGCAACCACCCCATCTCCGGGAATGGTTGTTTCCTGCATACCGAAGTCAACGCAACGATGCGTCTTGTACATGTCATATTCTTCAAACGAGCCATCATCGAGCAATATCTCAAGACGCTCATGAGCGGTAAGTTTTCCTTTGGCATGCTGCGCATCAATACGTTTCTGCCCTCCGCCAAGTTTAGCGAGTTTGCGACGGTGTTCCAGTTGTTCGAGAATAGATTGCATAAACTTCGGCCCTCAAGTTATGGGGGTACATTAACGGATATGCGTTAATAAATACTGGGCCAGAGCCAAACTGTACACTCAGGTTCGAGCGAATTTGTGCATCTTTGCAAAAATAAACTGTAAACTGTAAAATTGCGAACTTTTAGCTTGTCAATGAGCCGAAACAAACCATTCAGGCCCATAATTCGTATAGACCATCCTTAAATTGGGATCTTTTGCAAGACTGACAGGAGTAACAAGCTGCTGATCAAGGATAAGCTTCACGCATTCATTATACCCTTTTATCCCCTGGGCACGACAGACAGGGTGCTTATACCACCATTTTTCGATATAATTCTGAACTGCATAGTTCGCAACACTCAGATCCCGCACACGCTCTTTCTTTCCAACCACAACACCAACATTAAGAAAAGCTTTATAAACCAGCTCACTGCAATAAAACTGATCGTCGCTCAACAGAAAGAAAAAGTCATACGGAATACCCTTATACATATCCGCCGCAATCAAAGCTTTTTCAGCTTTCTCAGGCGTCATACCCTTAATCCGCATAACTGAAATACGCTGGAATACCCCGCTTTTTATCCAGTCATCCAGCGGAATTTCACGAACAGGCCCTGCGGCCTCCACAACATTTCGCGTTCCATCCGGGAGAATTTTAACAATGCCAACATGGGTATAAAGACTTGTAGAAGCCAGCATAATAGGAAAGGTGAGATCCGAGCTGGTCGTTTGAAAAATGACATCACCATTTTTCAGATCAGTCAATTCATCAGCACCAATCTCTGTCAGCCTGATCCATGAAAAAGCAGTTATAAACGACAGAATAATAACAAGGCAGAGATATAACAGAATTCTACGTATCATAAAGCTGTCACCGTAAAATCAAATGCCACCCCGAAGAGGGCCAAAAACTTTCTCGAAACTGTCTTTAAGCGCAAGATCAACATCTGGCAAAGTCACAAGCTGCCCAAGGTCAACAAGACTTGTAACCCCATATTGATCAATCCCGCATGGAACAATACCGGAAAAATGCGTTAAATCAGGATCCACATTCAAAGAAATCCCGTGAAATGATACCCATTTCCTCAGTCGAACGCCAATAGCAGCAATTTTATCTTCACAGTTTATCCCCATGTCTGGCCTGCGCACCCAGACACCAACCCGCTCTTCACGAATTTCCCCTTTAATATTAAAGGCTTCCAGACACTGAATAATCCATTCCTCAAGGGCTTCAACATAAGCCCTGACATCAGCCTTTCGCTTTTTCAGGTTAAGCATCACATAAACAACCCGTTGCCCCGGCCCGTGATAGGTATATTGCCCTCCGCGGCCTGTCTGAAACACAGGAAAGCGTTCCGGATCAATCAGATCCTTCTCATCAGCACTTGTACCTGCTGTATAAAGCGGCGGGTGCTCTAAAAGCCATACGCACTCAGGAGCACTACCAGTCGCAATAGCTGCAACTCTTTCTTCCATAAAGGCAAGCGCTTCCTCATAAGGGACCAGCTCATCACTGATAATCCATTCAACCGGAGAGGAATCTGTTTTTGTGAATGTCATAGGGCCTGTTATCAAGTTTGCTTTACGAATCAGAAACTTTTTTACATAATGATACTATGTTGCTCAATAGTGAGCTTAACTGCAATCAGCATCTGGATATAGGGCACATTCATGGATACTTCAATTAATGACGTGGAAATTGAATTATCGGTTATTCTCGGCAGAACCTCCATGCCCATCAACCAGCTACTTAGAATGGGCCGTGGAGCCGTTATCGAGCTGGATACGCTAGCCAATGACGAAGTCGAAATCCAGGCCAACAATGTCGCCATTGCCAAGGCCGATGTCATCGTTCAGGGTGAACGTATCGGCATTCAGGTAACCGAAAAAATAAAAGCCAGCATTCATGATCAGAATTATTAAGCTTT
>JBOEGA010000088.1:0-15331 GCA_050633205.1 Methyloligellaceae bacterium | reverse complement strand
CAGCGTTGAGGTCGCTGTGGGCGCAAGCCCGTGGAGGTTCAAGTCCTCTCGACCGCACCACTCCAAACTTATTGTCGTTTACACCCTCTAACACCTTGAAAGGTAAGGTTGTTTTTGGTGTTCGATAACCTCCATTTCGCCAGTACGGTAGCCTCTCTTCAAAAGCCAGTTTGAGCACTAGTCTCTGATTGTCCAGCACCCCAGAGTCCCAGAGTTTTCGCGGGTTTGAGAGAAATAACAAAGATGTTCGATAAGTTTCGTCAAAGTCTCTGATCGGCGCATCAGCTTTTGCCATATTCTCTTGCAAAATGATCTGCTGTGTTTGAAGTTTTTTGATCTGGGCTTCATAAGCTTTGACCAAAGCAGCGCTGTCCGCCTCGATAACTCTTTCCATAAGCTGGTCGATCTTGTTCTCTATCCGGCTGAGTTCAGTCTTAAGTTCTTTGCTATTACCCTGCACGTTGTTCAGGCGCTCATCCCAAACTTCTCTCAGCATTTCTTCGACAGCGAGAAAAACCCTTGGGTCTGGACTTAAACGCGCCAACAGGTGTTCAAAATCCTTCTCGATCTTCTCCTTCCTGATGGATTTCTTACGCTCACTGCAATTCTTATTCTGGCAAAAGTAATAAGGATATTTCTTGGCCTTGCCTTGTGACCACGCGGCAGTCATCACATGATTGCACTTGCCGCAAGTAACAAAGCCGCGAAGTGGAAAGTCATTACAGATTGCTTTTCTGGCAGGTACTTTGGCCTGAGTGTTCAAACGCTCCTGAATCCGCTGGTAGGTCTCATAGCTAATCAGGGCTTCATGCTTGCCGGGTTGCATGTTGATCCCCCAGTCTGGAACGTCTATGTAGCCAGCATATAAAATGCGCTCCAGCAATTCTCTTATGCGCTGTTTATTAACGGTTCCCTTTTTGACCAAAGGGAAAGAGGGATGAGACTCCAGATATCGCTTCACTTCGATTTGGGTTTCAAACCGTCCATCTGCAAAGCGCTGTAGAGCCTCCCTGATCGTAGTCGCATGAGGTTCATCTGGAACAAGGACATTCCCCCCACCGCGCACTTTCTTGTATTTATAACCGACTGGTGTTGCAAAGACCCAGTAGCCGTTCATCATGCGGGATCGCATACGATTTTTGGTCTGCTCGGTATTTTTCTGACGCTGGTGCTGTGAGACGGATGCCAAAAGGTTTTCAACCAGTATGGAGTCAGAATCTTCTCCGAATTCAATAGATGGGCTTTCCAGCTTGCCTCCCACATCACCGATAGCAGTACGTAGCTGTAAATGCGCTTCCAGCCCTCTTGCAAGGCGGCTGATATCATCAATGATAACGACAACGCTTTCCTGCTTATGTTTGCCAAGATAATCCAGCATGTCCTTCATTCCGGGACGATCAATCATACCTCCAGATACGCCCTGATCCTGAAACACTTCCACAATCTGATAGCTCTTATATTTGGCGTATTCTCGGCAGCGCGTCTCCTGCGATCCCAGCCCATCGCCTTCCCGCACCTGCTTTGCACCGGATACGCGGCAATAAATAACAGCTTTGCGATTAGGGAGAATGGCTTGGGCGGCTTTATTCATGATTTGTTCTCGCTGTAGGTTTAGGGATTTCTTTCAGTAAATTGTTATCGTTAGCGGCTTGTTCTGTAATTTTGGGTTGATGCTCAGATTCTACCAAAGTGGATTCCGGTGAGCAAACTTTATCGGGTTTAAATTCACAGATCTGCTGTGAAGAAGTCAGGCCAAAAGACTGATCTGCAAAGCTATTTACGATAAGCCAGAGCGTTTCAATGAATTCATCTCTTTGCTCATCGGTCATATCAAATTCTTCAAAATATGGGCGGTATTTTTCGAGGTTCAGGGGCATAGGGATACTCTTGGTTACGGGTTGAGCGTCCTCGAAAGTAGCCCTCTGGTCTAAATTCACTTGGGGGAAAGGCTATGCGTCTGTCGGATCTTTTACGCCGCGATTAATGGCATCTGCGCGTTCCATGTCCATGGTTCTGATTGGGTTGGTCCGCATATTAATCGGCTCATCATCATGGTCTGCATATATAACCCGGCCTTCACTTCTGGACCTGCGGCCACTACTGGAGCCTTCACTTCCGAAGAGTAAAAGCATGACCATAACGCCAACAAAATTCAGAAAATATTTTCCAATGAAGAATGTGAACTCAAGAAATTCCACTGCGCGATGATCGTAATTTTTATCTGCGGTTATGACATATAGAGAGAATATTACCGCATAGAGGAGTACGGCTCTTACAAGTAAGAATTTGGCGACACCAGGTAAGTCTTTTGCGTGTTGCGTATCTGCATTCAATGAGACTTTGACAATAGCGACGAGCAAAGCTGCTACCGGAAACATCCACCAATGAAGGCCATAATGGTAGGCTCCTGCACCAAAGGTACCCCAGATTATCAAGTATAATAGCAAAGCCATGCCAAATCCTGCTTGTAGAGAAGTGTTTGGAGAATACTGTCTCATAATTATGGCCGGAATAAAAAAATAAGTTTTCTTGTTCTTGTAGCAGATTTCGGATTTCACTCTCGCCCAATCTTGAAATGGGCGGGATCGGGGGCCGGAAGGGGGCCGAAACCCTCGGATACTCCTCCGTATAGATACAAATAACCCGCGTTCATTGCCTGATCCAAAAAACGCGGGCGCAAAGCTCATCATTATCAGTCACAACGGTAAATCAGTTTCTTTCCGGCGATGGTGGTCTCTGAGTATTCAACAGCCAGGTCACGGGCAAAGGCTTCACAATCGAAGTAATAGCGCATGTTGTCGGGGATCTCGCCAAGAATGCCTTCATCAACAAAATGCTCGGCCAGTTCTTTTAAGGAATCCATTTCGTAAATATCGATTTCGAATTTATCCGAGGTGTCGGATTCCAGATCAAACTCATATCCAACTTCTCCGACTGCTATGATGACCTTGGCTTTTTGATCATCGTCCCAGTCATCACAAGCGGCTAAGAAATATCCATAATTGACCTGACTAACATATAGGGCATTGAAAAGCTGTGCATCGATAGTTTCACCATCAATAAACTGGATTTCATACTCTTCAATTGGGTAGCCTTCTTCGCTTTTGTTCTCTGCAAATTTTTTCTGAAATTCATCGACTGAGTTAAAATAAAAGCCGGAAGCTGAAATGTCATAGGGAAGCGCGTACAACGTGGTCATTTTCTCCTCCTTGATAATTGAAAAAGGGCTGCACATGCAGCCCATGGCAGACCAACTCCAGGGGGTGTGCAAACGGAGGGAAAAATCATTCAGGGTGGTGCGGGCGCAGGCGTAGCCGAGCCTCGGCCTGAATGATTTTTTACGAAGTGCGCTGAGGGCACAGCCCTAAGGACTGTCGGTTAATTGGTTGGATTTTATCTGCCCGGTCTCATTTCTCCCGCGTTAAGGATGGAAGCCGGAACGGCTGAGACAAGCGTAAGTGCAGGCTCAGTTCACGACAGCCTGACCCGGCCACGGCCTATACTTTGCGCCGGGTAACGCCCGATAGAATACATAAGGAATAGTTGATATTAGGCACAGGAAGAAACGGTGTGTTTTCCCAATATAACTTTATAAACTCAGGCAGCTACAACATTATCCTGTCCGAACCAGCCGTTTAGCGTTTGAATAGCCGCTTGACTTAATTCTTGTGTGAACAATAAACATAATCTTTTCTTGGGGCGTGAACAGGCGACATAAAACAGGTTGCGGTTTCTCTCGTAAGACGCTTCTTTATTTGCCGGTATAGCGCCGCCAGACCATTCCAAGAATTGATTGAAGTTATACTGATTCCAACCTCGGCCGCACACTACGAGCACGTTTTCAAATTCAGCACCCTTTACGCCATGTTTGGTATTAAAAGGTGTTGAGTCATTCAGGAAATTTGTAAGTGCTACAACCTCTCCATACGCAATAGCCCTGAGGTTATCTAGTTCAGACAACGAGCGACTCTCTTCCCTTTCTTCCGGGGCTTGCTGCAACCATTCTTGTAGTCTACGTTCTTTATTTTCAATTCCTTCCGGTAAACGCGGTCGCCTTGTCTGGAGAAGATGGTCAATTACCCCACCTACTGTTCCGGTTTCCCGCAAAGCTAGCAAGGTATCCATGTCTCTTGTCCATTCTTCTTTGTTTTGATGCGAACTCATTAGCGGTGTACGTCGCCCCAATAAAGAAAACATTTCACCATAGCGACGATTTGCATAGGCTGAGCAGACTGGTTCTAAAATGTCGACCATGAAGGCAATGTGCCGATCTTCCTTTTTGATAAATGAATCATTGTAACGGAAAACACCAGACAGATTTCTGTATCCCTGTTCTGTGGCCAACAAATTGTGGGTCAACATTAAGATTTTGGTTTTGTCGGGCGAAAATTCCCACCCTTCTCCCAGTAATCTTACTTTCAGATCTTCCAAATATTCATGCGCGTCTTCAGGTGGAAGATCTCCACTCCAATGTCCGCCAGCTTGTCTTGCTCCTTGCCAGTTGTTCGTATGGAATATGCTGATAGTGCCCGTTGCATCAGGATCACGCACTTGTTGAGGTAAGGCAGGCCGTATGTTGTTAAGTGAATTCACGATAACCGGCACAGATCGAAAGTTAGCCTCTTTGCCAATTACTTCAAGGTTTGGATGCTCGATTTTACCGCAGCCCGAACCATAAATTTTTTGCCAGTGATCGCCAAAGAAGCCGATTAAAGGGCCTGTACCAGCGTCTAAAAAACATGTTTTTAAGGTTTCTGCGAAGGCCGTTTCTGTATCTTGGTACTCATCTATAAAAAGTATTGGGTAGCGCTTGGCAAACAGACTTTGGAACTTAGGCTCGTTCAGAATTATTACCATAAACGATAGAATATCGTCATGGTGCAGCGTGATTTCTTGATCGTTAATTTTTCTATAGCCTAAATCGTATTTAACCTCCTGATGCTCTACGCCGCCTGCTTCTTCGATTTTCTCTGGCCACGTACTATGAGTCTCATGTAACTTTTCACGCAAAAAAGGCTGAAAATTCTGTATCAAAGTCCAGCAGAAGTGGTGAATTGTTGATGAAAAAATCGCTGGGTGACTATCTGTTCTCGAAATGATTTCATCAGCCGCGACATTGGTATAGGTAATGCAAGCTATCTGTTGATGTTTGCTTACAAGCTCATCGCCCTTTTCTTTTATCAAATGTTTTAGCGTTTCGATTAGGGAGTATGTTTTTCCCGCTCCTGCACCTGCTTCAAGTAAGAAGCTCTTTCCTTCGGCAAGACACTCCCGGATTTTTGCAAGCGCTTCTTCAGAAGCTTGCTCAGCCGGATTCAAGGCTGCTTCTGCCGTCATGCTGCCTCTCTATCTGCTTCATTCTGATTCTGCTTTGGTGGTAAAATCCCAGATGAAGCCAGCCAACGAAGCCCTTGTGCTATGTATAGGGGAACATTCCAGTTCGTATTATCAATGCCGTATTCGATGGCAAAGTTTGTTTTCTTGATCTTTTTGGCTTTGCCATAAGCTTCTGCGGCATCAGCCGTAGCTAGTTCAAAGTCGGCATAGTTAGCGAGAATGAAGGCATCCTCAAAACTTCTTCCACAACCTCCGCCGTCTTGTTCAGGTACTTGATAGCATAGACGAACACGCACCTGAGTTTTATCTTCGTCCGTTTTTTCTACAAGTTGAGCAGGCGTCACATCATTACCAAACCAATGTTTTATGCAGCTATTGCTTGTGCCAGTCCCGGCTGAAACCATACAAGCTTTTGAATCGTCATCCACTGAGTCGATGTCGGTTATAATCAAGGTGCTGAGATCGAGGAAATTTAACAACTCAAAAAATTTATGAGCGTGAGCTCCACCAACTTCCATAACAGAAACATACTGGCTTGAAAGTTTTGGATCATTGGCTCCCGTAGCAGCATCCACTTTTTTTATAATTTCCGGCAACATGATTCGTTCTGTTGCCCCTTCGATAAGTACAATTTTATCAGCAAACAATAAATCGCAACCCGTAAGAACCATATATTTATGCAAAAATTCTTTGTCTGGAATGGGAATACCAGAAAGTCCTTTTTTCAAGTCCCTAATTTCAGTGCTATAAATTTGGCTTCCCAAGCTTTTTGGTCGTGTAAGAAAATATCTCATAGCATCAAAGGGCGCTTTATTTGCCATGTGTGGCGAGTGCGTAGTCACAACAAATTGCACCGGCCATGTTCTTTCAAACCCATGAGCCTGAGCAAACCTTTCTGCAATTTCACCAATTTTGTTTATAAATACCTCCTGCATTTGCGGATGAAGGTGGGCTTCTGGCTCTTCAATAAAAACCAGATGCATCCCCGGCACGAACTCTCTCGTCATACAGCTTTTGTAAAACTCCAAAAGCTGTAAAAGTATGTATATGAGATTTCTTGTACCCAAACCGTTATACGCTTCCGGTAGATTTATCCCGTTTACCCCTGTGTAACGAACTTTAGTGTGATTTCTTAGTAGCCGTTCAACATCCAGTGTGGTTTCTGTTAATAGTCCAGGTTCATTTAACCGTGGGTAACCAAACATCTGGAAGGTTGGAAGAAGATTTTTAAGTTGAATATTAAAACCTTCATCCAGACTGGTTTGAATATCTTTAATAGCCGCTTCTAGGTCAGATATACTTTGTTTATCTTCGGGACGGTTAGAATTATTTGCCGAGGTAAAGAGCTGCTCAAGGATTCCCCCTAATATGTTGGTTTTTTTTATTTCCGCTCCACCCCCACTTATAGCATCTTCTAAACCACGTTGCGCATTGATGAAGCCAGATTGCAGAAGAGCGTGAAGTTTCCTTGTTTCCAAGTCTTTCTGATTTGTTGGATCATTCGGATCTTCTGCATAAATTCTGGCGGCATACAGCTTGGAAACGCGGTCTTTAACAGCTTTAAAGAATGCTTTTTTTTGTTCGTCAGCTGGCGCTTCCCCGTTTAGTTCTATATCTTCAAACAGGGTTTGTAGTTTTCCCTTTTCCAGCTCATAGCGGACTTTGATTAGCGTTTCCGTACAATCGGTGTTCAGATCAATGATAAATTCATTTAGCGGCCCATAAGACGCAGCATCGTTTTCGTAATTCACTGACAAACAAATTTCTATAGCCGGTAGCGTTGCTCGCACTGAGCTTTCATCTTCACCAGTTTGCAATTGCTCATATGCCTGCCAGAAATTTTCATGTGCTGATAGTGAGAAATCTTCCAACCTGAAATTTGGCGCTTTATCTGTCAAAAGACGTCGGAAAAGCTCTGTCAATGAGGTTTTGCCACTGTTGTTACGTCCAACTATAACAGTTGTTCTTTTTTCCAGACTAAGATCAACATTCTCTAATAAACGAAAGTTCCTGATAGCAATATTTTGAATATACATGTTCACCTAAATAAATGGGTTTAAGTATTTAAGGTGAAAATATTGCATAATAGCGAAAGAGTATAATGTTTTAATATTCAGTCTGTGTATAAATATTTTTTCCTTTCAGTTTTAATGTTTTAGGCAGGGGGGTGCAACGGGGGGCGGCACGCACCCCTTCCCGGAGCAAACGCAGAGCAGCGGAGGACAGAGGTGAAGTGTAATACACTTCACACATCTGGCGGAACTCCAAATCGGGTAATTTCGTTTATCCTGTTTATTCTTCCTGACCTTTAATTGAACCGTCCGGTGATCGGGTCATGGTGTGTCATGCGTCTCTGTGACTTTGAATATCAGGTGTCGCCCTTGAGACCTTTGCGTCTGCTTTCGGCTTTCTGGCCTAACCATGGGGGATGAATCTGCATTACATAAACCTACACCGCTTTAAACACTCTGAGTGCTGATGCCTATCTCGGCAAAATCGAGGGCTATAAGTTCAATTGGTCATAGTACTAGCTGGATAACTGCCTCTTTTCCGGTACTGCTGCTAGTACTATGTCTAACCTTTATCATTTGCTTATATGCGCCTGAGTGTTGTAGCTTTCCTTTATGCAGGAATCTAGGAAAGACACTTGGACCCAAGACGGATGACGAAAAGCTTGAAGGGCTATTGTCAGCTTCAAATAGCGTTGCCAAAATTGCGGTGATGATGGAGCGGGATGAAGATGATGTGTTGGATAGGTGCTATAAGCTGGATCTGCTTCCTCGTTTTCCGCATCCCTAGCGTATATCGTTTCGGAAGTGGTGGGGGATCGAAGCGGAACTTGAGTAATCCCATACTGCGCCGCTTCGATCCCCGCTTTTATATCATATTCTTTCGCCATATTTCCAATCTGGCCACACATTAAGAAGAAGTGTTCGCTGAGCTGGATGAAAAAGCCTTAGCTATTTTTAGCGCGATATATTCTATCACCGTGGCAATAATGGCTGGAACAATTATCATAAATAGTGAGACAAGAAGTGCCAGCGGTGGGTTGCCAAAACCTAAATTTAAATGCGTGCCAGCATGTATATAACTGGTAAAACCAAAGATAAGAACTGCCAAAATGCTCAAATACATCGAGCCTACAAATCGTGCGCACAGCCAGAAATACAGTGCCAACTGGATGTATCCAAATATCACTGTAAACACGGCGATAATTAAATCCCACAGGAATAAAGACGGATGGCTTTTTAGTGGCATACCCACTTTTTCAAAATCAAGATGTGAGCCTAGAACCATTACAATCGCAAAGAGTAATGACCCAAGAAGCATGTAAAACCAGATTATCTTTTTTTCAGAAAAACTGGTGCTATTATTCCGTCCAAAAGCTTCTTGGAAAAAATAGGCGCATTGAAAAGTTCCGATAATGCCAAACACAGTACTGGTAATTGCAGAGGCTGAAAAATCACTTCGTAGAGTAAACTTGCCAATTCCAACTGCCATGGAAAACATAATGAAAGCCGGGCAAAAGCCCATTATGATTGATGGGACAATGTAACTGGCTCCGCTTGCTTTTGTTTTGCCAGAGATAAAATCCAGTCGATAGGAGAAGCTTGGATGCGTGAACTTATTTATAATCCAGGTCAGAGGATTCCATATTCTGGTTTTGAAATATTTCTGTTTGTTGATCCTTCCCTGCAAATATGCCTCGTAAATCTCAGGGTTTCGGAGGCTGGCTTCGAAATCTGCATTTAACTCTTTACGATAAAAGATACTCTTTATGTTTATCAGGCAAATTATAACCATGAGCACAAAGGGCATAAACCATGCATAAAAATTGTTTGCAGAACCCTTCTCAAAACCAATAGGGGTGCCAAACTTTAAAATATCGTTTGCTTGTAGAAAAAGAACACCGACACCAGTAAACAATGCAAAAAGAACCCAGAACAGGCAGAGATAATCGAAGAACCGATCATGTGAAAATTCGTGATGCAAAATTGCCTGTGTATTTGGTTCATCTAGTTTGTCTTCAAATCCTTCCGGCAAGAAAATGATATGCAGAAAATAAAACGAGATTGAACGGCAATCATTCCCGGTGCCACGCCAAAAGTAAGTTCTGGGGGGAAGTTCAACGACAGAGGCCACGCGAGCCCTAATGTCAGAGGGTAACGGCGTGAAAGGCGATTTTGGCGTGAGGTATATGCGCAGCAATGTACCAACATAGTCTGCCAAAGCGCCCCAAAACGGCAAAATCACAAGCATTGCGGAATGGAAGGCTGATGCGCTAAAACCGATTAAGGCAAAGGCCAGAATGATATCCATCCGAAGAAGCGTTCGGTTGGCGTGATAATTTTTCTGAGCCTGAGCTGGCAGCTTATGCAGCTTTTCTGGATAGGTCATGGATAACGCGCCTATTGGATGGGTGCTGCTTGTTACTGCTGCTTAATATTGACTTCGATCTTTAGCTCGTCCGCTTTTTCTTTGATGAGCGCTATGATTTTATCAAGGTCTTCTTGCTGACCTTCGTTCGGATTCTTAAATATTGCTGTTAAAACAATACTCTCAACAGGTGGGTCTCCTGCTCCTAAAAAGGATGATTTTCCTGTTATGAGTTCAAAGCCTTCGAGGGCTTCGATAAGGTCGTGATGTTCGTTGATCAGATAGTCAGCAATTCTGTTTAGGGAAATTTTTCTATTTGGTGAGATCGTCACTGTTTTACGCATTAAGCAATCCATTAAGCTGAAATAATTGCAGTTAAATAGTTATATGCGGCTTTGAAGCCTTGAATAATAGCGGCTATAAACGAATTGCTATATTATAACGGTTCAGATAATCAACAAGAGTATATCGGCAAGAAGATTGAGCAAATAGGCAAAGAAGGTGTCACCTGTGTCTCGAAAACAAGGGCAAAAATCTAAGTCAAAAAGCAGTAATACCAAGACCAATACGGCATCTGGAAACAGTGATCAGCAAGCCCAAAAAAACACGCCAAAACAAAGCGCTACAGAAAAAGTTGGACAAAAGAAAAGTAAACCTCTTACTCTCGGCCAAACTGAAAAAATAACTAAAAAACATGGACTTGAGTTGGAAACTGACGAAAAAGGCAAGAGGGTATATCGTAAGAAAAAAGAGGAGCTTTTTGATCCCACGAAAGATCCGACATCTGAGGCTAATCGTCTAAAAGTTCGGTTATCGACACGTGTGTCACGTGAACATGCCGCTCTGTTCAAAAAAGTAGCTGAAGGCGAATACGCTACACAGCAAGAAGCCTTGGAGTTTGCTATTGAACTTCTCGCACAACACCACGACTATGACATTAAATAAATATGGTGGCCCATATCTTGACTCATTATACGATCTCCCCTAAAGTATTTTCATAAAGCAGGTTTTGGGCTGTATGCCTGATCCTCTCAGAACTTTTCAAAAATATTGGTTGTAACAACGCTCAAAAACCATTTTCGAGCGAACGATATAATTGTGCCTAGTGGCATAGGAGGTCGTCATGCATGTTTGCCCGCAATGCGGTAAAAATATTTCTGCTACAGATCATATTCAAACTTCTCCTCAAACCGTAACAGTCGCAACGGACTGGCAACTTCGCCGGATTTCTCATGTGCAGCGGCTGGCGCTGGCAACAATCAACGTGAAGCAGGAGAAAGACCTTTCCCGGCGGGAAATACCGAACTGGATTGCCAATGTGATCTATGACTATGAAGGCCGCATCCTCTGGCCTGTGGGACGTCTGTTTGAGATCCACGATGAGACGATTGATCTGGCCTTTGGTGATGACGGATCGTTTCGCTGGCTTTCTGATTTCTTGAGCTTTGCTTCAGAGCCACCAAAGCAAAAACCTCAAAAGCGGGTTCTCACGCGGTTGCGCCTCATTGATCTGGCATTTCGCATTAAGTATCCCAAACGGGCAGAGCTGATTGCAAAATAAATTAGAGGTGTTTGCGCATCAGGAAGATATTCTGATTAGACGCAGAATTCAGCGGGTGTTTTAATAAATACTGGCGTAGATCCTCATAAAGCACATGCCCCGGATATCGGTGTATTCGGGGCATTAATTCTGGTGGGATATTTTTCTGTGATTGCAGCATGGCCGGAATGAGCGTTTCCAGATTAATTAAATGCTCTTCCAGCCTATTTGATTTGTAGAACTGCGAGACATTTGGATAGTCCTCTTCGCGGTAGGTAGCACACTCTTCGATCTTGGGAACACTGATATGACAGAACAATCGCAATGTGCAATCAAGGGCCAGGTCTTTTCTGGCGTATTTATTTGGGATTCGCGGCGCATGTAATTTCAAATGCCTCTGGAATAGCTCGCTTTGAATTATGGTTTTAAGGAGCTTCTTTCCCCGTTTACTTAATCTTTCGTCTTCAAACAGACAAAGCCCTGCGCAGCCAAAGCTCTCGGGCCGGGTAAATATTGCCTTGGCCAGAGCCATGCGGAATTTCGCATAAAGCGTTCGAATTGTTTTCTCTGATGTTCTCGTTTTTATGGCTAGTTTCCGGGGCGTGAGATTTTCGGCGTAACCCTGCAAGATAAGGCGGAATTGGTATTCCGAGAGTTTAGCCCCTTCATAGTAGCGATTACGCAAAATCGCTTTTGATGCATCTTTTTTGCTTTTTGTGACCTGAATTATTCGCGTGCCTTCAACCATTTAGGAGGTCATGCAATTTCTGTTCTTCTTATCCAATTTTGCAAAATGCTTGTCAGTTTTTGTAGCGTTTAAAAACGCTGACGGTCATTCGAAACGCGCACTCACCTCAGTTTAAGGCAGGTTCCCCCCAGCCTGAACTAAGCCTCGCTCCATAAAGCATAAAAAAGGAGAGTGCCATGACAAAATGTCCTTACTGCAACCAGAGTAACTGTTCCACTAATTGTAAATCACGGAAACGAAAGCGCATCGTCACCGTTGCCAGTGATCAGGAGCTATCCCGAAAATCTCATATGCGAAGGCTCGCGATTGCCACGAAAGCCCTTGGGATTCCCAGAAGAGAAATCCCGAACTGGATGGCCGATGTGATCTTTAACTTCAGTGGTGATATCCTTTGGCCCAGTGGCGAGAAATTTATCGTTGGCGATGAGGATATTGATCTGTCCTTCAATGATGAAGGGTCGTTCCGCTGGTTCTCAGATTTTATGCGCTTCGCAGACGTAGAGCCAAAACAAAAACCGCAGGAGCGGATTATCGCGCGTTTGCGCCTGATAGATCTCAGTTTCAGGATCGCGCACCCAGAAAGAGCGGAGCTGATCGCAAAATAGCGGAACTTCTTCCACTCTTGCCCCCAAGCCCGATGGGCAATTCCCGTAAATATGAAAACAGATCACGCGGTGGAAGCAGGACGCTTCTTCCGCCTCTGATCAGAACACCAACGTTAAGGTTCAACAATGTTCGATCCACAAAAACAGCGGGAGACCACGCGCTCAATCTTTATGAGTTCGGTTCACGGTCTTGCCAATGTTGGCGCAGTGGCGGTGACGTTTTTCTCCGTCCCGGCGCTGTATAGCAGAACGGTGGACTGGGTGAGCAGCTTTGCAGCCAATCACTATGGAGCAGAGCTTTCCGATCTGGCGAGCTTTGCTTGGTTCATCATCTTAGCGCTTCTGATCTTTTTTATCGCCCGCGCTTCATTGTCCACATTGCTCGTTATGGGCGGTTTGGCCATTGCCGTGCGGTTCCTGTAACCCAAGAAAGGAATGGTTATGTCACGTACACCTGAAACAATCACAAACAAGACAGCAGCTTTTATTCGCGGTGTCTTTGTTGTCCTAGGCTTTTTCTTTGGCTTTGCAGCGCTTGGTGCGCTTCAGGCTGGAGGCAACGCCTTCTTCCCCATCGTCCTTTGCATCGGCGCGTTTATCATTGCCGCCAACATCAAAGTGACGTGGAAGAAAGACGCGGAAGTTAGCCGCTACAGATAATCATATCTGAATGAACACAGGCGGGGCCATTTGGCCCCGTTTTTTGTTGGAAAAAGGAAAGTGATATGGCTGCATTTAATGAGGAATACCGCTTCGGGAGCGCGTCTTTTGCCAGTGTTTGGGATATCAGAGCCGCCGGATTGTTTGAAAATAAGGGACCGCAGATCGGATATGTCGAAAACAAGCCGATCTATCTGGAAGGTGATGCGCCCATGATCACCATTGGCGGGGCTGGGTCGGGTAAGATGCGCGACCAGCTTGCCTACACGCTCTGTCGATCCAAGGGGCAATCTCTTCTTATGCTTGATCCCAGAGGCGAAGGCGCAGCAATCTCAATGCCTGCCCATGCAAAGAACGGCGAATATGCCTATCTCTGGAATCCTCCCCGTCTTCTTGGTCTTCCATCTCACCGCTGTAATCCTCTCGATATCCTAAAACTTCACTCTCCCAATTTTCACGGTGATTGCCGCTTTATTGTGGAAGCCCTGATCACCTTATCCGGTGGTAGCGAAGGAAAGTACTTTGAGCTGCGGGCGAGAGATTATCTGGATGCATTTCTTAAATATCTGGTCGAGCGTTTTGGCATTGTGTCTTTTCCGATGTTAAGCGCTCTGATCAATATCATTGAAAGTGATCTTGCGACTTGGGCCGATCATCTGGAATGGATGCTGGAATCCCGTTTTGAAGATGTGCGCCGGACTGCCGGAGAAATCCTGACCAAGCAGCAGGACAGCCCGAAAGAATTCGGTTCAATCATGGGCGAGATGTATGCCTACCTTAGCTTTCTCAATGATCCGGTCTTGCTGGATTCATTAAACGGCGAAGATTTCTCTCTGGAAGATCTTTGTAATGGCGGTCGTACCACTAAAATCTTTCTGAATGTCCCGGCGGAGTATTTAGGCATCTGGTCACCGATTTTACGGCTCTTTTTCACTGTGGCGATGCTCTATAAATCCCGCGTCCCAAGCGCTCCGCGCATACTCCTCATTGTGGATGAGGCAGGGCAACTTGGCAGGTTTGAAGCATTGCTCCAGTCCTTTACCTATGGACGCGGCGCTGGCATTCGGGCCTGGGCGATATTTCAGGATGCGGGGCAGATTATTCGCAATTTTGATGCTCAAGCTCTGCAAAGCTTTTTAGGCTCGGCGCAGCTCCGGCAATTCTTCGGCGTAAGAGATTATCAAACAGCGCAGCTTATCTCCGATATGCTGGGGACTGAAACGTTATCTTACGACAATACACTTCAGCAAGAACAGGCGCGGCGTAAAAAGCTAGAAGCCGTGCAGAAATTTATCAGCGGCGGTGATCCGTTTTCATCGGCCTTTGATGTTTCCCATTTTGATCAAAGTTCTAAGATTAAAACAAAGCAGGCAAGAAAACTCAAAACACCGGATGAAATTCTCTCTCTGCCGGAAGATCAGCAAATACTCTTTATCTCCGGCAAGAACCTCAAACCAATAATGGCGAATAAATATCCATACTATACGCGCTCTGAAATGGCAGGGCTGTATTTACCGAACCCGTATCACCAACCAAACGATAAAGTTCAAATCGTTGGCAGGTTTGGAAACCGCTGGATGCGGGTAATTACAGAAGCCGTTCCGTCTCAGTTTTCAACTTTCCCCCAATATAACTCTGGATATTGGTCATACGTGGAAGGGTACAAACCCTAACCCAAAAAAGGAGATCATATCATGAGTAAAGACCATGACGATCCATTGACCAAGAAACCTTCTCACATTGCCTTTCATGTCCGGGAAGGTGAAGACGGCAAAGCCTATTTCAATCGCATTGGATCGGCTTTCCGTCATAAGGATGGTGAAGGCTACAACGTCCTTTTGGATGCCACCCCTGTTGATGGGCGGCTAACACTGCGGACTCCTAAAGAGCGCACGGATGACATGAAAAACGGCAAGCGTTCTCAAAACCGAAGCGCTAACACTCGTGGCCGTTACGATGGACCTGAATATGAAAGATGACCAATAAAACCAGGTTTGGTTCGGCGGCGAGTGGCATCAGCACCAAAGCCGAACTCGAACAACGCCTGAAAGCTCGGCCCGTACC
>JBOEGA010000087.1:0-9720 GCA_050633205.1 Methyloligellaceae bacterium | reverse complement strand
CCGGTGTTCTGGGTAGCCCGTATATGCATGGCAAGTTCTTCATCATGACCAAGCGCCGCAAGCAGGGCGATTGTAAGCATACTTCTTTCACGACGGGTTAACTCATTTCTGCCCCATACAGAAGCCCATGCACTTCGGGTAATAAACTCCTGAAAGGGAATATCAAAGTCGGTCTTTACTGCCTCCATCTGATCAACATGCTCATTACCCAGAACAGAACGTCGAACCGTCATTCCGAGTTTGAGAAAGTCTTCAGTATCCGCCTCACCACGAAATGCTTCCCTGATAATATTTGCAAAGAGCACAGGCTTTTCTATACATGGAAGGTGACCGGCACCGGCAATTGTTATGAGATTNNAGACAGCGCAGTAACCATATCAACAGGAGTGGAAATATCCTCATCGCTGGCAATACACGTAACAGGCACATGAATATTCCCTGCCTTGTCTGTAAGGTCAGCATCTCTGAGCGCAATACAGGCTGCTATATAGCCTTTATCCGACGTGCTCGAAAACATCCGCTGATAGGCAGATATCTCATGTTGCAGTTTCTGGATATAGGAAGCTGAGAACCAGCGCTCCATAACTCCGGCAGATATTGACGTTAATCCCTGTGACTTGATGGTACTGATACGTGAATTCCAGGTATCGTCATCACCTATTTTAAGCCCGGTATTACTCAGCACCATGCCCGCAATACGGTCAGGATTAAGATGATATAAAGCCTGAGCAATCAACCCGCCGATTGAAATACCGCAGACATAAGCCTTATCTACTTTCAGAAAATCAAGCAAACCCGCCACATAGGAAGCATATTGTTCAATGCTGCAGCTCTCGGGGCCATCCCCGGAAAGCCCATGACCAGGCTTATCAATCGTAATGATGTTAAAACTGGAGCCTAGCTCAGCAATAACCGAATTCCAGATACGAGCATCCGTCCCTAAAGAGTTTATAAAAACAAGGTAAGGCCTCCCCGCACAGCTCCGCACATCATAAAAAAGGGCCGTATCATTGATAGTCGTATACATAAATCATTCTCACAAATTTGATCATGGAACAACGATACCAAAATCAAATCGATATGAAAAATAATAAAATGATATATTTACATACTAAATACGATATGGATATTAATTCAATACCATAACCATGCAATCAAAACTTCCGCCATTTCAATAATAAGGCAAGGCATTGAAAACAATAGAATAACAGCCTAAACTCCAGAGTAAGAGAACCTTTCGATTAACTGTATCAGTTGTTTTTGGGAAGAAACACCCACCTTATTCATAGCGGATTTTAATTGTTTTCTAACTGTATCATCTTTTTTATTGGAATTCTTCGCAACCTTATGCAGCGGAATTGATTTTATAATCGCAGAAACCACTATTTCCTCAGCTTCCGTAATAGCAAATAGAGAGCAAAACCGCTTAATCTCCTCATCAGGTATCGAAACTATATTAGACATGGGAAGAATGGTAACCATCCATTTGTTTATATCCGCAGCCACATTCGATAGAACATCAATTTTCTTAACCCTGATGGCATAAGAGTTATTATCTGCATCAAGTATCAGAAAAGAATCCTGAATATGGACATTCTTATCGGAGCTGGCACCTGCCATACAGGTATCAAGCTTGCGATTGGTACCGCTGGAGAAATATAAAACTCCCTGATTTCTGCTGATAATCCCCTTTAGAAACAACCTTTCCGTGAATACATTTGAGCATATAATCTTCTTGTTACCGTCGATTATTACTATGCCCCTGTCATTCATATTCAATAAGTTTTCCAGCTCATTGATATACCGCTGCATTTTATGAACGATCAGATAAAACTGAAGCGATTGTTGAATATGCATGGAAAGCTCTGGATTATTGAAGCGCTGGCAGGCAGCAGAAACCTCAGTCGGATCAAACTTCATCTCTGTTGCAGACAAGATATCAGATATGGACTGCTGAGAAAGAATTTGCTCCTTCACCCCCAGTTTCAGAAACACTTCTTTAAGTGAAAGATAACGCCTTTCATCATTGCCAGGTGGAAAAGCTGTGTACTCTTTTTTCGAAAATATCTGCCTCCAAACAGTGGGGTCAAATGCAGCTTCATAAATCTGATGAACAATATCTATCGTATTTTCTTTCAACATAAATATACACTTTTGCTACAATCACTAATCTAATAAAAAATCTCGGGCAAAAAGCCCTTTATAAATATAAAAAAATAAAGCCGCCCTCACCAATACTGAAGCGTACCACATTTATAAATGTAAGAAGAATAAATTACCAATATACTTTTGTAATCACCTCAGAGCTTGGGGATATCTTTAGGTTAAACATACAATAACACTCAAAATCCCGCCCACGCGCAATTAGTAAACAGGCAATTGTTCGCCGGATTTACTCCCTCACGCCCCCACCCTACAATTATGTAAAATAATAACATGTGGCGAGATTGTGTTCAAATTACAACGATTTTGCCATTATCCGTGAATTTGGGAGATTCATTACCCATTTGGGGGAAGCACTACAAACAAGTTACTCTTAAGTTCTTCTGAAATACTTTGAAGATATTGCAGTAAGTAGTGTTAATATATGATCTTTTTGCGGAAGTAAAATTGATATTTGTTCAATACATCCAGTCGTCACAGCACGAACTGGAAAGGGGATAGCTGTAACGGGTTACAGCTCTATGTGAAACGGGAGTTTAATATGAAAAATAATATCTTGCCAATTCTCCTGATTGGCGTGGGTATGGGGTACTGCACTGCTGCTGCTGCCGATCCGTCTGGTTCTAGTAGCTCTGCATCTATTAATCTGGGTGGGGATGTTGCAAATACATGTTTTATTGCAAACCCTCCAACGAAAAGTACGGATTCAGGAGCAACCTGGACAACAACCCTTGGGGCTAACAACTCATCGGTTAATATATCGGGCTTTGTAAACCCGGAGACCGCACGAATGGTAACGGGAGTAAACACAATCACTCTCAAATTTCCCAAAGTATACTGTAATTTTGCACATGCTATCGGGGTGATGGCAGCCAACAGTGGTCTCGTCAATACTGCGCAACCTCAGTCTGGAAGCGAAAACCTGTTTATAAATACGATCCACTATAGCTTAACAGCCAGACTGAATAACAATAATGGTTCAGCCTCCATCCTGACAAATGGCGATGCCAACCTTTCTGCCAGTCAGAATGTCAATCATGCACACCATGGTTCTATGGATGTTGAAATTTTAATCGACAGTGCAAATCAGGGTGATCTTACAAGACCATTGCTTGCTGGTACATTTTCAGATGTAGCAACAGTCAAACTGGGTCCTCAGCCCTGACATCAGCATACAAAATTATAAGATTTAGTCACCTGAGTAACTTTCAGCTTATCAGGAACAGGATCTTTGTTTTTTCTCTCCGGGAGAAAAAGGTGGGGGCAGCGCCCTCTGTAAACAGGCACAGTAGTGCCAGATAATATTAGGCTAAACGCATACTCGAATTTTTTATAATGGAGTAAACTATGAAAAAACTACTTCTGGCAACGGCGCTACTTATGGGCTCTTCCGCAGTAGCAATCGCTGCAGACTCAGCTTCTTCAACGATCTCTCTAAGTGGTACTGTAGCTGAAACCTGCTATATCACTTCATCTGCAGCACAAAGCCACACATACTCTGGTGGTGGGTCACTTGCACATGCAGATACCGCTGTAATCAGAGATCAGGATAAAGACTTCACCTTCGGTGACTCATATTGTAATGCGGCATTTAAAATGCAGCTTTCCTCTGCAAATGGCGCAATCACCAGCATTGATAACGGTGCAACTTCAGCAACAGGAGCCTTCGCTTCCTTTGTTGATTACACCGCAACAGCCCAGTTTGGCACAACAGGTTCCTCAATAACTTTGGATACCTCTGATATAGCCTCAACAGGTGCTGTAGAAACTGCAACAAGCCCTTCAGAAACAACCGGTGCTGAAAGAGGAACACTCAAAGTTAACGTTGATATCGACGGAACGCAGCAGTCTGGAAATCCACTCCTTGCAGGTTCTTATTCCGACACTCTGACAGTAATGATCGGAACAAACCTGTAATACCTGACAACACTTATTTGTCAGGCCGGATATTACCTCTGGCCTGACATTATATTTAAGAAATATTTATATGGCAGGGAGGCGTCCAATGCCTGGGAAACAGATAGAACGAATTATCTTTTCATTACTTCTAACAATAACTGCAATCATCTCACAACACTCAACCATTAATGCTATGGGTGTGAATCCTGTAGTTATGGAAATGACTTCGGCGGGTCGCGGCAGCAAGGGGTCCATCCGGGTCGTAAATGATGGAAAAAACAAACTACCGGTAGAAATCGTAATTTCAAGAGTAGAGCTTGGGCCGGAAGGAGAACAATCACTACGTCCTGCAGGAGAAGAGTTCCTGATCTTTCCACCTCAGGCACTGGTTCCACCCGGAGCAACACAAAACTTCAGGGTTCAGTGGGTTGGCAAGCCTGATATTCCTGAAAGCCAGTCCTATATTTTTTCCGTAAATCAGGTTCCGGTAAAAATGCCAAAAGGACAATCCGGCGTTCAGCTCGTTTTCAATTTCGGTACAGTAGTGAATGTTGGCCCACCTTCAGGAGCACCATCCATAAAACTGCTGAAATCAGAAATCAGCAAAGACAAAAGAGGTAAGCGCAGACCGGCAGTAACACTAAGAAACAGCAGCAACGTACATGCCAGGCTATCAGATGCGACAGTAAGACTTTCAGGAAATGGCTGGTCTGAAACTATGACACCGGCAATTCTTCGTCAGAAACTTGGTGTTGGCCTGATACAGCCAGGAAAAGTTCGCAAGCTTATGCTTCCGGTTGAAGTTCCTGCAAGTGTAACAAGTATTAAAACTGAAATTCAGTACAAACCGAAAAAGAACAGATAAAGCAAGACGACACAAAAAAATGCGTCAACAGTGGTGGTGGGAGTGTTGTTCTTTATGTCTTTTCTGAGTAATAGGCAGGTGTTACCCCTATGCTGTATTAAAGTCGTTTCGATACTGATTTTATGTATCGGGGCACTTTTTACAATAGCAGCATGTGAAGGGGTTACTGCCCAGGAAATTCAGTGGTCAAATAAACGTTCTGCTCCAAAGATTCAGTCCCTTGTGGTGCCTTTAAGATATAAAAAGCACCACATCGGAGAGGTTGCCATTAGAGTATACCCTTCTGGCAAAATAACCGTTCTGAAAAAACAGATCGATAAAGCACTGCAACCTGGACTAAAACCGGAACACTTCGCAACCCTGTTGAGCAAAACTGCGACTGGAAGCGGCTATATCTCCCTTCGCGAATTAAAAACAGTTGGATTTCATTTTCGTTTTGATAACACTGAAGTTTCTTTATTTGCCGAACTGACAATTGACCAGTTAAAAACTCAGGAACTGGCTTTAAGCCGGCGCCAGACATTAACTGACAGTGCAAATGCAATAAAAGCGTCTGATATCAGTGCCAGCCTGAATATGTTTTTTGGACTGGACTATGTTAGTCAGACGCTAAGTGGAGATACAGGAATTTACAATCCTCGCGTTGACTTTGAAAGTGCAATTAACGCTCATGGCTTTGTTATTGAGAATGAAATGACAATTGAAGCAGGAGAAAGTGGTCGAAGCTCTTCCGGTATTAAACGCCGAGGTACTCGTATAGTAAAAGATTATACGGGTATGGCTCTGCGGGCAAAGGCAGGTGACGTCAACTCTCTATTCACTAGTTTTCAAAGTTCGGGAAATATACTTGGCGTATCTATTGAGCATAATATAGCAAGGCTTAATCCTGGAAGAAATATCCGTGCAACCAGCCGCCGCTCCTTTCGTATTGAGAGGGATAGTGATGTACAGGTGATGGTAAACGGACGCCCTCAAAGGTCAATGAGATTGCAGGCTGGAGACTACAACCTTACAGATCTGGCCGTAACAACAGGTGCAAACAATATTCATCTTATAATAAAAGATGATGTAGGGCATAAAAAAACATTAAAGTTTACTACATTCCTTGATGGACGATTATTATCTCCGGAAATATCCGAATGGGCAGTATCGGCAGGAACCATTTCCAAAGCAGGAGATGGAGGCCCAAACTATACAACCAAACCACTGGTAAGTGGTTATTACAGAACAGGATTCAATGAGTTCCTGACAGCTCAGGCTCATTTACAGGGCAGTGATGATGTAATTATGGGCGGCGGCGGTGTTCTGATGGGAAGTTCATTTGGACTAATCAATGCTGAAGCTGCCATGAGTTTTGCTATGGGGGGAAATCTCGGCTACGCAATGAAGCTTGACATTGCAGTTGACAAAAACCTTTTGAAATTCGGCGGAGACACCAATCGATCTCTCAACCTTTCTGCTGAATATAAATCTCCCGACTTTGCAGCAGCTGGTGAATTAAGCCTGGATGATCAGGAAGAACTGCTTCTGTCTTTCGGGTTTAGCCAGCAACTGTTTTTGGATATAAATGCCTCACTGTCAGGAAACTACCAGGTTGACCCGGACGGACAGTCATATGGAGCAAATCTGAGTTTATCCAAACAGTTAACACCTAATCTGAATGGCGGTATCTCATTAGGGTACAAGTTTGATGAAAACCCTGTTTATAGCGATAACAGCAATGAGTTTAACGCGGAAATTCACTTCAGTTATCGCCTTAATGAGAACTCCGGACTATACGGCACACATGACATTAATAAAGGCAGTTCATCTCTGACCTATCAGCACCAGAAGGGAAAAGGTGTAGGCGCATGGGGAGCGACAGTCAGTACTGAACACAATATGGATAAGGGAGCTGATAACGAAAGCTCCTCAATTAGCGGGGCGCTTAATTACACTGGCAACCGTGCAAACTACTCATTAACTCACGACACACAGTTTGCTGGCCTTGGTACTACAATGGAAGAAAACCGGACTTCAGCCCGCATGGAAACATCCATCGCCTATGCTGGTGGAAAAATTGCAGTAGGACGCCCGGTTCGCGGAGGCTTCGCCATATTATCTCCACATCATAGCATAAAAGATAAACAGATTGTCGTTAATCCGGATGGTGACAGTGTATTTGCTTATTCAGACTGGTTAGGGGCAGTTCTTGTTCCCAATCTGGCGGAATATTCTACGACCAGAGTAACCTATGATGTCGATGGTGTACCGGTAGGGTATGATCTGGGTGCAGGAGCCTTTGACTTTAAAGCACCATACAAGGCTGGCCATTCAGCAACAGTTGGATCTGACTATGCAGTTACAGCATTTGGACGCATGGTAAACAGTGAAGGAGAACCAACAAAACTGATTACGGGTATTGCCTGGCAAAAGAGCAATCCCGACCGTAAAGTAACAATATTTACGAACAATGCTGGTCGTTTTGGAGCCCAGGGCATGGCGCCAGGTGAATGGACAATCGAAATGGCAACCACACCATTAAGCCGTTATAAATTAATAATTCCCGAAGGCACTTCCGGATTACTGAAAGCGGGAACCCTGAAGCCGATAAATTAATAAATAAAATAAATTTCACATGAGGAAATCATCATGCAAAGGGCATGCAGAGCAACATTAATCGCATTACTATGTATTTTGACTTCTCTTGTGTCGAAACAAAATGCTCATGCCCATGGAAGCGGCAGCGGGTGCTACCCGAAGATCCTGACATTCACCGTAGATAATGCCAATTATGACCCTCAGGCTCCTGGAGATACAAAACCAAACATTTATTATACTATACGCAACAAGGGGACAGGATACTGCAATAATCTCAAGGTATATTTTTGTACCGATAAGAACTACCAGATAAATGGTTCGGAAAAACTTCAATATTCTGTACGCAACAGTGGCGGAGCCAATGTTTTGAATACTGGTCTGGCTGCTGGTTGCCCCTATTATTCTCACACTCTTGGCGTAAAAGCCATTCAGGAGCTTGACCTGCCTCCAGGAGGCTCTTCTTCTTCAATGAGCAATTTTGAACTTGTTATTCCCGGTATGCAGTTTTTGACAGCAGGGGATTACAATGGAACGACTTTGCAAATGGCAGTGTACAACAAATACGGTAAAAAGAAGGATAGCTCCAGCGAAACCCCATCAACAAATATTAAACCATCCTGCTTTCTGCCTTCTCTGCCGACCCCTGGTTTCTCAACCAATGCAGTATATTCGCCAACAGGGGGGCTAAATGGAGGGGCCGTCAGTTTCAATCAGGCAATTGATAAAAATACCGCAAGACTTAAACAGTCAACGATCCATCTTCTGTTCCCTGGAGCACGCTGTAACTACAGGGCATACCTTTCTATAAAATCGGTCAGAGGTGGCATGGTAAATAGTGAAAATTTACAACAGGTATCCTCTTTCCTTAATAAAATAGATTATACTGCCTCAGCAACCTTCTGCGGAATTTCCACACAATTCAACACTGTTGGAACAGGCCTGTCCGGATCTTCCAAACAGTGTTCAATAACCAATGCAGCCCAGTCAGATCTGAATCTCACAATTCAGACCATCCCCGGCAACACTCCTCTGCTGGCTGGCACTTATAATGACACTCTTGTCATAAAAATCGGAAGCCCGCTCTAACAGGCTATCCAGCAGGCTTATAGTCACCTGCTATAACCTGCTCCAGCTCAGCACGACGCTTGTAAAGCCCCAGAACGTCTCCCTGCATACGAACCAGCGCAGCAACCACATCAAGCGTTGGCGTGGGTATCTGAAGCCTCCTGGCCAGCTCCAGTATGGAAACAACCAGCGCATCCAGCTCCATAGGGCGCCCAAGCTCGACATCATGACGGGTTGAAGGCTTATGCCCGATAATCTCTGCACCGCCATCTATCCGTTTTTCAATATCAACTCTGAACGTCGCACCAATAGCCTCACCAACCTTTTGGCACTCAATCATAATATCCCGGATAACAGAGCGGCACGCCACATCATTCCCCAACAGATCAAGACTGGCGCCCGTTAATGCGGAAACCGGATTAAATGAACAGTTCCCCCATAACTTGATCCAGATTTCATCCCGGATGCTGGGCTTTACAGGAGCACGAAGACCACCCTGTTTGAACAGAGCAGACAACAGAGCAACCCTCTCACTCTTCGAACCATCAGGCTCGCCAAGTGTAAAGCGGTTCCCGGAATTATGCTGAATAATCCCCGGTTCGGGAATTTCACAGGCCGGATAGACCACACAACCAATAGCCCGTTCTGGCCCGAAGAACTTCCACTGGGCACCATCAGGATCTACCGTTTCCACCCATTTGTCATCAAGATCAGTTCCGGTATTTGCACCATGAAAATACCACCAGGGTATTCCGTTAACCGCCGAAATAACGGCCGTACCCTTGCCAAGCAAAGGTGCAAACTGCTCCACGATTGGTGGAACCGAATGCGCTTTTAATCCAATAATAACAAAGTCCTGCTCACCAAGATCTGCCGGATTATCGGATGCCTTAACCGGATAATTTTCCTCCCTGCCCTCAATGCGCAGAGTAAGCCCGTTTGTCTGTATAGCGGCAAGATGGGGACCACGCGCCACAACACTGACTTCCGCACCCGCCTTCGCCATTGCAGCCGCCATATAGCCTCCAATAGCACCTGCTCCAAAAACACATATCCTCGTCATTAGCTGTCACCCAGTCCCAGTTTTTCTGCGAGCCCGATGCGCTGCATCTTCCCGGTAGCCCCTTTTGGTATTTCATCAAGAAAAA
>JBOEGA010000086.1:0-21405 GCA_050633205.1 Methyloligellaceae bacterium | reverse complement strand
GATAGTCCGGTTTCACCTCATCAATCTTCTCAACCGGATAAATCGGAATATGCATACCAGGCGTATACATCCCGTGCTTGTACGGGTTGCGGTCAACTGTGAAATCAAGGAAATCAGTACCAATACCGCAATAGTTCAGCAGCGTATTGCCTTTACCCGGCGCACCATACCCACAGATCACCTTGCCCTGATCTTTCAGCTCAATCAGGCACGCAAGCATCTTGCGCTTTGTCTGGCAGACCTTTTCAGTGTAATCCGCATAGGTCTTCATATCGGTAAAACCACGATCCAGCTCACGCCCAAGCAAAGCCTGAACCGCTGGTGTCTCTTCGTGTGTCGTATTGTCCTTGTGAGTCATATAGACACGAAGCGATCCGCCATGTGTAGGAAGCTCCTCAACATCAAACAGGCGCAACCCGTGCCCCTTGGCAATCTTGTCCATCGTTACAAAAGAGAAATAGGAGAAATGTTCGTGATAGATCGTATCAAACTGATTCTCATCCATCAGTTTCTCAAGATGCGGCCACTCAAGTGTACAAACCCCATCCGGTCCCAGAAGAATTTTGATACCACCCACAAAATCATTCAGGTCCGGAACCTGTGCCAGCACATTATTGCCTGCAATTATATCAGCCGACTTGCCATCTGCCTTTAATTTGTTCGCCAGCTCGACACCAAAAAACTCGACAACGGTTGTAACGCCTTTTTCTTCGGCAACTTTTGCAACATTGGCAGCAGGCTCAATTCCGAGCACCGGAACATTCAGCGGCAGAAAATGTTGCAAAAGATACCCGTCATTACTGGCAAGCTCAACCACAAGGCTGTCCTGCCCCAGATTGAAACGGTCTTTCATTTTATGGCAATAGTTTTTCGCGTGTTCTACCCAACTGGTAGAGTAAGATGAAAAATAGGCATATTCGGTAAAAATTTCATCAGGGCTCACATATTCATTTAGCTGCACAAGATAACACTCATGACAAACAGAGACATTCAAAGGGTAAAATGGCTCCATACTGTCAATTTTTGCTTCTGGAACAAAGCTTTCGCATAAGGGGGACATCCCAAGGTCCACAAGTTTATGCTCTAAACTTGTATTACAAAAACGGCAACCTTTCTTTTCAGCGCCTGATTCAACACTATTTGTAGGAGTGTTCACGATTTTTTTCTCCCTCTGGTAAATAACCAGATCTTTTGTAACTGCAAAATCATAATAAAGTACTTGACCACCACGAGATAACACGCGATCTAGTCCATGCAAATCTTCCCGAAGCAGTGGTATAGATTTAGCAACATTATTTTAACAATTACATTAAAAAAATGTTTTGGAGGGCAGCCATGCGCATTCTTGTTACAGGTCACCTGGGTTATATTGGAACTAAACTGGTTCCCATGTTGTTGGAAGAAGGTCACGAAGTCGTTGGAATGGATAGCGATTTATACCAGCGATGCACTTACGACGCAGGTGGAAAAATTATTGATATCCCGGGAATCAGAAAGGATATCCGCGATGTCGAGCTGAAGGATGTCGAAGGGTTTGATGCTGTAATGCACCTTGCAGCCCTCTCAAATGATCCTTTGGGAAACCTTTCACCAAATATCACATTTGATATCAATCATATCGCGTCCCTGAAGCTCGCGGAGTTTTCAAAGCAGGCAGGTGTTAAACGTTTCATCTTCGCCTCTTCCTGCAGCAACTACGGCGCGGCAGGCGATGATCTTCTGGACGAAACAGCAGACCTGAATCCGGTTACAGCTTATGGTCAGGNNGGGTCAGGCAAAAGTTTACGCTGAACGTGATATCTCAAAAATAGCTGGTGACGGCTTTACCCCGGTTTACCTGCGCAATGCAACTGCTTATGGCGTATCACCACGCATCCGGTTTGATATTGTTCTCAACAACCTGGTCGCCTGGGCAATTACAACAGGCCAGATCCTTATGAAGTCTGATGGTACTCCCTGGCGCCCGATTGTTCACATTGAAGATATCAGCCGCGCATTCATCGCAACATTAAATGCTCCTGAAGAAGCAGTTTTCAATCAGGCATTTAATATCGGCAGCACGGACCATAATTATCGAATCAGTGAGCTGGCTGAAATCGTTGCAGAAACTGTGCCTGATTGCAAAATTACCTATGCTGATGACGCAGGCCCCGATACTCGCTGCTACCGTGTAAGCTGTGATAAAGTCCGCAAGGCAATCCCCGGCTTTACAACCAAATGGGATGCGCGTATGGGTGCAAAAGAGCTTTACGATACATATAAGTCAAGCAATCTGACACTGGATGAGTTTGAAGGCATTCGATATCAGCGGATCGCACACATAAAAATGCTTCTGTCTGAAAATATTCTGGATAATGATCTAAGGCATACGGCCTGACGACTTGATTGGGGTACTGGAGATCTTGTGCAGGCAGGCCTCCGGTACGTTTCATGCAGAGATAATAAAAAAAAAGCGCTCAACCTTAAAAGGGAGCGCTTTTTTTATTTCAGAAACTACTTATCAGTAAATCTTTAGAACCAGCGTTCTTTCACTGTTATCGAATCGCCCGGGTGTACAAGGTGATCAGGAGTAACTTTATATTTTTCCAGCTTATTACCAATCATCCGGGAAACAACAAAATATTTCTTGTTAGCATGAATTGTATATCCGCCTGAAGCTGCAATAGCTTTTTCAAACGTCAGGCCAACCTGAAATGGATAACTTCCCGAGCTTTTAACTTCACCCTGTATAAAGAACGGACGATAGCTTGTAACCTCAATGGAAACCTGCGGGTCATTAACGATATTGGCGCTTTGCAACCGGGAAACAATAATTCGTTCAACCTGTCTGGTAGTACGTCCATGAACTTTTACTGCACCAACCAGTGGTATGGAAATACGGCCCGTCGAATCAACCTGATAGCGGTTGCTCATTTCCTTCTGACCAAAAACCATCACACGCAACTGGTCACTGGGACCCAGACGATAAGCGCCTGACATGTTTGTATAGCTAAGCTTTGCAATTTTATAATCATTACATCCCGCAAGCAAACCTGAACATGCAAGAAAAATCATCAATAAGCGCCAAGTCATAAAGTCTACCGCCATATTTATTTTGTTTAGAAACGCATGGAAGAATGCCGAAAATACACATAAATATTAAAAACAAAATTTCGGTTCAGATATTCTACCCGCTCCATGTCTTTATCTCGAAAATATTAATACATTCCTGAGAGAATCATAACAACAGTTCATTTATCTTTAACCACCTTTTATAGCAATTATTGGCATTCTTGCCACGTTATGTGATTTATCAACATAATAGCCTAACATTGCGCGTTTTAAACAACAATTGGCTTTTTTTTATTGGTTAATACACATAGAGACTATAATGGCATGAGTAATTAAGTTATAGTCATGACTACGCTGCACTGGTTGCATTTTAATGTTTTAATTTGTTTTAAGTGATAGCTAAGATAAAAATTATTACTATTTTGATTCGGATTTTGGGTTGGGATTTTCTGTGACTTCCAGAAAGATTAATATTATCAGTCATAGATTTGCATGGTTAATGCGTAGCACTGTTTCTGTGCGTCCTTTTCTGGTGATTCCAATTATTGCCGGGGCATTTGCTGCTTCTCAGCCTCTGTATGCACAGGGGCTTAGCTCCGACGTAAATATAGGCCGTATGGCAAACCAGGCCGGCCTGAAAAAAGATGACTGGTTATTCCTGCCTTCAGTTGTCACTGGAATTAAGTATGATTCCAATCTGTTTAAATTGAATTCCGGTAAAATCGATGACCTGATCATTTTCAGTGCCCCTAAAGGTGTGGCCATAAAGAAATTCAGGAACGGTAATCTGACATTCGAAGTTGAGAGCCTGCTGACGCGTTACTTATATAATGACGAGTTCTCAGCACAGGATCTGACTGGAAGTATGTCAGGTGTTTTTCAGATTACTCCAAGGTCCAGTCTTTCATTTTCTTCAAGCATTGGACGCACGAATGAATTACCAAGCTCTGTAAATCAGGATGATCCGGACCCGGTAACAGAAGAAGTTGCCGAACCGATTGCAAATCTGGAGTTTGATGTTTCTGCTCAGTTGTCAACCACGTTCAAAAGGTTCACATCGAGCATCAAGGTCGGATACACAAATATTGATTACGAAGATATCGGCAGTGGTCTGAACGCTATTGATCAGGATGTCCGTAACAATGAAAAATACTCTCTGAATAAAGAAATCAGTTACGTGGTTTCCCGCTATATCACTGTTGTAACATCAGGTTTTGTGGAAACCACATATAATCCGAATAACCCGTTCCGCGATGTAACAACTTATGGCGGAAACACTGAGTTACAGTTGAATCTGACATCAAAATTCTCGGCAGCCTTCAATTTTGGTCTGACAAAAGATGACTTTCACTCGGCTCAGGACTCAGATCTGCAGCCATCTTATGAGGCATCATTCTCCTGGAAGCCGACACGCCGTTTAACTGTCAGCATTAATGCTGAGCAGGATGAAACAAGCACAAACTTTCAGGAAAGTGCCGGTTCCATTAAAAAGGGTGGTGTGGGTGGCGAGGTTGCTTATACGATAAATAAGAATCTGGCCGTTAAAGCATCTACTTCCTATCGAAAATCAGATATTTCTCAGGATAACCGAGTTGTAGAAGAGCAGGACTTCGAATTATCTGCTCAGTATGCCCTTAACCGCAATATGGGTTTTGTCTTTGTCTATACTCACGACAATCGCGAGGCATCTGATAGTGTTGGTGATTTTGAAAGAGATACTGTTCAGGGTAGCTTTGTCGCAAAGTTCTGACCCAGTGTTTTTTCCTCTGCTGGCCAGTACTTGCTACTTCACCAGTGCATTCTGTTAAAACCAGATTAATCCCGGATAAAAAATACAGACCTTCAGACCTTTGACGCCTCATGTTCTGGTATGGAAGCATCTGGGTGATCAGGTGATATAGCCATAGACCCCTGTATAATGACTTGTCAGCGTCTGTAGATCGGATTTATTCAGAACGGCCCCCAGAATATTTGTTCGTACTGAAGCCAGTTTTTCAACCGCTTTTCTGGCATCTGCTGTTTTTGTTTCTCCCCATGCAGTTACAAGAATAATTGCATCAGAGTTTACTGCCAGTGCCCGGGTATCCTGCACTGGCAGCAGCGGTGCCGTATCCATAAGAACAAAATCATATTTTTCGGAAGCAGCTTCAATAAATTCCTTCATTTTGTTAGAGCCAAGAATCTCTGATGCGCTGGGGCCCGTAGGAGTAACCGTTGGCAAAATATGAAGTCCGGTATGACCGTCAACTATAACAGCTTCCTCCAGTTCTACCTTGCCGGAAAGGACATCAGCCAGTCCATAATTAGCTGCCTTGCCAAGTTTATTTAATATACTTGGTCGGCGAAGGTCGCAGTCAATGAGCAGCGTATTAACACCAAGCTTGGACATATGCTGGGCGAAAGCCAGAGCCAGCATCGATTTGCCTTCATTCATGGAAGGGGAGGTAATAATGATAGACTTGGTTTTTCTTTCTTTATTAACAAGCTGGACCTCGGTTTTTAAATCATTAATAGCTTCAGAATATATGAGGATACTCTCATCCATCTCAAGATACTCTTCACTATTGCCCTTATGCAGGAACATTACAGATTTCTCGGGAAGCTTTGGAAGTACAGAAATGGCAGGCAGTCTGGTCGCTCTTTCAACCTGTTTTATCGTCCGCAATCTTGAGTCCAGAAACTCCAGGCCACCCGCTATGCCAACACCAAAACCGGCAGATACAATAAAGGCTGCAAAACCCAGAATAATCCAGTTTGGCGCAGAAACACCTGTAGGAACAAGCGCTTTTGAGACCACACGAAAATCACGGCTGACAAGCTGCCTTAGCTCTGCAACTTCCTGTATCCTTTTATCAAGAGAAAGATAGTGGTCACGTTTGATCTTGGTACTGCTGAGAAGTTGTCTGTATTTGGTCGCAGCTTCTTTTGATACATATGACTTCTTTTCCAGCTCTTTTGCACGTACCTTCAGAGCAGCCTCACCTTTAAGTGCCAGATCATAATCAGCATTGGTAACACGAAGAATATTTGAGCTTTCCGCTTTGAGCTGCCGTTTTATATCATTAATTTCTGCCAGGACATTTCGAACCGCAGGGTGCTTCGAACCTAAGCGCGCTTTAACTTCAGCCTCTTTATTCTGGGCTTCAGCAAGCTGGTTGCGCAGGCGGGCCATAAGAGGGGAGTTAAATGCAGAAAGATCTTGTTTGCTGGATTTGAAAGCGCGGGTCAGTTCTTCCAGTTTGATTTTGATATTAAGCGTCTTGGATTGCACATCTTCAAGGCTGGCGCGCACTTTACCAAGCTGTAGGTGATATTCAGACTGCCCTGTTTCATCAACTAGTTTGAATTTATCTCTGAATGTTTCAACATCCCGGTCAGCTCCCACAAGTGCAAGCCTGGCTTTCTCTCGCTGCATCTCAAGCCATTCGGAAGCACGCCGTGCAGTTGCTAGCCTGTTATCCTGCTGATGTTCAAAATGGGCCTGAGGAACTTCATTTGCAATAATTGCAGCAAGTTCCGGATTTGTTGAGGTATAAGTTATCGTAATAAGAAAGGTATAGCGGTCTGCTTCAATGCTCAGGCCTTCCTGTAGCTTGGAGACCGCACTGTTTATCATAGCCGTTTCATTACGTTCGGCATCAGCAGATGTTTCTGAAGAACTGGAAAGCAGGTTGCCTCCCTGGTCCCTGGCTTGATCTGCAGGAGCCTCTTCACCCAGCCAGCTTTTTACTCTTTTTTTAATCTGATCCATTCTTGAGCTTGCGAGAAACTCAGGACTGTTATGCAGGTTCAGCTTTTTAACGACACGTTTAAGAACAAGCAGCGATTGCATGATCTGAACTTCAGCCTGAAGCTTTGACAATGTATATTTAAGGGACACCTGTTGGCGTTTGTCTTCAGCCTCAATAATCTGTTTTTCACCTGGATCATAAGCGACAATTGCTTTGGCTTCATAAACAGGGGGTAATAAATTGAGTACGAGGGCATATAATGCAAAGCCAAAAACAATTGGCAGTATTATCAGAAGTTTGCGCCTTTTTAAAACTGACCAGAGGTAATTTACATCCAGTTGAAACGGGTTTTCTTCTTCTGAATTTTCCTGAGACACGTCAAATCCCTAGTACTAAAAAACTAACACAACGGCAGGCAGCGCAAATTTGCACCAACTGCCCTACAGGTATTCGCTTTAGAAATAACAGCTCCCACTATTAAACTTTAGCGCTTCTTAAATAGTCCCAAATACAGACATCCGTCCAGACAATAAGAAGGGAAATATGCAATATCACCCTGACTGTTGTTGCATTGCAAACAAGTCCTGTTGCCTGATCAGAACATAAACTCCTGATTATCTGAATTTTCCAGCATTAGGATGCTGGAAAATATATATGATAACTCTTTATATTAGATTGATCATCCACCCCATGAATGAAGCGTTCAGAGTTTATTAAGTATGATAGCTGATACAAAGATTCAGCTCCGATTAAAACTTAAAAATATTTCATAAAACTAATAGGCGTTTTTGCTTACAAAACCGTAGATTGGCGTCATAAATAATATTTTGATATCAAGCCAGATTGACCAGTTTTCAATGTACTCCAGATCATATTTTACGCGTTCTTCCATTAAACGATGATCTTCTGTACCGCCCCGAAGCCCGTTAACCTGAGCCCATCCCGTTATACCTGGCTTAACTCTGTGCCTGTTTGCATAGTTTTCAACAAGCTTACCATAGTAACTGTTATGCTCAATTGCATGAGGTCGGGGACCAACAAGCGACATTTCTCCACGAAGTACATTTATAAGTTGGGGAAGTTCATCAAGGCTGGTTTTTCTCAAAATAGCCCCGACTGTCGTAATTCTCTTATCATTACGGCTGGCCTGCAGGACTTCTCCATGTGTGCCGGGCTCCGCGTTCTGCATAGTGCGAAACTTGAGTACGTTAATTATCTTATGATTAAATCCGTGTCTTTTTTGTCTGTAAAAGACAGGACCCGGGCTGTCCAGCTTAATGACAACTGCAACCAGAGCCATGATAGGCATAAAGGCAATAAGTGCTATCGCTCCAATAATATAGTCCGCTGCATTTTTTACAAAAATACCCCAGTCTGAAATTGGTTTTCGCTCTATATTGACAACACTCAGGTCACCAACCTGTTCAACATGAACCAGAGGCATTCTCACATCACCCAGATCAGGCAGAATCTGTATATCTATTGGCAATAACCGCAACTCTTTGACAACCTTTTCAAGTTGTCCGCTTTCAGAAGCTGGTAACGCAACGATAACCTGATCAAATTTGTTATTCTGTCCCTCGGCAATCAGCGCGGTAATATCCTTGCATTGTTGCACTTTTGAGTTGCTCTCGTCTTTTCCGGAGCATGACAGGTCGCACGTAAGAGACAGGCGGTGCTCATAATTATCCTGCCCGAATATTGTGAGAAGCTTTTTAAGGGGTGAACCTGAACCAATAATGGCCACACGTTTTTGAAAAACCCCTTTTCTGATGAGGCTTTTAATATAAATTGACCATGCCAGTCGGTTTGCTGTTAGCAGAAAACAGTAACTTGTAAACCAGCAGAAAATCCAGCCCCTGGAGTAATGGCTACTCGTTTTTAGAAAGAAAAGAATAATGAAAACAAAGCTGAATGCGAAAAACACCTGCGTGAGTATGGAAGGTATTCTATGTGGTATGCTGAATATTTTTTGAGGGCTGTAATATCTGCGGTTATTCATCAGCGCATAAAAACAGACGAGACAATAAATTACCGGTGGAACATACTTAGTTAATGTTTCATCGGATGTTAGATAATAGTCAATGTAAAAAAGCTTTGCAATAATACCTGCTGCAACCATTAAGACCATATCTGAAGCAGCAACCAGGTCAATCAATATACGCCTGGAATAGGGCGACGTATTGCTCTCGGAGCGGCTCTCAAGCTCCGTTGAAAACTTATCTGTAGTTTTTCCTGATACAAAGCCACCACTTGTATCGACCATGCCAAATTTCCCCCCCAGGAACTGTAAGATATGAAATTACACAACCCGCCAAACGTCACGTATAAAATAAAAAGTTTGCTCACAACGTCCATGCGAGAAAAAATAAAAAAAATAAAAATTGTGTAGAATTAAAGCTACATATCATAAAATGCATATAACTACGAGATTTTCAAGTGATAATTGGGGTCAAATATAGTGCAAATGTACGGGGAGAGGAATTTTACTTTATAATCCCGTTGGTTCAATTGGACTATAACTAATATTAAGGGAAATGGTTACTGGTACAGGACAGTTCAACGAAAGAAGAAAGCGCACGCAAATTATATTAGGTGCGGGTAAATCGAAACTCTGGAATTCTATAGGAAGTTGTTACAGCCAGAAATAAACAGCCAGTGCTGCCCAGAACACAAGACCGGCAATAATTGATGCAATAAGGGTTACAGGAGCCCAGAAATGATGATACTTATTACTGACACGGGAAGTTTCTGTAATTTCAGAAATGCCCTGATCATGAATTGAATCTTTGGAAATTGAAATTTGTGCATGTGATGACATTTTAGTTTCCTCTGTAGCATCGCATTGTTATTTCGTAAAAAACGATCTTTATTTAAACTTAAATTTATGCCGTATATAATTTTATTATTGTTTGCCGGAACTCTGAAAACAACATGAGAATCACTTCACCATATCAAAGGGATAATGGCGATTCTTGTCATGAAAATGGCAAAAAAGGGCCTTCTTGAATGATTAAATGGAGGAGTTCAATATCACTCCCCCTGAAGTTGCATAGATAGCGACATGGATCATAACTAGTTTGTCAAAAAATTATGCTTGGGATTGATCTCTCATAATGTACATGAATTCTAAACAGCAATAAGTTATCTTGTTAGATATAGCATGGATACGATTGACCGGATACAGATATTAGTATGAAACGTAAAACGAATCTCCGTCCTGAACAGGCTAAAGTAAGGATTTTTCGCACAGGCAGGCGTGCATTTTTCAGCGCCGGCCTTCTCAGTTGCTGCATTAATATACTAATGCTCACAGGTCCGATCTTCATGCTCCAGGTCTATGATCGCGTCCTGACAAGTAAAAGTCAGGAAACTTTGGTAGCACTGACTATTCTTGTTATTGGCCTCTTCGCCTATATGGGGGTACTGGAACTTCTAAGGTCCAGAATTCTGAGCCGAACTGGCAGGCTTGTCGACGAGGAAATAGGCAAAGATGTTTTCGATACCGTCATTAACCATTCTCTGAGAAAAACACCTAACATCAACTCCCAACCTCTCAGAGATCTGGATACTCTCCGTCAGTTTCTGTCCGGCCCCGGCCCATCCGCATTATTTGATGCCCCATGGGCTCCCGTATACCTCGCTTTCATTTTTGTATTTATGCATGCCTGGCTCGGCATTTTTGCAACCTGTGGTGCTGTACTGTTATTCATCTTCGCAATTCTGAATGAACTCCTCACCAGAAATCGCCTGGAAGAGGCCAGCCGTTCCAATATGTCAGCCCATGTATTCGCTGAAGAAAACAGGCGGAATGCAGAAGTCATTCAGGCAATGGGAATGATCGGGTCAATGAGGGCCAGATGGGAAAAACTGCGTGGTACAGCCCTGAGTGATCAGGACCGTGCCGGGGACCGTGCCTCATTCATTAGCTCGGCAACCAAATCAATACGCCTGCTGCTTCAGTCTCTTATGCTGGCCCTTGGTGCCTATCTGGCCATTAAGAATGAAATTTCACCAGGTGTCATGATCGCAGCTTCAATTATCATGTCTCGTGCTCTGGCCCCTGTAGAACAGTCAATTGCCCACTGGCGCGGTTTTCAGAGTTTCAGGCGTTCTCATAAAAGGCTCCTGATGATATTGGCAGATATGGCGCAAAAAGAAGATAATATGCAACTGCCGGACCCCGTTGGCAGATTGCATATCGAAAATATCATTGTGCCGGTTGCCGGTAGTAATGTCCCTCTTCTGAAAGGTCTTAACTTTAAACTGGAGCCAGGGCAGGCACTGGGCGTGATAGGCCCCACCGGAGCTGGTAAGTCAACACTTGCAAGGGCCCTCGTTGGTGTCTGGCCAATAGCAAAGGGAGCCGTACGTATCGATGGTGCTCCCATAGATCAGTGGGACCGTGAACAGATCGGTAAATTCATGGGGTACCTTCCTCAGGATGTAGAACTTTTTGCCGGAACCATTGAGGAAAATATCTGCCGTTTTTCAACGGAGCCAAATCCTGAAGCTGTAGTGAAAGCTGCACGCCTTGCCAATGTCCATGAAATGATCCTCAACCTGCCGGACGGATACAATACCCGTATCGGAGAAGGTGGCGCAACTTTATCGGCTGGACAGAGACAGCGGGTTGGCCTGGCACGGGCACTGTATGGAGAGCCGGTCTTTATCGTACTGGATGAGCCAAATGCGAACCTCGACATGGAAGGGGAGGTAGCACTGGTGCAGGCAATTCAGGCTGCAAAGGCAAATGGCGCTGCTGTTATAGTGATCGCCCACAGACCAAGTGCAATTCAGTCTGTTGACCTGATATTGTTCCTGAGAGATGGCACCCAGGCAGCCTTTGGCCCGCGTGATGAGGTTCTCAAGCAGATTATGAAACCACCTCAACAGAGTGGCGGACAGCAGCAGCAGGCAGGAGATGGTAAAATGCCTCCTATGAGTAAGCTGACCCCACAGAAATCAGGTGATAGTGAAACACCAGGTAGTAACTAGTACCGGTTAGGAATTTATAAGGCTGAACTATGAGTCAAAATACCAGAAGAGCTATCTCTTTTTACAGTTATCTTGGACTGTTTCTTGTTATCACTTTAATCTTTGGTGTTGGCGGATGGGCCGCATGGGCATCAATCAATGGGGCTGTCATTGCCTCGGGAACCGTTGTTGTTGAAGGCCATTCCAAAAAAGTACAACACGCTGAAGGTGGCATTGTCTCTGAGATCTTTATCAGGGAAGGCGAGAGTGTTAAGGCCGGACAGTTATTATTACGTCTGGACGTAACTGATATTCAGGCGAACCTGTCCATCGTGGAATCCCGCCTTTATGAATTACAGGCCCGTCAGGTACGTCTTGAAGCAGAAAGAGACGGAGCATCAAAAATTCATTATCCGGGAAGCCTGATCGCCAAAAAAGGCAACCCTGAAATCCGTAAATATATGGATGGCCAGTCAAAGCTTTTTACAGCCCGTAAAAGAACTGCTCAGGGTAAAAAGGAACAGCTTCTACTCAGAATTGATCAGTTAAGAAAAGAAATACAGGGCCTTAAAGCCCAGCAGGATGCAAAAGAAGAGCAGATCCGGTTGATTACAAAAGAACTTGCTGCTCTGAAAATTCTGCGTGACAAAGAGCTTGTACCGATGAACCGCCTGCTTGCTCTGGAGCGAGAAGCTTCAAAATTGAAAGGTGCCCGTGGGGATCATATTGCCGGTATAGCGAGAGCTGAAGGAAAAATCAGTGAAACCAGATTGAGTATCATACAGATAGATCAGGATTTACAGACTGAAGTACTGTCAGAACTGCGTGATGTTCAGACTAAAATTGCAGAATATGTTGAGCGCCAGATTTCCGCAAAAACCAAATTACGCAGAACAGAAATTCGAGCACCAATTTCAGGCTTTATACATCAGCTGACAGCACACACGGTTGGTGGGGTTATTCCTGCGCGTGAACCGGTTATGATGATAGTTCCCAAACAGGGAGCGCTTGAAGTTGAAGCTCAGATCCAGCCACAGGACATCGATCAGATAAAAGTCGGCCAGAATGTTGTCATTCGTTTTTCTGCATTTGATCAGAAGTCCACCCCTGAAATTGATGGTGAAGTGATCCACGTATCCGCTGATAAATCTCAGCATTCTGCGGATACTCCTCCTTATTATACGGTCCGGGTTAAAATGGTTAAAGGATATGATAATCTGCTGAATGGCAAGAAATTGAAGCCGGGTATGCCAGCAGAAACATTCTTTCAGACAGGGTCCCGAACCGCACTGAACTACCTTATAAAACCACTGCTGGATCAGATTGAAAGAACATTCAGATAGTCATTTGAATTTTTTGTTTCCATTCACATCCACTTTATATCTATAAGTAAAGGCCCGCTCATAAGGTGGGTCTTTTATTTGTTATATAGAAGTGTTGGGCGGCTGGATTCATTTATGACTAATATTTTACACATTACTGCTGACTATCCCGATGTAATTGCTCCAGGAAAAACCAGGGCTGTAAAAAGCCTGCTGGATAGTTCTCCCGGGTTTAACCACCTGGTTTATTCAATGAACAGGGCAACAGGGTTAGGCGGTATTGAAAAGCACCCGGATGAATCTGATAATGTTATAAGCTTTAGGTATAAAGCGCCCCCTTTGGGTTTGTTACAGGAGACATTTCTCAATCCTGTTGCAGACTGGATCTATGAAGATCTTCAGAGAAGAGAAGTTCACATAGATGTAATTCATGCTCATAAACTTACAATCGAGGGCGTTATAGCACTAAGGCTTTCTGAAAAACTGCAATGTCCTTTTGTATCTAGTCTGTGGGGAAACACGGATCAGAAATACATTCGTGCCAAGCCCGAAAAAAAATCTCTTTACCGGGAAGTCGCAACCAAAGCAGCACAACTGTTGCCAGCCGCCCCCTGGATACAGGAATATGTAATCAAGCGGCTGAATCTGGAAACCGGTAATTTTACCGACCTTCCGGTGATTACAGAAAGCGATACCTATCTGCAGTCACAGGTTTCAGGTGCTGGGCTGGTAAGCGCTTATAACCTTGATATTTATCGTACAAAAGGAACTGTAAAGTTACTGGACGCGATCAGCATGGTTGTAAAAGAGGGAGAAGATATTCAACTGACCATCTTTGGCAGAGGTAGTGAAAAGTCGATTGCAGCTGTTAATAGTCTGATAGCAAAAAACAAATTGCAGGAACATGTGAAACTTGGGGGCGTCGTTCCACACGAAAATATTCAGGAAACCTTTAGTCAATATCAGGCATTTGTTTTACCGACCCTGACAGAAAGTTATGGCATGGTATATATTGAGGCACTCTTCTCGGGAGTTCCTGTGCTTTACTCCGGAGGGAGGGGTGTTGATGGTTTCTTCGATGATGTTGAAATCGGTTATAAATGCGACCCTAAATCAACTCGGGACATTGCACACGGACTGACCTGCCTGATATCCATAGAAGAAAAATTGAAGTCGAATATCAGTGAATTACAACATAATGGTTTCTTTGAGAAATTCAGAAAGCATAGTGTCGTACAGACATATTCTGAATTGATAAATAAGGTGCTTTCCTGAGGGGAGGATCGTGGTTGGAGTGCAAGCCATAGGAGTAAATTACCTTTTGTTGCCCCTAAAGAGCTTTAACCTTTCATGCTTTTATGATACTTCTGTCGCAAATTAGTATAGAAAAAGCAGGCAATGAGTTGAATATAAATAACTATTCATCTCTTCTCTGTTATTTGAAGAAAATACTTGAATTCTATTCCTGCAGTGATGCGAATTTTTAGCAAATATGAATGATAATGACCACGTATTCATTACAATTGCTGTGACATTATCAAACCTTGGGAATGCAGTCACAGAATTGCAGTAACAGGCCCTGACCACTTATGAGCAACGATAAAAATAATAAAACCTCTGTCGAAATTAACAAGCGGCTTGTCTATATCAATTCTGCCAGTTCAGTATTCACACGACTGCTCAATGTATTTGTCCTGGCCTGGATGTTCCAGTATCTGCTGAAAAGAATATCTCCTGAAGAATTTGCGATTTATCCAGTTGTTGCAGCAATTATGATTTTCGCCCCCTTGTTTTCTACTGTTTTTGTTGGCGGTGTTATCCGTCATGCAACTGACGCATATGCAAAAGGCGATGAGGAACACTTTCAAAGGGTTCTGTCTTCTATATTGCCTTTATTGGGTGGCGCATCAATGATCCTCCTCGTGCTGGGCATGGCATTTTCCTGGTACATAGATTATTTTCTGACAGTTCCTGATTATCAGATCTGGGAAGCACGCCTGATGATGGCGCTGATGCTGATAACCTTCCTGTTTGAAACCGCTTTACTGCCTTATTCACTGGGGTTCCATGTTAAGCAGCGTTATGTGTTGCTGAATGCGATTACAATTGGAACAGACCTTCTGCGTATCCTCATATTACTGGTTCTTCTTATAGGGGTAGGACCAAAGGTACTCTGGGTCGTGGTTTCAGTAACCATATCAAAATTCATATTCGTTATCATTGTAACCGCAGTATCAAAGAAAATGGTTCCCCAGCTACGGTTTGACAGCAGCCTGTTTGATAGGAAAACAGCCAGTTCCGTAATGTCATTCGGGCTATGGTCCACAATCAGCCATCTCTCGCACATGATTTTTCTGAGTGCAGGGGCTATTGTATTAAACAAGTTTGGTACACCTCTGGATGTCACAAATTATCATGTGGCTAACACATTCCACCGCCAGGTTTTCAATATGACGCTCATGGCATCAACACCGGTTATGCCTGCATTAACAGCCATGAATGCAGCAGGTGATGACGGGCGTATTGCTAATGCCTACCTTAGGGGAGGGCGTTTTGCATTATGGGCTATGCTGATGGTTGCCTGCCCGATGATGGCGCTGGCTCCGGAATTTATAAAGCTTTATATTGGAGATACATTTATTGATACGGCATTTGTTCTCATCCTGATTATGGCGACATATCCATTTACTGCCTCGGGTAATATGCTGTCCAAAATTTCGATGGCGAAGGCTAATGTAAAACCCTTTGCTTTGGCTGCAATCTCGGTCAGCTTGCTGAATCTGGCAATAATGATCTATGTCACAATGGAGCTGAAATATGGGGCTGTTGGTGCTGCAGCCACAATCTTTATTACAACATCAATTTCTCAGATATTGGTATTCTGGCCAATGGGTATGCGGTTGGCCAAAGTCAGTTTTGGCCGCTTCTTTTTTGAAAACCTGGTGCCGGGTATCCTGCCGGGCATAGCAGGACTTGCCGTCTGGCTGCCAATGAAATTCCTGCATGCGCCGGAAACCTGGCTGGAGCTGATGGTCTTTGGAGCAGCAGGGATGTGTGCATACGGCATTGTTTTATTGTTAGTACTTAAAAAATACGAAGGGGAGCTTGTTCGGATGGTTGTTGATCCTGTTCAGAGGCTGTGGTTCAGATTTCGACCGGCCAGATAACTGGTCTGTCTCTGTTCATTCTGAGGTTTAACAATTCGTTTATCCGGCCAATGCATTGTTAATCGCTATATGCGATCGGAAGATCTTATTGGGGAATAAGGCATGGTAAAATTAAGTATTGGTTTGCCTGTATATAATGGGGAGCAATTTTTGCGGGAAGCTATCGACAGTATTCTCGGGCAGACCTACAAAGATTTTGAATTAATCATTTCTGATAACTGTTCTACGGATAGCACAAGAGAAATTTGCGAAGATTATGCGGCAAGAGATAGTCGCGTCAGATATATTCTGCAGGAAAACAATTTGGGCGCTGCACCAAACTTTAACTTTGTCGTACATGAAGCAACTGGTGAATATTTCAAATGGGCTGCCCATGACGACCTTATGGATCCGACCTGCGTAGAGAAATGTGTCAGGGTACTGGATGAAAACCCTGATGTCGTCGTCTGTTACACAAAAGTCCAGCTTATCGATGCTGAAGGAAAAATATCAGACAGCTATGATTCCGGATTATTCTTTGATCAGGATACTCCGCATGAACGCTTTAGTGAACAGATCAAACCTCACCGGTGTCAGGAAATATTTGGTGTAATTCGTACTGAACAATTACGTAAAACAGCACTTATTGGCGGGTATTCCCATGGTGATGGGGTGCTGCTCGGACATCTGGGAATATTAGGCAAGATTGTTCGCGTTCAGGAATTCCTGTTTTTCAATAGAGAGCATGCAAACCAGTCAAGAAATATGCTTGAGGATCGTGCCACCTATTCAGAATGGTTTGACATCTCCAATAAGGGAAAGCTGCTGTTACCCTACTGGAGGATTTATTACGAATATTTCAAACTGGTTGCATTTCAGCCCATGTCCCTCAAATCCAGATATTGGTGTTTCCGTGCATTCACGAGGGAAGTCTGGAAATTTAAATGGCCTTTGCTGAATGACCTGAAAGCAGCAGGTCGCAGGATATTTGGACTTCGTTCTCCGGCCCGGCCAGAAAAGATTTAAAAAGGGAGTATTTTGAAATGACCTCTATGTCGATTATTATCGCGACATTCAATAGATCAGAGAGCATTCGCGAAACTCTCGAAGGCATGTGCCAACTGGACCTGGAAGGACTGGACCCGGTATTCATTATTATCGATAACAACAGCAAGGATGATACAGCCGAAGTTATCAAATCCTTCTCGGACAGAATAAATGTTGAATATCTTTTTGAGCCTGAAGCTGGAAAAAACAAGGCCCTCAATCGCGCCCTGACAGAAGGCACACTGAAAGACATTCTTGTCTTTAGCGATGATGATGTAACACCGCAGAAAGGCTGGTTGCAGGGCGTAGCAAAGTCTGCTGCCGAACATCCGGACTATCAGGTTTTTGGTGGCAGAATAGACGTAACCTGGCCATGCGAAAATCCACCTGAATGGGTCCATACACCAGACCTTCTTGATTGGGGCTATTGCAGAATTAATTTCGGAGATAAGCCGGTAGTCTGGCCGGATAACCATTATCCCGGCGGTCCTAATTTCTGGGTAAGAAAAGAAGTTCTCGAAGGCGGTCGCCTGTTCGATGTGGCTCTTGGTCCAACCAGCAAACGCCGCATCATGGGCGGTGAAACCCAGTTCCTCATTAAAATGAAACAGGACGGCTACAAAACCATTTACATACCTGATGCCGTACTTAACCACCGCATCCAGCCGCATCTGATCACCCCGGAAGGCATTCGCAAACGAGCGCTCTACCTTGGCAGAACAGGCCCTAATATAAACGGCTTCACCCGCAAGGAACTCTACGACAGGTTCCCCAATGTATGGAGAGCATTACGCTTCACATCTGCAATGAGATACTGGGTCAACTACTGGCTGGCAATGCTGCATTTCAATGAAACAACAAGAGTCCTGAAAAGCATTCAGGCCGTGCGTGGCTTCTCCCAGAACTGGGAAATGCTCCGCCTGAGCCTGCTTAAAGACGATGATTAGGAAAAATGCCTCGTTCAGGAGAACTGAACGANNTCAAAAATCAGCTGACAAATATAAAGTCATCACTGAACAGCGATAACCCCGTAACATCATCCACAACACCGATAAGCTCATCCGGCCCGCTGCCATTGGTGATATAAATTCCCGTACCACTCCCCGAAGGCGCAGTCCCAAGCAAATAATCCGATGCATCACCATGAAGCTGAATCTGATCTGTCCCACTGACAAAATCAAATATCAGCGCATAATCCAGCACACCATCCGTAGCAATATCACCATCATCATAATAGAACGTATCCGCTCCACCCAGCACAAACAGGTCTGCCCCGCCTTCGCCAGCAAGCACATCAATCTCGCCAACACCCGGCAGCAGATCACTGGTATTAACAGCAATCAGAACCTCATCAGTCTCATCACCCTGAATAATATCATTACCAACAATCTCGCTAACAGTCACATCCCCAAACGAAATATCCCAGTGATGCGCAATCAGGGCCAGCGACCCATTCAAAGGCTCCGTCATCTGGTCAACACCCTCAAGCAACCACTCAGCAGGCTCAGCCTCACTGGCATCCCAGATCTTGAACTTGTACGATCGGTCAAGCACATTAGTCTGCTCAACCTGAACCCGGATATTGTAGGTAACACCTTCCTCAAAGACAAATGGAGCCGTATCCAGATGCGGCGAATTCCAGTCAGGATGGTCATGCAATGTAAACAGGTCATCCTTCGTATTAAAAAACGGCGATACAATCGGATTATACCCCGACACAGGCTGATAACCCGGAAGCGGATCATCCGTATGACCATTCCATAATAACCCGAGACCAAAACCGGCCCCGTCACGGGCAGTACCTTCACCCATCGTATTGATAGTCATGGTCATGGTTGCTTCAAAGTTATCCCAGTTACTGTCACCAATCGCAACAATCCGGTCATATCCAACCTGGGAAGTTCTGAGCTGGCCATTATCAACATACCACTCGCCATCAACAACCTGCACAACATCCTGAAGGTCCGTCACAGAAGCCCAGTTGATCGTATAATCCTGCGCCCATTTGTTCCCGTATTCATAATCAATAACAATATCCCGCGAAAGCACATCGCCATTCGTCAGCGTCGCATAGATCGTAACAATATCATTTGTCGTTGATCCATCCAGCTCCGCATAATCAATATCAATATTGAAGTCACCATCCTCTTCAAGACGGCGCGTATCAGTACCAATAGACAGACTTCTCTGAGTACCGCCATTCAGCGAATAGGAAAGGTCCGTAATCTGCGAAGTATCAACATTACCCAGAATATTCACCCACTGCTGGCTTTCACCAACATTACCGAACTTCTGGAGAGAGCCGTACCACACATTAATCAGACTGTTATCATCAACCGATACATTCACAGTCGCACTGTCAGTGGTATTTCCATCCGTAACCGTATAGGTAAAGCTGTCCACACCGGAGAACCCGTTATTAGGCGTATAGGTCAGCGTTCCATCACCATTATCAACAATCGTCCCGTTCGCAGGCTGCACAAAACCATCGAATGTCAGCGCATCGCCATCGCCATCACTATCATTGGCAAGCAGGTCCAGATTGATATTGATAACCCGCGCAACTCCCGGCAAAGTGGAAACATGATCATCCTCAGCTTCCGGATCATCCTCAATTGAATTCACCGTAACCTGAACTGTTCCGGTCGTTTCTGAAACGCCGTCCGTCGTGACATATGTAAACGTATCCGAACCAAAGAAATTCTCGTCAGGTGTATAGTCCACAGTACCATCCGAATTCAGGAACACCTGACCATTAGATGCTCCGCTGACCGACGATACAGTAATCGTATCAGAAGCATCCGGATCACTGTCATTTGCAAGCACGGCAATATTAACAAAACCGTCCTCATCAACACTCACATCATCCTGCTGTGCAATAGGTGCGGAATTATCAACACCAATGGATACAGTTGCTGTATTCGTAAATGTTCCGTCTGTAATCGTATAGGTAAAGTCGTCTACACCCGTAAATCCGTTCGCAGGCGTATAAGTCAGCGTTCCGTCACCATTATCGGTAATCACACCATGTGCTGGCTGAGTAAAGCTGTCGAGACTAAGCGCATCACCATCAACATCTGTATCGTTAGCCAGAAGGTCAGCAGCAACATTTATGCCCAGTGCTGTATTCAGTGAAGCCATAAGCACATCATCAACAGCATTCGGCGGAGTAGGCTGCGGATCTTCAGGAGAAATAGGATTTGCCGTATTAAAGAAATAGTCAACCTGAGCCACAAAACCATCATTCTGCGCAGAAGCAAAAGGACCAGCCGCAACAACATTCAGAGCAAATGTTGTCGTACCGGCAGTCGTCCAGTTCACACTATCAGACGAATACTCAAAAGTCCATGTGTCGCCGGAACGGTCCAGTCTCAGATATTCAGCAGCCCCATTGCCAATAGCAATATTAAATAATCCTGTCGAATTTCCATTCGCAGTGGTCGCTCCGAAAAGATAAAGGTCAGAACCACTGTGATAAACATCAAAGCGAACAAAGTTCGTGTCATCCTGTGCAACCAGAATACCCTGATTCTGATAATCTCCTGTAGGTTCGCTCAGAAAACGGGCTTCAATGCCAAAGTCCTCATCAAGAATATTCTGCATAGTCCTGATCGAGGTGTTCGTCTGCCATGCATTAAACGAACCCGTAGGAACAACAATTTCCAGATAGGATTCTTCTCCGGCTGTTGCGACATTATTTGTTCCCGCAGGACCTTCAAGAAACCACACCGGATTAAGCGATGCATCATTAAAGTCATCAGAGGCAAGCGGGGCAGCCGGAGCGTTAACAGAAATTGTAACAGTCACATCGCCGGATTGATCTGTCCCGTCATCAGCCCGGTAAACAAAACTGTCAGAACCAGCAAAACCTGCATTTGGCGTATAGGTAAAGCTGCCGTCACTGTTCAGTGTCAGCGAACCATTATTCACATCTGTAATCAGTACAGCAGAAAGCGCATCACCATTTGCATCCGAGTCGTTGCTCAGGACACCATTTGCCGGGATCACAAGAGCTGCATCAACATCAGTCGTATAACTGTCATTCACACCGACAGGAGCGCTGTTTCCACCTGTAACCACTCCATCCTCTGGCAGAACAGGAGAAGCCGTATTAAAGAAATAGTCAACCTG
>JBOEGA010000085.1:0-15266 GCA_050633205.1 Methyloligellaceae bacterium | reverse complement strand
GTTGTCAATGACATTGCCGTTCATGTCGTAATCGAACTGGTAGTTTTTCAGGCCCGATGTGGATGTCACCGTGTAAAGAAGGCCAGTGCGATTTGGGGAATAGGTGTGCCCATAGTCGTAGGTCAGCTTCTCACTGCCAAGCTCCAGAGAGGTAATGTCTCCATTGTTGTTATAAGCAAATTTTCCGACACCCCAATGACCATTGGTGCGCGTCAGTCGATTCAAACCGTCATACTGCATATTGCTCAATGAATACACCGGTGTGACACGATCGGTTAGACTTTTTACATTGCCCCGCGTGTCATAGTCATAGGTCTGATCGATCGCCGTGTTATCCCCCGACACACTCGTCCATTTTTTGGGGAATTGACGGAGGGTCTGCGTGGCGGTAAACGTCTGCCCGTTGGCATAGGTTGCGCCTTCCAACTGCCCGTTCGGAAAATACTGCATCTGATCGACGTAGTTGGTCACCGAGGTTACCTGTCCGAATGCGTTGGTCAGGTAGTTCACCGCTTGCCCTGTGGGGTAGATGAGCTTCTTCAAATCGCCGAGCGTGTTGTAGTCATACTGCAACAGCATGGTTTCACCATCGAACGACAGTGTTTCATCTTTGAGCAGACCATCAGTGCGATAGACATAGTCCAGAATGGATCCCGCTGTGGTGATCTTTGTAGTGCGATCATTGTCATCGTACTCGTACGCAATATTTGACGTACCTGTTGGGTAGTTCTCGTTTGTCAAAAGACCGTTACTGTCGTACACATACGTCGTGCTATTCCCGTCAGCCGTGGTTTTTTTGGTGAGATTACCCGCACCGTCATACTGATCGTAGGCGGTTGTGCCGGTTTCTGGATGCTTGGCCGTAGCCAATAGTCGCTTGCCAGACTTGTAGGTATAACTACGTTCCTTGCCGCCTTGGGTCACCTTTTTAATAAACCCAAGTCGATCACGGGTGATTACAGTTTTTATCCCTGAATTTGGGTTGGTGCTCACCCGCTGTTGGATTGTTTCTGTAATCTCGGCATCATCCGGGTTACCAAAGGCACGGTAATTCACAACACTAAAATGCCCGGAGGGATCAAGCGTACCCACACCGTGTCGAACCAATGACTGAGGGATGAGATTTTCGCTATCGCACTGTGACGTACCATAACAACGTTTCGTGATTGAGTTATCCGCCGTATTTTTCTCATTCACAACACGACCCAATGCATCGTATTGATACTCAATCCCTGGAGGAGGGGACATCGCACCACTGACAACATTGGCCAAATTCAGGATTGAGTCAGTCGGCAGGGAGCGGTAGGCCAGTTCGCCATTCGTTGCATATTTGTAGTACACAAGTACATGCGTACTTGTGCTGGTATCCAAAGTATATTCACGAATGGGGCGGCCCAGTGAATCGTATTCAGTGATTTCTTTGAAGTCAGGTCCCCGTTGCACGGTTTTCTTACGATAGCGTGCATGTCCGGGAATCTGCCACACCGGCCAACTGGTGGACGTGTGCACCTGCAATGGTGGATTAACCTTTGTGCGTTTACCCAAAAGATCACTGTACTCAAACGTCGTAACTTGACCTTTCCAGTCCGTCTCACTGACGATCTGCCCCCGATTGTTGACTACGCGTGTTTTGGTTGCCCCAGGTTTGTCGATCTTCTGAGCGATACCCAATTTGTAGTTTGTGTAGATTCGAATATTGACGTCACGGCCGTCCTTGATGAAATGAAGCTCTCCGTGGTCATGGTAGAAATATCGTGTTTTTATCCCATATTGCCATTCATCTCTCACTTCACCTTTCGGCGTAAATGTTCTTTCCACAATCACGGCATCTTCATTGTCGACTTTCTTGATTTTCACTTTCCCGACGATCCATGGAGAGGTTTTGTTGTAATACGTCAGATCCAGAGTGCGACCGATCGCAGCGGCGCTCGAGTCATCGTGATACTGCGCAATACGCTGCGCGTGACCAAACTCATCAAAATCAGCGTACACTGTTTTAAACTCGTGCCCACCTTGTGTGATGGTCTTTTCCACAACTCGACGATCTCTTGCATAATGCAACGTCTGCCATGGCATTACGGTATTTTGATACCAACCGAAGTTGGCAAAGTTAACCACACTGGGACCGAAGCCATAGCTGTAACGGGTATTTTTGATGGTTTTTTTGCTGTCGTCCGACAAATCGGTTTCGATAACTGAAGAGCCGATTAATTGTCCACTGATGGCACTGGCTGTGCCCGGATCTTCGTTAGCTTCAAACAAGGCATAGTCGAAAGTCTGCCGGTTACGAATCATGCCTACGGCTGGCCCGTCGACAATCGTTCTTGTAAAAATCGGATTCGAAGCCGAGCCCAAGACTTCACCATTGTCAGTATATTTTTGAAACCCGAAATGCCACGTCATGCCTGATGGGAGATGTTCGCCTGTGATCGATCGCTGCTTTAGTATGGCGTTGTCTTTACAAGTATCTGTTCCGACAACCTGAATTTCCTGGTTGAAGTAGCAGCTGGACAATTTAACATACGTGTAGTTGACCGTTGCACCTTCCGGGTAATTGATACTTTTCAGAGCAAACAGAGAGTGGTATTTCTTGACCGCTTTTCCATTGATGTAAGCATTTTCTTGGGACGGCCATTCATCATTAATGGCCAGTGGATTATTGCTGGTATCAATCGGGCTATAATACGTATACGTGAAGGCACTATTATCTTTACGATACACGTGGTTCAGATCGAGCCAGCAACTGGATCCTTGCGCATCATAGCCATAACGTAAATCTTTGCTGTCATCAAAATTGTAGTTAATCTCGTCAATTAATATCGGGCAGTCCATATCCGGTTGGGACCGACGAGTGACCGTTACTTTTCTGCCATCATTGGCTTCAATGGATTTTAGAATCAGCTGATCGAAGTATTTGTGTTCATGCATATCACTGGGCGTATTTGCGATTTCAGTCCAAGTCGGTGCTTTTCGTGTTATCGACTCATAATCGTAGGTCAAGGTATTGCCTTGAGGGTCTTGTATCGATTTTACATACACTGTTTTCTTGTTGGCATTATCTAGAATAGATCCACGTAAGTAACCAGTGTTGCGATACTCATATTGATCCAGAGAATAGACAACGCCATTAGGACGGTAAACTTTCCAGGTTGTGCCGACACAGTCCACGTACCAATTGTCGGGGCTGACGTAATCAGCGGCTGCAGGAAAGCGTCCGTTGTTGGTACTCAGGCCCTTCGGATAGAAGTTAACGGACTTGTTATTGATATGAAACGCAATGCCTGAGGTAAGTCCGGTTGGATTGTATACAGTACCTGCGGGACCTACTTCATTGTTGGGGACATGGCTATACAAGGAAAGACCCGCACAACGTGGCGTTTGTCCGTATGAACCCACTGTATAATTTGGCCTTTCTCCTTCTGGATAGTTTTGATAGGGCGCGTTCCACGCATCTACATCTTTTTGATTACGAACGACTTCCTGCGTGGTGAATTCTATACGAGGCAGATCCAGCGACATGCTGCCAAAGAGCTCTGGATAAAGTTCGTCTCCGCCCAGGGGTTGATTGGCGATCTTGTTAAATTTACGGTTGATGACAATGTCCAACGAGCCATTACCCTCAGCGCGAAGATCTGTGACGTAGTAGCCCAACGTACCGGTGCGTGAATTGTAGGTCTCACCCGGTAACCACCCGAAGTAGTCTTCATCCTTGGGTGTGATATCGAAATCGGTTGCTGTCTCTGCAGTAACGGAAGTTTCGTCAACGGCATATGCAGAAGAAAAAGACAATAGCGTTACAAAAGGTAGCAAAGCGAAGGTTTTTGAGACGTTTACATTAAGCATTTATCCATCCTTTTCGCGACTACAGAACGTTCCAATCGACGTGTGTGAGGCGAATCATCGTCATCATTTGGGTCTCGATAGAAGGATTCTGAAGGCACAATAGGGGTGTGCATTGAGGTCAAACTCCCTACACCGCCGTGTGTACAACTACTAAATCACTTTATCTCCATAGATGCATTAATGATGAATAACAAAAACACAACTACGTCCCTTATTTGTTAATAGCAAGCCTATTGTCAAGAAATGTAATCGTCAAGAACTTGTCGTTCACGTTTGTTGTTTTGAGAATTGCTTGGCAGAATCGGAGTGACATAACGCAAGCAGAGTAGAGTGATGGAAGAGACAATGCGTATGTATAAGACTCATATCAATTTCGTTCTGACACATTTGCGTGATTTATATATGAGACGTTCGGGGCTTCAAAATCAGGATCGTCGAACAATGGTGAAAAGAAGTTGGAGAAATTATGAAAAATCTAAAACCTGGGAGTGGTGCTAAAATCGGAGATTACTAAAATGCATCTACATCTAATTTCCAAAGACATCAGACATGCGAAATTATAGTGGCGAAACCGGTCTGATCCTTCTCCAATACAGCTAGCTGTTACTAAAGATAATTTTTTATTAACGTACTTGCATACGATTTAGAACTCTTCAAAATACGCACTAACGATTTTCAATTTATCGTCTGTGTAAATTCTTTGAAGAAAAGGCACGTTGGTACTCACTAATTGATTATAATTGAATTCGGATATGGCGAGCTGCCCTGGGCTAGAGGGCAGCCTGCCGATCCAAACGCGTCCAGAAGAGGAAGCGACGGATATGACATCTTTTGACTGTTGGGCAAAAGAAACAGCTGTACTTGTAAAGTACAACTTAACCGAGCATAGCAAATGCGAGGCATAAGAAAAACTTACAATTTAGCATTTTGCTAAATACGCTGCTGATATGTCGTACCTGAGTTTCACACCTTCTGGACTTCTTTCAGTCCTTGCTTTACAGGAGATATGAATGAATAGATGGTCTTTATTCCCCATCTACAGAAGGCTGTGCGGAATTATTCTGCTCAGAAAACTTTTAACCTGGACCTGCGAGTTACTGGTCTACATTTTTTCAGATAAGTAGACGTGCAGCGAACAGTGGAAGGGCAGAAGCCCTTCCACTGTTCCGTCCTTTCCTCCATCCATTTATCGAGTAACTCTAAACCCGGATGATAGCTGAACAGAAAAAATACATTCTCTATATTGATGACACTGGTAGTCGCGATTTACACAAAAGTCCTATTAAAAAGCGCAATGATAATGTGGATTGCTTCGGATTAGGTGGCATCCTTGTCAAAGGTGAGGATGACACTGAAATCTACCATGCACATAGATCCTTTTGCGGGAACTGGGGGATTAATTACCCCCTTCATTCATCGAGTATACGCGGTCATCGAGGTGACTTCGGTTGGCTGAGTCAACCTGAAGAGGCTGGGTATTTTATGCCTGATCTCAGGAAGTTTTTACTCTCTCAACCTTTCATCGCAACCGCAGTTGTCATTGATCGAGAGGGCTATTTTTCCCGTTATCGCGAACAGCACGTGGACAAACTTTGGGAAATGGATAAAACAGCGTTCTCCATCCTCGTTGAACGTGCGGCTAAATTTGCGGACCTTAATGACAGGAAGCTAGAAATTATATTTGAAGAAAGCGGGAGAAAGGAGGACCGGGCCCTGATTCGTTATATGAAAGCATTGAAACAAGACGGTAATCCCTTCACCGGAAATGGAACAAACCAATATGACCCTATGAGCGCCAAAGATTTTAGAAACATTATTCTAGGGGAGCCTAGACGGAAGAAAAAAGCATTGCCCCAACTTCAAGTTGCAGATCTCGTATTATTTCCGATAGCAAAGGGCGGATATCAGCCAAACTATAGGCCATATAAGGATTTAGTAGCTTCCGGAAAACTCATCGATGATCATCTTCCGAATGAATTGAGAGCTAGTTGTGGCATTAAATATAGCTGTTTTGAATAGCCAGAAAGACCAAAGGCCCAAGGAAAACCTTGAGCCTTTGAAATCCGACTTGCGCTTAGCGCAAACCCCGGGGCATTGCCCATGAGTTAGATAATAGAACTATTCGTTCCATTTTTCTAGTTATATTATCGGTCACTATGTCGACTTATTGAGTTTAAAACGCATTTTTCAGACCATTTCAGCAGAAATATCAGGCATGTCATCAATATTTCTGGTCAATTTTTAAACACAAGATTCATTGAATCCGGATACTGCGATTATACTACATAACGTCCTTTATGTAGTATTATAGTGATATGCCTAAATCTTCAATAAAAGCCCTGTCTCGTCAAGACCATTCCCTGGTGGTTCAGGCCGGTGATTCGATTCCTGCGGCCGTCGCCGAACTGGGGGAGGATGCGTCTTACCGCTTTCTGGAATTTTTCACCGCACATATCCGCAACCCCAATACGCGGGCAGCCTACGCCCGTGCTGTAAAACAATTCTTTGAATGGTGCCCCGTCGACCTGCACGCCATCACTTCGATCCATATTGCCACCTATGTCGAAACCTTAAGCGAGCGTTTATCACCGCCGACTGTCAAACAACACCTGGCGGCAATCCGCATGTTGTTCGACTGGTTAATCCTGGGGCAGGTGATGCCGAGTAATCCGGCGAGTGCGGTACGCGGCCCCAAGCATGTGGTGAAAAAAGGCAAAACGCCGATCTTGAGTGCCGAGGAAGTACGACGACTGTTTGACTCGATCAATACCGACACGGTGATTGGCCAACGGGATCGTGCCCTGCTCGGGGTGTTGCTCTACACCTTCGCGCGCATCAGTGCCACCATTGGCATGAACCAACAAGATCTGTTTGTGCAAAACCGGCGGACCTGGGTACGACTGAAAGAGAAGGGCGGCAAAGCCCATGAAATGCCATGCCACCACACACTGGAAGAATACCTACACGACTATCAGGAACTGGCGTTGGTTAAAAAACAGGACAAAGCGCCGTTGTTCCAATCTACCGGAAGAGGCAAGGGCGGACAACTCACCGGTCGACGATTATCCCGCCAGGAAGCCTATGCCATGGTCGGTCGACGATTACACCAGGCAGGTATACAAACACAAGCCGGAAACCATACATTCAGAGCCAGTGGCATCACCATCTATTTGGAGAATGGCGGATTGGTCGAACATGCCCAGCAAATGGCAGCGCATGAAAGCCCCCGTACAACCAAGCTCTATGACCGCCGCGCAGATACTGTGTCGTTGGATGAAGTTGAAAAAATCATTATCTAAAGTGCCCCAAAAGGGGTCGTTTTTTGTGCGTTAGTTAGACTGAAAAACACTGATTAGATTGCACCAAAAAGGAACCCTTTTGGGGCAATAGAGCGAAAACAACGATCTTTATGGATTTGAAGAATGCGCCGAAGTTATCGGCGCGTGGTGAACAAGTGTTATTCCCTATTAATTCTGCACAAAAGTTAAACCTGGATAACGAGATATCCAGGTTTAACTAAGAAGGCTAATCGCAATACTTTGGATTCAAAGCTGATGCTTTCCATGTACCGAAAGTACCACCATAAAACAACGTTATTGTGCCTCCTGGCTCCAAAGTAGCACGACTTACTGGATGCCCTAAGGACTTAGCAGCACCCATCAATAAATCAGAACTTCCACCAAGCCCAACCGCACGTGGAGTAAACGTTACACACTTATCACAATTGTTCCGAAAGGTGGCAGCGAATGTCATAGTGCCAGCAGAGCCTGTTGTAAGTGAAATACACTGATTTGGATTGGCTGATGCAATACTAAAAAAAGAAAAAACTATGGATAAAACAAGAGCCGTTGCAAGAAGTTTTAGTAATTTCATCTTCTATTCTCCTACCTAAGATTATTGGGTATGTCGGATGTTGACTTCAGGAACCCCATCATTCAAACGCGCTCCTATAGAAGTATCATTACCGATTTTTTGCCTAGGAAAATCGTGAGACTTATCTCGCATGGCCTCTCTTTCAGCAGCTGCTCTCTGTTGTTCCAACGCACGGTCAAGATTTGCCCGATTTCTGTCAAATTCGTTATTATAGTTGGGGGCCTGTGGAATCAACTGATCGAACGGGATATTAGGCTCATTTGCCTGAACATAGCCCCCCATCGAAATTGCCATAATTGTTGAAGTTACAATCGAAGAAAGTTTCTTATTCATAACAATACTCCAAATATTTATAGATGATTTGATCCCCAGTTGTCACTGGTTGATAGCCATAGTAATGTGGTTGTAAGCCACTGATAAGAGGCATATTTTTTATGAGCAAGAAAATTGTCGCATCTGTTAATTAGAGGAGCATTGGTATTTTAGGGGGTAAAAAATGAGGGGTTTCTCTATCTATAAAATTCTCATAGGATGAAAGTCCGTTTCTGAACTGGAAATTGTTAAATGAATAAACCCAAAGAAGAAAACGACAATTTTGAAGAGCAGAAAATTGTATATCGTCGTGAGTTCGAGAAGGTAGGAGGATTTGCCACTCGTATGATCGATCATATGACTATGTGGGGTGATATCCTTGATTTTCTAATCGATGAAGGCATCACTGTAAAACCCAATTTAGAGAAATATGTAACTGACGCTGATACTTATATGCTGGCACTCTTGTTAATAGAGGAGCATTGTATTTCAGAAGTCCCGTTCACTCTCGGCAAGCTTGCGAGAATTATGGACCGTAAACGACAAGCGTCTATGGAAGTAAAGATCAAGAATCTTCTTGAAAGAACAAAAGATACCGGCCTCTTTAACTTTGGAAAAGTCCATGAGAGCAGCGGCCTAATGCGCTATGAAATTTCACCATCAGCGCGTCTAATTAAGTATTTCACGATAAAGTTAGAGAGTTATAAAGTATGATGTACCAAAAAAGGTTCAAATCAATAGGCTTTTTTCTACTACTGTTAGTTTACACAATTACTTTTAGTACCGCTCAAGCGAACGAGAATAGAATTGATAGTGAAGGCTGGAACTCTAGAATTGTTATCTCATATGATACAGATAGTGTTAGAAGGAGAGGTCAAGCCGTGTAATTTTGAGCAAACTTAGCAGTAGTCATGTCAGGACTTACAAACGATGGTAATCACCAACCATCAAGATATAGTTCGATAATCTGATATTTATATCAGGCTAAAAGACATTAAATTTCAATTAGTAATTGTCAAATACAAGCCTGTGCATATTTTCTTTAGATGAATACTCTAAGTAAACAGATTACTTGAAAAATGCATTAATATTTCATTGCAAAACTTGCACTCTGACGGTGCCGCGTGGCGGTGCGATTATACGCCTCCGTGGTGGTTCGAGCTATGGCCGACGGTACGCCGTATCTTCGCCAGGGACGTGCGGCTGAGAGGGAACGGTATACCCTCATAAGGTCTGCTTAGCAGGCGGACAAATGCCTCATCGAAACGAACACGTCATTGGGGTTGCGGCGTTTGCAATAATTTCGAGCTGTAATCTCAGCTTCTTTTCGGGCCGCCGCACAGGTAGAGCCTCTTTGCTGGAAAGTAAATCTGGAGTTGCTGTCAAAAACATTGGTGTTTTTACAGGTAACTTCAATACTGTATCGGAATACGCGTTTTGGCACGGAAGAATTAGTGCCGGAAGTCTTATCCTTTCCGCATGCCCCGATCTTACGCTGATCTTTGACTGTGATGTGATCACAGCAATCCGGATTCCGGTGGGGTTTATAGCAATGCCAGTAATTTGCAATACGCTGCTTGGAGTTCAGCGCTAAACCTATATTCTTTGTTCTGTCGTCTATGGGAAGCGTATGATCAGCACAGTTGCTCGTGAATTCATCGCGACCTCCTTTCCGCACGCATCTCTGATAGAGAAAAACTCGATGATGAGAACATAGTGAAATCGCCTCTTTATTAGTAAGCCTTTTGACTAAGGTGCTAAGATCAGCATCATCACAAGCAAAAACATTTTTGGCCTGAATGACAGTGCAGAATAGAATAGTAAGTACGAAGACAAAGGATTTAAGCATAGTCGATAACCTCATAATTTCCATTGTATCATTCATTAATCCCGATTTGACCGAGCAAAGCGCCTACGTCCCCTCTACCATGCACCTATGACCTCGGCGCGTTCTTCTTCCCCGACTAAGTCCATATAAATGGCTGTTGTCTCAAGATACTTGTGGCCAAGTAGCTTTTGAATTAATCGCGGGTTTCGGGTCTTCTGTGCCATGCGAACACCGAAGCCATGCCGTAAGCCCTTGGGCGTGGCGTGGTCGCCGTGAATATCTGCCAATGTCATAACCTTTTTAACATGCTTCCACGCCATTGTTCGACTGATAGGCCAAAGTAGGGCGGTTTTACCTGTTTTCTGGCGTTGCCGTTTTTGGATGCTGTGTACGAGCTTCATAGCATTCAAATAATCATCGGGAACAGGAACAGCCCTATAAATGGTTTTATCGCGCTGTTTCAGGGTGCGAAGCCGTACAGATTTAGCTGATAGGTCTATATGCTCGGGTGTGAGTTCTAGGGCTTCGGAAATCCTGCACCCTGTAAAGCAAGCGTCATGCAGAACGTGCGCACTTCGGCGCTCTCCAGTTCGCTAGCGGATTGTAAAAACCGCGCTTGCTCGTCTTGGGTTAAATATTTACGTTTTCCGCTCGAAGTTAACAGTTCACTAGTCATCTGTTAACTTTAGTGGTGATTTGGGGTCATTGGCAAGCCATTTGAAAAATTATCTAAATTGCTTCTTCAGCTGAATTACGGCCGAAAACCAGGACAACAAGATTGAGCTATTTCAAACACTTAGAAAACCGAAATTTGTCGGCCGACAGAAAAAATGCATTTTCCAATTCTCAGAAAGTGGCAAGCACCAACTTTAAAGCCAGGGGCGCGAGAGTTAACACTTTACTAGCATTTTGTTTACCCTACTTTGAAGGATAGTGAATATGTAACAGTTCTGTAGGGTTGTAAATGGTACTCTTGGCACCATTAATTATTTGGAATAGTAGGAATTTTGCTTATTTAACCACTTTTAACTGGTTATGAATTTCCGTAAAATGCCGCTTATATCTTGATCTGTTGGAATGAAAGTGGCAAAGAACAATTTGAAAGCAGTACTGGATGCAGAGGGTATTACCCAAGCCTAGCTTGCGAGAGAAGCGGGTGTGTTAACCGGTACAATTAACAAGTTATATCGGCAAAAAACATCAGTAGCTCCAAAAACACAAGGGAGAGTTAGTCAAAGGACTTCGCATTCTTGGGATAAGGAGTATTCGGTGATAGATATCTTTTTGGGCTAAATCAGTCGGAAGATATCCATATTTATACAATTTTTTGACGATAATGATACGAAGACAGTCTTAGAGGGAAAGTTCATGCCTTGTGTAGAATTTGATAACCGTAAAACAGCGCATCAAGACACTGGAAATAGAAAGCTATTGAGTCCGAGTGCTATAACAAAAAACCGTACGATGCTCAGGAACGAGGCATACAATCAGGGCTTTTCTAGCCTTGAAGAGTTTGTTGACGCCAAAAAGAAAGAGCGTTCTCAACGATAAGAACTCAACAAAAAAGCCCATGTACATGGGCTTTTTTCCAAAAACTATAGGGACGTATTTTCGTATGTCTGTGGATAGCTTGCCTCCTGTTTTTCCGCTTAAGATTCTCTGGTCTCAACTTAAACACTTCCTTACCAAGCAAAGAACACACGCTGTACTGAAAACAGTTAGTGACCGTGTCTGCTCCATTCAAAAGAAATTTCTTGACGCTCACCATGCAATGAGTAGTGCCCAGCTAGAATTACACGACTACATTTCAACTACCGAAGAAAGTGAGCTACAGGATCAAAAGTTATTTGATTTGTTGCAAGCCTTATTGGTGGAGACTGACAGCTGGGTTGAGCATGTTAAGAGAGAAGTTGAACGAGGTTTCATTGAATACTATGAGATCATAAAACGAACCGACGACATCATGCCGCGTGTATGTGTGAAAGGGATTGACCACCAAGGTATGGTGTACGATATGTCTCGAAGGGCAAATGAGTCTGTTAGGAAGAGTTTCTTTTATGATGAGAACACAGCGTTCATAAGATGCAGAGGTGGGGATGAGTTCGTATGTCGCGACATTCCCAAGCAAGCGAAGAAAGAGAGATACTTTAATAATCGTTTGAATAAGATAAAAGTTGAAGGCTACAAGCCTATTTTTTTTCTAAAACGATGGTGGCAACTGGTCTCAAGTGAAGAACCTTACGAAGACGATAACTGGGAAGAATGTTGGGATGTTGATTGTGAACAAAAGGACTCTGACTCAAGAAGTTATTATAAATCCACCCTTGTCATTCCTATTACGACTACTTCATCAACAATAAGGCGTGAAGTTCTGAAGGAGTTGGTCTCCATCGGTGATGAGCCTGCATTTAGAGCTCTTGGATTTATTTGTCTCGACCACGTAAAAACAAACTTCTTTAAAAAAACAGACAGATTAGTTGGGTGGATTTATGCAGATATACTCTCAGAAGCTATAGTTCATAAGAACATCTTTTCTGACAGCTCTCCTTCATATGTCAAGGCTCTAGAAAAACTATACGACCTTAATTTTGATTTATACATCGATTTAACAGGTGATGTCTCATATCTCGATGATGATGAAGATAAGACCGGATAGCACAGCGTTCACTCAGAGAGGGAGATAATCACGAGTTCGATCGGGTTAGCGACCCAGATACGCCGCTGTGTTATTGGCGCACGGCCAGTTGTTCGGAGAATGTTTGCTCTACATCATTTAACATAATTTCTATCCAGTCCAAAAAAAATACAATTACGGCTAGTTGCTTGAGCTAGCTGACATAGTCAGCTGCTCGTGAATCGCGCTTTTAAGTCCTGTACCGTCGTTCAGCTCTAAAAACTGGTTTAAGAATTCTGTGTTGTCGCGAGAATTTGGCGATTTGAGATTCATAGTGATTTCTAAGCAAAGAAGAGTTAAAAAAAGCAGGGATAATGCAACTATGATTGTAAAATTAGTCACGTTCGGGTTGGAATCAAAAACTAGACATCATCATATATTTCTGTTACCACATAAATACAAAAGTATTTATTCAAATTAACGATAATCGGTAGTCTATTCATATGCACGTTATCGCGTTATTTTTGTCCATTGGGTTATGGGTAATAGTAAGTTGTACGAATGAATTACCGGACGAGGAAAACCAAACACCTGATAGCAGAGAATCTTATTCAATGAATGATTCGGATCAAATCATCAAGTTGTCGATGGTATTGGTAAAAAGCCAACGATCAGCCGCCAGTATTCAGACCGTCACTGATATTTTACAAGAACATGGATTGTCAGTGACAGGAGTAGGCACCGCGTCATTAAGCGCACGCAGCCCCTCTCATATAGCAATCAATGTTCTTTCGATTCCGGAAAATCAAATTTCTCATTTCAAAGCTATCGAACCGGGAAGCACTTCTGGTATGCCTGTTAGCGTGCCTGAATGGCTGTCACCCTACATTAAATCGATATCCATTGAACCCCCAGCTGTTTTATTCAATCAGTCGCAATCTGAAGGAGAATCAAATGGCAGTAAAAAAGAAAACATCAAGTAAGAAAAAAGTATCAGTAACACGTAAAAAAAGCACCCGTGTTTCGACCGAGTCAACAAAGTCCAAAAAGAAAACTATCAGTAGACGTAAAACCTCTGCCAAAAAATCTAGGTCTGATGCAGACAGTGGGATATTGCAGATCGCTATAACGTTTAATCCACCTTCGGAATTACCTGGCCCAACTAAATATCCGGGTAGGATGAACCGTGCGATTGTCCAACAGCTGGTCCCTGACGTGACCGAGCGAGCAATGGCGCTCGCCAAGTTACAGGAGTTAGGTTTTGTGGTGAGTGGGACAGGATCCATCACCGCATCGGTTAGAGGCACTCGTGCATTGTTCGAAAAAACCTTTGGCACGCAGTTGACTCAGTTCTCTGTTCAAACCACCTCCGGTCATTACGCCTGCGAAAAGTTTTATTATCCTGGCGAAGATGCGCCGTGGGATCCCGATCCGAATGTTAGTCACATGATTGACGATGCCTATATACAGTGGCCACACATTTACATGAACCAGCTCTTTCCCCCGGGGGAGCCATCGCCCCTGCCCCCACAGGTCGACTATCACCACTTACGGGTACCGGGTGATGTTGTTAATCTTGTCAATGCCGCACCCATTCACCGAAACGGGGGAACCGGAAAAGGTGTAACGGTCGCGATGATTGACAGTGGTTTTGCGTTGGATCATCAATATTTTAAGCGAATGGCTTATAACACGACTGTGGTTCTTGCACCTGGAGCTTCAGATCGTAATCGTGACGGCAACGGACACGGAACCGCCGAATGTGCCAACCTGTTGGCCATAGCCCCAGGAGTTAATTTCATTGGTGTTAAGCTAGACAATGAAAACGATCCTCGCTTAGGCGCGACTATTCTTGAGGGTTTACAAGAAGCACTCAGCCACAACCCTGATATCATCAGTGTCAGTTTAGGATTTGACTTAGTACTGGATGGCAGTGCCAACCGGAGTCACTTAAACTTTCTACCCAACAGTTTAGTGGCGTTAGAGGCTGAGATTGAGGCTGCGGTTGCAAACGGTACCGTTATTGTCTTTTCAGCTGGAAATGGTCATGTGGCCTTTCCCGGAATGATGCCGGATGTCATTTCTGCAGGTGGAACCTATGTGGATGAGTTGGGCGCCATTCAGGCTTCCGACTATGCGAGTGGTTTTATCAGTCAAATCTATCCAGGACGGCAAGTCCCGGATCTCAGCGGGTTAGTCGGCATGGCCGACAATGGAGCCGCATACATCATGTTACCGCTACAAAGTGGGTGTGCGATTGATCGTACAAACAATGATGGCACGGGCACTGAGGATGGGTGGGCCGTGATCAGTGGCACCTCTGCCGCTGCCCCGCAATTGGCGGGTGTATGTGCCTTGCTAAAAGAACGCAACCCATCTCTCTCGCCAGATGACATCAAAAGTCTGCTACGCCGTAGCACTATTGATGTCGTCAATGGTCGTGCAAACGCTGCTAGCAACCAGGGTGTTGCGCAATATGCTGGCGTAGGACCAGACAGTGCAACGGGGGCGGGACTCGTGGATGCATTTGCCGCTTGGTCTCAAGTGTAGTCGTTATTACTAGCGGTTTGTTTTCTGTCTTGGGGTGCGGCCGCAATCTGTAGTCGTACCTGATTTTATGGAATTATAGCTGAGCCAACTTTTATCGCTTTGGTAGGGCTGCCATTTTACTGTGCTCACCTTCTTTTTGGTGAATTATTGGGCATATACCGGTTATGCAAGAATCACTGACAGGCGTGTAAGATCAGGCTTCAGCTACAACAATATCTATGCTTGTACTTGTCAAACCAAGTTAGA
>JBOEGA010000084.1:0-2526 GCA_050633205.1 Methyloligellaceae bacterium | reverse complement strand
GGCAGTGGTAAAGGCTGGGTTGGATCTGGCAAACCGATAAAATAAGCAGCGGGGCCGTTGTTGTTAGCGTCTTGATAATCGACACTGATCCGGCTGCTGAAATTTGAAGTCGGACGGAATTCTAACTGACCGCGAACGGAATAATTTTTCTGATCATCCAGTTCCTTAGGACCAACACTTGCTCTATTTTCCGTGTAGCCTTCGTTATCGCTGTGTTGGAACGCAAAACGTCCAAGCACACTTTGTGAATCATTAAGTGAACCACTGACATATGCGTTGCTACGTATTTCGTTTGGCTGAAAACCTGCTGACAGATTAAACCCATATTCAAACTCTTCAGTGGGTTTGTTGGCGATCAGATTCACCGCGCCACCAGTAGCATTTCGACCAAACAATGTGCCCTGAGGCCCACGTAATACTTCTATACGTTCGATATCGAGAAAGTTACTCATTGTCAGCAATGATTGAGAAAGATAAGCACCGTCGGTGTGGAAGGCGACACCCGGTTCGGCACCACCGATTCCTTGTGAGTTACCAATTCCGCGAATAAAAATATTGGCAGTAGTGAACGCGCCGGTAACCTGAACATTAGGTAAGGTTGATGCGAGATCACCAACAGTATTAATTTGCTGCGTTTGCATTTGCTCCCCGGACACCGCGCTCACCGCAATAGCGGTATCTTGAACTGAAGCGGATCGGCGAGAAGCGGTGATGAGAATTTCTTCTAGATTGATACGCGCTGTCTCATCAGATTGCTGAGCAAAAATACTGGGAGCAGCGCTGACGGATAAAACGGTGAGGCTTGCGAGTAGTGTTATTTTCCCCATGGTACGGCCTTCCTATTATTTATTGGTATCGAAAGTTTATTGATATCGAAAGTTTATTGTTATCGTGAGTCGCAATATGCAATTCATGGTGGGGTTTGTCGATGACGGGATCAATCAAGCGAAAGGGAACATTTTCCATCACTTTGATATCTTATTGGGCTACAATGGCGGCTTTTGCGAGTAAGAATCAGGTTAAAACTCATAATGAGCACGAACAAAGATGATTCCAGGCCTGACTCGTTTCCTCTCGGGCGAAGGACAACTATTGGTGATCAAGCCTTTCGCGATCAGATCGGTGTCGATAACGTTTCGGCTCATTACCTTGTTGATTTTTTGGGCCACGACCGAGCGCACGAATTGCTCGTTGCTGCAAACCTTATCGAAGCGCAAGCACCCTTACCAGATGTCATTTCAAAAACGGTGTTGTGGGAGATCTGTATCGACAACATCAATCGTTTGGGTGATGAGGGCCACGGGTTTCTAGCAAGAAAGCTTCCCAAATTCAGTTGGAACACAATTTTTGCGAGCGTTGGACAAATGGGAGACTTGTCTTCCGGGCTAAAACGATTTGTCGAGTTAGTTCCGCTTTTGCAGTCGGGGCTTAATGCCAGTGTTAAATTTGAAAAGCAGGGCGCTAAGTTAACCATTAAGGCCGATGAGGCCTTTGGTATTTCAACACAAGTCGAACGCTACATCGATTTAATCAGTGTAGTCTTGCAATGTTTTTTTATTTGGACCGCTGAACGCGATTGCTTTCCCGTTGAAATTCGTTTGCCCGCGACGCTGGAATGGGAAGATGGTTATATGCTAGCAGGTATTGCCGACTGCAATTATATTCGTCACGGTAATGGCGTCACCATGACCTACGACAGAAACGATTTAAATGTAGCGTTTGGCAAACGTCGATATGATCGTTGGGGTATGCCTGAAACAACGGTGTTTAAGCAAATTATTGCCAATTTGCATGAAATTCATAACGAAAAAAACACCTTTATCGAAACAGTAAAAAACAGTTTGGCGCGCGGGCCTAAAAGCCAAAGCGTGATTGCAAAACAATTGGGCCTTAGTGTGCCGACCTTACAGCGAAAATTGGCTGGCGCGGGTACAAATTTTCGTCAGCTTTCCCAAGAGATTAGAAAGCAGCAACTATGTATGTTGTTATCGACATCGAAAAACTTAGATGACGTAGCAGAAGAGATGGGGTTTTCTGATCGGAGAAGTTTAACCCGTGCATGTCATGAGTGGTTGGGAATGACGCCAAGCAGTTTTAGAAAAAAAAGCTATTGAAGCGAAATTAAAGCAATGAAAGTATCTGGTTGGAAAAAATTAAAATTTAAGAATTAAAAGAAATATAAAATTCAACCCGTGTAATTTTACCTAAATCAATATTAAGTAAAACTNNAAAACTCGTATGTCGAAGCAAGAATTCACAGAATTTGACTACAAGCCTCTACTCAAGTCTTTGACTAAAGAGCCGGGCATTTATCAAATGTACGATGGGCAGGGAAAGACTCTGTACGTTGGCAAAGCTAAGAATTTAAAAAATCGTGTATCGAGTTATTTTCGTCAAAGTGGTCTCGCACCCAAAACCGCATCGCTGGTAAGTAAAATTCAAAATGTTCAAGTCACAGTCACCCAAAGCGAAATGGAAGCGCTGATACTTGAACAGAATTTAATTAAAGCCCAACGACCGCCCTAC
>JBOEGA010000083.1:0-8994 GCA_050633205.1 Methyloligellaceae bacterium | reverse complement strand
GTTATATGTATCTGGTCGAACGAACATGCATTCACTCTTCTGACCTGGCTGGCAGGCTCTGTCTGTGTCTTTTTGCTGGTGATGGTGAATTCCATCCGCCACGGCAAAGATATACCTGATTATATAGAGCGCTGGATAGTTTGGGAAACCGTAATTTTCACCGTACTGGCCGCCTTGCCATGGGTTGTTCTTACATTTCTGACAGTCGATCAGGAAAATCTCGTCGTTAGCTTTTTCATTTTATTAACCTGTCTAGGACTTGCATCTGGTGGTGCAATGGTGCTCTACCGTATTCCGCTGACAGCATTTTCCTACCTTGTCGTAATGCTTCTTGGGCCAGCAATTGCTATATCTGTCAGTGCCTTTTCTGACTTGTGGTTACTGGTGATAGTTATGTTGAATTTCGGCATGATGATGGGGGTAACTGTAGTACGGGCATGGCGTCTGGCACGTAACCGTGAAGAAGGGTTGAAAACCGCATCCAGTGAAAACAGGCTCCTGCACGAGGCAAACGAAGAAATACGCAGGTTGACACTTCTTGATAACCTGACTGATCTCTACAACAGAAAAGCTTTTGTCGATATTCTGCTGGATAAAATTTCGCAGAAAGAGCAGAACAATTTTGCAGTATTTCTGATGGATCTTGATCGCTTCAAGCATATTAATGACAGCCTTGGTCATGCTGCAGGTGATGAACTGTTAAAGGTTGTGGCGAAAAGAATGGTAAATGCTGTTGCAGAAAAGGATGTTATAGCTAGATTCGGAGGAGATGAATTTGCTTTACTTATCGCTAACTGTGATAGCAGAGAGGTTGCTATAAAAGTTGCCGACCGTATTCTCGCAAGATTAAATGAACCTGTCACAATCCAGCAGACGGTCATTCATCCTAATGCCAGCATTGGTATTTCCTTTCACCCCCGGCATAGCGAAAATCCTGACGAGCTTGTCAGCCTTGCGGATATAGCTCTGCACCATGCTAAGGAGAAAGGGCGTGGACGTGCCGAAGTCTTTGATCAGACCATGGCTATTTCTATGGAGCACACGGATGATATCGAAAATGTAATTCGCAAATCTCTGGAAAATAAAAATCTTAAAGTTCTTTACCAGCCCAAGATAGACCTGAGAAGTATGGAAATTATTGGGGCGGAAGCTTTGCTCAGATGTTATAGAGAAACCGGTGAACTGATACCAACTTCTGCCATGCTGGCAGTAGCGGAAGAGCGCGGGCTGATCCCTCAGGTCAGCGAATATGTTTTTGAAAGAATTATTGAAGATAAAATCGAATGCCAGAAACGCAATGTCAGAACGATACCAGTATCCATTAATCTGCATTCATTTGAACTTAAAGCACCAGAGGTGCTTGTCTCACAGTTGAAACGCATGTTCGATGCAGGCGTAGAACGACATGAAATCCTGCTGGAGGTGACGGAAAGCTGTCTTGTCGGTCGGGGAGGTGATGCCGCTAGCGCAACACTGGATCTCATTGATGAAATGGGAATAAAACTCTCTCTTGATGATTTTGGTACCGGCCATGCCGCGCTGTCTCATCTGAAGCGCCTGCCTGTAAGCGAACTCAAAGTCGACCGTGAATTTATCCATGGTCTTTGTGATGATCATCGTGATCGCGCAATAACAGTTGCTGCTCTGGAAATTACCAGATGTCTGGGCGTAAGCTGTGTTGCAGAAGGTGTTGAAACTGAAGAGCAGCTTCAGATGTTGAAAGAACTGAACACCGAAGGCATGTCTATCATAGGGCAGGGCCACTACTGGGCACCAGCCATGACTGTCGATGAATTCATCGAATATTACGCCTCATACAATAAAGATCTCTTCGCCAAAGAAGCTTAAATTAAGAGGCCCGAAGTCAGGCTCTTTATGTTAATATTCGCATAGGATATTATTTGAAGGGAGCTTCACAGTGGTAGACATCATTGAGCATAACCTGATGCTGGAGCCTGAAATTTATACTCCCCTGTCATTGCTGTACAAAAAAACCTTTGGTTCTGATTTTTCTCTCGAGGCATTCAATGAGTTATCTCACCGCGATAACCTGCTTGCTTTAATAGCATGGCAAAATGGAAAACCCGCAGCTTTCAAAGTTGGTTACACTTTACCCGAAGCCCCCGATACGCTTTATAGCTGGATAGGCGGAACTCTGCCTGAATACCAGAATCAGGGTATCGCCTGGGACCTTATGATGTACCAGCACCTACGTGCATCCGAATTAGGCTTAAATGCAATAGAAACAAAATCAATGCCAAAATGGGAAGCCATGATGAGGTTAAATTACAAGGCAGGTTTCTGCCTTGTCCGTGAATATATCAGCAGTAAATCCGGTGAGTTGAAATACCTGCTGAGAAAAGAACTGAATGAAACCTGTTAAGAGGGTTACTGCTTCAGAATATCCAGTACTTTCTGTGCTGTAAGCGTAGCTGAAAAAGGATTTTGTCCGGTAATAAGCTTCCCATCAACCTGAACATATGGTCTTAATGGAATGAGAGATTTCCTGAATTTACTTCCCCGGTCTTTTGCAATTTGTTCCGCATTATAGGGCACAATTTTAGCAACCCCTGACAGCTTCTCCTCAAACCAGGTAAAGCCTGTTATTTCCTTATCTTTTATAAGGTAGTTTCCATCAGACAGTTTGGTATTCAAAAGCGCGCAATATCCATGACAAACAGCGGAAACAACTCTCCCGTTCTCATATAAATCACGGTTCAGGCGCTGAAGGTTGTCATCATCTGGAAAGTCATACATGACCCCGTGCCCACCAGTATAATAAACTGCTTCATAACTTTCCCAGCCAACATTAGCCGCAGCCATACTGTCATCCAACCGGGCCATAAAGGCTTTATCTTCATATCTTTTCTTCGTCGCGCGATCAAAGGCTACGCCATGTAACGATTTTGGTTCCAGAGGAATTTTACCTCCTTTAGGGCTGACAATATCAAAACTGTATCCTTCCGGTTCAAGAATATCCCAGAAGTGAACCAGTTCGCTCAGCCACAAACCTGTTGGACGGTCTTTTCCCGGATACTGATCCTGATTGGTTACAACCACGGCTATTTTTTTCTGCATTTTACCGATCCTTCATATTCAAAAACATACAGAACCCTCATAATTGCTGAAAATATATATAAACCCTCAGAATTAGTTAGATAAGCTGCCATATATGGCTTTCACAATTGTCTTAAAGGCAATAATATCCGCGTTCGGACTCAAGAGGTAAGGCTATGGATAAATTGCGTGCACTGCGATATTTCGCAAAAGTTGTTGAGACAGAGAACTTTACTGAAGCGGCAAAAGCATTTGTGATACCGGCATCCTCAATATCCCGAAGAATTAAAGACCTTGAAACCAGCCTTGGTATTTCTCTGTTTATGAGATCGACCAGAGCAGTACGCCTGACCGAACTTGGAAAACTGTATTATGAAGAAGTAAAAAATATTCTCTCGGCAATAGACAATGCAGATAATCTGGTAAGTAACCAGTCTCAATCCCCCTCTGGCATTGTGCGAATCACCTCAACACCGGCATTCGGTGAACTGAAGCTTCTGCCAACACTGAACAGAATGAGAAAACATTACCCCGATATCATTTTTGATATCCACTTTACCGACGATATCCTCGATCTCTCCAGCCATGCCCTTGATATCGCAATCCGCTCGACAAACACATTGCCGGAAAATCTGGTTGCCCGTGAACTGTTTGACCACAGCTTTATTCTGGTGGCCACACCTGAATATCTGGAAAATAATAAACCACCGGAAACATTGAAGGAACTGGAAGGGCATCCCGCAATTCTCTACCGGGGCCCGGATAAGGTCATGCATTGGCAGGCCTTGAAAAATGACAGATGGTTTGAGGTCAGTACAACACCTGCCTTTATAAGTAATAATGGTCAGTCTTTACTGGATGCGACTTTAAACAGCGAGGGAATTGCCCTGTTTCCTGCATGGGCCGCATCCGAACATATAATCTCGGGCAGCCTGCAGGAGATTAAATTGGATGGTGTGCAGCTCTCCCTTACAAGAGATGTAAGCAGTGCAATGTATTTACTTTATCACCCTCCCAAATTTCGATTGCAAAAAGTAAGAGTTGCTATTGACTTTTTATTGCAGGATTTGATCTCTCGAAGATAAAGCAGCTTCTGATAATAAAAAAATAAATATCTGTTATTTATGCTGTAAAAATATATATAAATGTTATAGACAGTGGCCGACAGTATTTTTATGTTCTTATTCGGTTAAACACCCCAAAAAAGCCAGTTTAGCGTCTTATTAAAACCCCATACGAACCAGCGATCATAGTGTCTTAAACAGGCAAAGAATAACCAGAGCTCGATAGAAAGCTCAGGATAAACAAGGAGGATACGGGTTTGATCTCACATGCAACAGATAATGAAATCGAACAGGAGCGCCAGGAATATCTAAAGGATCTGGAAGAAGAGCAAAAGTTCAATAAAGAGGCAATTGATTCCAGTGACTGGGAACCCGGCACTTTAGGATGTCACGAAGCACTTCATACGGCTGCAATGCTGCTTGATAACATTGATGGTTTTCTTATGCACCATCCTTCGGTTGTTAATAATGAAGAATTCTTCAGAGAAGCCTATAAGGCACATGAGTCTCTGGCGAACCTTTACTACAAAATCGCCGAAGCTCATCTGTCTGAGGGCGAAGACAAGGCTTAGTGAAGCGAAAAACTGACTTCAGACTATTCTCTGAAGTCAGGCGCTACCTGCCTGAATGGGTACAACGGTTTTAAACCGCACTCGATATTGATGCGGAGTAATACCTGTTGTTCTTTTAAAAAGGCGTCGAAAAGAGTTGGGCTCCATATAACCAACCAGTTCGGCAATATCATCAATTGGCGTATCTGTTGTTTCAAGAATATGCTTTGCTTCTTCAATACGCAGAGTCTGGACATAGTCGAGTGGGGCATATCCGGTAGCACTGTGAAAACGTCTTTTAAAAGTACGTGCAGTAAGACCCGACTGTTCGGCCATCCTCTCCACCGGGTTGCCCAGGGCATAATGGTCAGCAATCCACTCCTGACATTTGGCGATAGTCAGGTCGACATCCTGTTTGGGGCGTACCATTGCTGAAAACGGAAGCTGGCCGTCGCTTCTGTCTCCGAACAAAAATATTTTGGCAATATTTCTGGCCTCCTCTTCCCCGCAGAATCTGGCAATCAGATAAAGCGCAAGATCATTCCATGAGGCCGAACCACCGCTCGTAATAATACGGTGCCCCACCCCTGCAGGCAGAAGGATGCATTCCGGCTTCAGCAAAACCTTCGGATAATATTTCTGAAAAAGACCGGTAGCACTCCAGTGTGAAGTTGCTTCAAGCCCGTCCAGCAGTCCCGCCTCAGCAAGAAGAAGAGAGCCGGTACATACCGAGCATATAATAGCTCCCTTGTCATATTGCTCTTTAAGCCATTGAACTTCTTCATCCCATAGCCCGGCAGGTCCGGCATCAAGCGGGAGAATGACATCGCCGGCGATAACCACATCAGTTTGATGTGCTTCGCTGAAAGTGTGGTCTGAAACCAGTGTTGACCCCATTGTTGTGCGAACAGGTTCTGTCGTTCTCCCAACCACTCTGGGGCGCATTTGGCGGCTTACGCTGCAATCGCCCATCAGGTTATTCCACATGGTTCCAACGCAGGCAAAAACCTCCTGTAAACCATAAATAACTCCTGCAGACATTTCCGGCGTTGTAATCAGACTGACAGAGATATTCTGTGTGTTTCTTGATACTGGCATATCGCTATAATGGCATATATGACCCGTTTTTGTCAAATATCCATCTAACGGTTGGCCCCCATTCTCTGGCAAAGCACCCCCTCAAGCATGCGCAATATTGAAAAAACTTCGCGCTGCAATGGAGAAGACAATGTTTGAAACATCTCGCAGACGATTACTTGGAGTGTCGATGATTGGTGCCGGAGCAATATTAAATGGCATGGGTGCGACAGCTTCAGGAAATGAGTTAAAGGCAAAAGGAAATATCATGTTAAATAAACTTCCTGAATTACCTGAAGGATTGATTAAAGCTGCAGACTTTCCCCTCCTTGAAGCTATTCATGGCAGAAGGTCAAGGCGCTTTGCCCGTGGTGCATCGATCCCGGAAGGACCACTGGCCTATACTTCGAAGCACAAACCAGCCCCCTTGTCAGAATTGGAGCAGGCGCTGTTGCTGACTACAGTTGCCGGCAATACAGGATGGGCAAACCTTATACCTTACAACCGCAACTATCTGCCCAAAATGCCAAACTATGCAGGGGCAGCCGGCGGGCGGACTTTCCCATCCGCAGCAGGGTTTCATACCACTGATTTTTTCTACACAGATGACAACGGTGTTTATTTCCTGTCCACTAAAGATATGCCTGCTTCAACAGCAAAGAGTGCGAAAGGGCAGACTGACCTGAATGCATATCTGGAGGAGCATAAATCCCGCATTGTCAAACTTGCTGATGGCCGCCTGAAAATACCTGCACAGCCACAACATATGGAAATGCACAACGAGTGGTGTGCCAATGTCCCCGGAAGTACTCTGGTAATCCCGGTTGCTGATCTCGCACAGCATATGATCCTTGTCTTATGCTATCTCGTGCAGAATGGGGCCTGCATTTATGATGACGTAAATAACAAGCCCATACCCGGCATAGAGAAATTCAGGAATATCGTTGATATTGAAAACCCGTTTCCTCTGACCTTCCTCGAACAACAGGGTATGGCGGAAGTAACTGTGGAGCTGGCAACATCCTGTTATTCCGGAGCTTTAATGCTTCAGGCCATGGGGCTTGGTGGATGGATGTATGACGGCATCAATCCGTTCAGCATCCTTGGTGCAAGTGGCGACCCCGAGGTGCCAGGCCTTGGTTTCAGTTTTGAAATGCTCCCCAACAGGCCATTGCCTCACATCACTGGCCTGAAAGGAGTATTTGAAGGTCATTGTCCTCCGCACTTCAAAGATATGCGTGCAGCAGTAGAGTCCGTTATCAAGCGAAAATTCGGCTCAGGCGGGCCATTTAACTCAGAAACAAAAGGACCTTACAAGGAAAGTGCAGCCATTAGAAAAAGTGCCGTTCCCATCAATGATGAGTTTATAAACTGTGTCTCGGTAATGGCTGATTATATCCAACAGAAATTTGGCCGCTTCCCTGCAACTGTTCCGGCAATCCATTGCCTGACATATTTGCAGGCGCACCAGCTCGATACTGATTTCTACGATAAATATTTTTCTTCTGGTTCTTACCTCGAAACCCATGCCGGATATCAGAAAAACTGGCGCTAATCACATTTTAAAAAGGATAAGTACGATGATGCGTAAAACTTTTATGCTTGCCTATGCCCTTGGCGGATATGTGCTGGCAACGGCAAGTCTGGTCTATATCGTGGGATTTCTTGCTGATTTTGGAGTGCCAAAAAGCATTTCAATTGGAAAGACAACAGATTTCTGGACAGCAGTCCTGATCGATATGTCTCTTGTTGGTCTCTTTGGTCTGCACCATTCAGTGACTGCCCGAACTTCATTCAAACGCTGGTGGACAAAGTTCATACCACAACCCATTGAACGTGCAACTTACCTGTATATGACTGCTGCGATGACAGCGCTTCTTGTCCACCTGTGGTGCCCGATACCGATCACCATATGGGAGGTTAAGTCTCAATGGGGGGCTATAGCAATCTATGCGTTATATCTGTCCATATGGACGATGATGTTTCTGGCAACATTCCATTTCGGACACTTCAGCTTTATGGGGCTTGCTCAGGCCTGGGAAAACTTCAGGCAAACGCCACCAGAACCCACAAACCTGACTATTCGTTATCTCTATGCCCTTGTCCGACATCCGATCAGTCTGGGCTGGATGACGGCACCTCTGGCAACGCCACATCTGACGGCTGGTCATCTCGTGTTTGCCCTGGCAACACTGATCTACATAATGCTGGCTACGCCGTTTGAAGAGGCAGACCTTATCGAGGAACTTGGGGAAACCTACACCTCTTACCGTAACAAAGTGCCTAAATTCCTGCCATTCTTTAAATAGCTACAGGCATGAAAACAGGCGGGGTTTCAATATCCCGCCTTAATTCACCGACCTGCCTTCACCCCAAGGTAACTTTATCTTGAACAGCCAATATTCCCACCAGTGAAACCAATCAGTCATCCCTTTCGTATATCAGATAATAAGAAAAGCTTTTGATTTGCGAAATCAGTGAGGGATTATGATTAAACGTGTAATTTTAACGTTTCTGACCGTTGTTTACCTTGTTTCCCCGGTAAGCGTTCAGGCCAGAGATGCAGATGGATGGCTCCCCTGGTCAAAGGATATCTTTAAACGCGCCCAGGCAGAAAACCGTTTTGTAATACTGGATCTTGAAGCCGTCTGGTGCCACTGGTGCCATGTGATGGAAAAAACAACCTATGCTGATCCGCAGGTTAAAAAGCTTCTCGCACAAAAATATCTCCCAGTCCGGGTGGATCAGGATGAAAACCTTGAACTGTCAAACCGCTATGGAGATTGGGGATGGCCAGCCACTATAGTCTTTGCCCCTGATGGTACCGAGATTGTTAAGCTGCGCGGATACATCCCCCCGGTCAGAATGATTTCCCTTCTACAGGCAATCATTGATGATCCATCACCTGGGCCATCAGTTATCAAAGATATTCAGCCAACCATTTCAGATAAATCCTTCCTGTCCAAAGAGCAGCGCAAACATCTGCTGGGAAATTATAATGGCGTCTATGATGCGAAAAATGGCGGCTGGGGTGAAATACATAAATTTATCCATACCGAAAGCATGGATTACGCGATGGCGCAGGCCATGAATGGTGATAAAAAATTCGCAAGACAGGCGAAACAAACCCTCGATGCTGCTCTGAATTTGTTTGATCCCGTCTGGGGTGGCGTTTATCAGTATTCCGATAAGGTGGACTGGAAGTCTCCGCACTACGAAAAAATCATGTCCTACCAGTCCCAGTA
>JBOEGA010000082.1:0-50447 GCA_050633205.1 Methyloligellaceae bacterium | reverse complement strand
GCCATCTTGTTCGTGTCCTTGCTCGTGAAGGCTACAGAATAAGGGTTGCAGTAAGACGACCTGAACTGGCCCAGCATCTTCAGCCTTTAGGCAGCGTAGGACAGGTCCATGCAGTCCAGGCAAATATAAATGATAAAGCATCTGTTCAACATGCAGTTATCGGGGCTGACCACGTTATTAACCTCACTGGTATTCTCTTTCAGTCAGGTAAACAGTCTTTCAGAAATATCCATCACAACGGAGCCCGGACAGTTGCTGAAGCCGCACGACTTGAAGGTGCAAAGTCTTTTGTGCATGTTTCGGCAATTGGCGCCAGCCTGAAATCAGGCTCTCGCTACGCAAAAACAAAAGCTTTGGGAGAAAAAGCAGTTCTGGAAGAGTTCCCTGCGGCAGTCATACTGCGGCCGTCTGTTATTTTCGGCCCTGAAGATCAGTTTTTTAATAAATTTGCGGAAATGGCATTGTATTCTCCGGCCCTGCCATTGATTGGCGGAGGAAAAACGAAATTACAGCCTGTTTATGTCGGCGATGTCGCAATGGCTATATTGCACGCTATGTCAGGTAGAGCGGACAAAGGAAAAATATACGAGCTGGGTGGCCCGCAGATCATGACTTTAAAAGAGGTCATGCGGAAAACTCTCGAATTCTCTGACCGTAAACGCTTGTTGCTTTGGGTGCCATCAGTTGTGGCTAAGTGGTTGATGGCACCATTCTTATCCGTGCTGCCAAAACCACCACTGACTATGGATCAGGTAACACAGCTTGGATACCATAATACCGTAAGTCAGGAAGCTGAAGAAGAAGGCCGTACTCTGGAAAGCCTGGGGGTAAATAGCAATAATACCGTAGATGCTATTGTCCCTGAATATCTTGAGCGCTTTAGGCCACATGGCCAGTTTTCAGGCTTAAGGCTATAGAAAATCAGCAAATAATAGCTGAAACATGAAAACATAAATCTCTTAATGCTGATTTTGTTTGGTTTTCTCGTCACAATAGTGTAGGAACGCGGCTAGGTTTTCCTAACAGCAACTCAAAAAGCGAAACTGCGCCTTAAGCGCAGGATATAGTTACACGCCCATGCCAAAACGTACAGATATCGAATCTATCCTCATAATCGGAGCTGGCCCAATTGTGATTGGTCAGGCTTGCGAGTTTGATTATTCCGGAACTCAGGCGTGTAAAGCGCTGAAGAGTGAAGGCTATCGCATCATATTGGTTAACTCCAATCCGGCGACAATTATGACCGACCCTGATTTGGCAGATGCGACATATATCGAGCCAATCACACCGGAAATCGTAGCAAAGATTATTGAGAAAGAGCGCCCGGACGCATTGCTTCCAACTATGGGGGGGCAGACTGCATTGAATACTGCCCTGTCTTTGGAGAAAATGGGTGTTCTGGAAAAATTCGGTGTTGAAATGATCGGGGCGAAAGCTGCTGTCATTGATAAAGCTGAAGATCGGGAGCTATTCCGTGAAGCTATGGACAAAATTGGTTTGGAAACACCAAGATCTCATCTGGTCCATAACCACACGGAAGCTGAGGAAGCTTTGAAGGATATTGGCCTTCCGGTCATTATCCGTCCATCCTTTACTATGGGGGGCACCGGCGGTGGTGTCGCTTATAACAAGGAAGAATATTATCAGATCGTTGATAGCGGAATAGACGCTTCACCCACAAACGAAGTTCTGGTCGAAGAATCAATCATTGGCTGGAAAGAGTTTGAAATGGAAGTCGTCCGGGATAAAGACGACAACTGTATCATCATTTGTTCGATCGAGAACTTTGACCCTATGGGGGTTCATACAGGTGATTCAATAACTGTCGCCCCGGCTCTGACACTGACTGATAAAGAATATCAGATCATGCGTAACGCCTCCATAGCCGTATTGCGCGAAATCGGCGTTGAAACAGGCGGTTCAAACGTACAGTTTGCTGTAAATCCTGAAAATGGCCGCCTGATTGTCATCGAGATGAATCCGCGTGTTTCACGCTCGTCGGCACTTGCGTCAAAAGCCACAGGCTTCCCGATTGCAAAAGTCGCAGCAAGGCTTGCTGTAGGCTATACCCTTGATGAGCTTGAAAATGACATCACAGGGGGCAGCACTCCGGCTTCCTTCGAGCCGACAATCGATTATGTCGTAACCAAAATCCCTCGTTTTGCATTTGAAAAATTCCCGGGCGCAGTTCCTTACCTGACAACAGCCATGAAGTCGGTTGGTGAGGTTATGGCTATTGGCCGGACGTTCGCAGAGTCTCTGCAAAAAGCGCTCAGATCAATGGAAACCGGCCTTACAGGTCTTAATGACATGGTCTTTGAAGGCATAGGGCAGGGTGATGATAAAAATGCTATCCGTGCTGCGCTGGGTACACCGTCACCGGATCGTATTCTGAAGATTGCTCAGGCATTACGCATGGGGGTCGATCATGCTCAGATTCAGGCCTCATGTGGCCTTGATACATGGTTCCTTGAACAGCTTCAGGAAATCATTGATATGGAAGCGGAAATCAGGGAAAAAGGCTTACCTGATACAGCTCAGTCCATGCGCCGGATTAAAGCTATGGGCTTCTCTGATGAAAGACTGGCAGAGCTTACTGACACCCATCAGAACGAAGTTCGTAAAGCCCGTGAAGATTTTGGTGTTACAAGCGTTTACAAACGGATTGATACATGTGCTGCCGAGTTTGAATCTCCAACCGCTTACATGTACTCAACATACGAATCCGGTCTGTTTGATGAAGTAGAATGCGAATCCAACCCTTCTGATAAGGAAAAGGTTATTATTCTGGGTGGTGGCCCAAACCGTATCGGTCAGGGTATCGAGTTTGACTATTGCTGTTGCCATGCGGCTTTCGCACTGACAGATGCCGGTTACGAAACAATTATGATAAACTGTAACCCGGAAACAGTATCAACAGACTATGATACTTCAGACCGCCTTTACTTCGAACCGCTGACTGCAGAAGATGTCGTAGGTATTATTCGCAAGGAACAGCAGAATGGCACCGTCAAGGGTGTTATCGTACAGTTTGGTGGTCAGACACCGCTAAAACTGGCTGCTGCCCTGGAAGAGGCCAATATACCAATTCTTGGCACATCGCCTGACGCTATCGATCTTGCGGAAGATCGTGACCGCTTCAAAGAGCTTGTCGACAGGCTTGGTATTACACAGCCAAGCAACGGTATCGCCAGAAGCGCGGAGCAGGCTCTCGAAATTGCTGACAAAATTGGCTTCCCTGTTGTAATCAGACCTTCATATGTCCTCGGCGGCCGTGCCATGGAAATCGTCCATGATGTATCCCAGCTTAAAAGATATATTAAAGACGCAGTGGTCGTATCAGGCGACAGCCCCGTTCTTCTTGATGGTTATCTTAGCGATGCCATCGAAGTTGACGTAGACGCAATTGCTGACGGTACAGACGTATTTATCTGCGGAATCATGCAGCATATTGAGGAAGCCGGAGTACACTCAGGTGACAGCGCCTGTTCTCTGCCGACACACTCACTTGACGAAAAAACCATAGCTGAACTTGAGCGCCATACCCGTGACCTGGCAAAAGCTCTCAACGTCATCGGACTGATGAACATCCAGTTCGCGATCAAGGATGGCACAATATACATTATTGAGGTCAATCCACGCGCCAGTCGTACAGTTCCGTTCGTCGCAAAAGTAATCGGCTATCCGATTGCAGGCATCGCATCTGAAGTTATGGCCGGAAAGCCTCTGAAAGACTTTAACCTGACAAAATTCACCGGCGATCATATTGCCGTAAAAGAAGCTGTATTCCCGTTCGCCCGATTCCCTGGAGTTGACCCGGTTCTTGGCCCGGAAATGCGTTCAACAGGTGAAGTTATGGGACTCGACACCGATTATGCCATCGCTTTTGCGAAAAGCCAGCTTGGTGCCGGATTAAAATTACCGTCAGAAGGTACAGTTTTTGTATCCGTCAAAGATTCTGATAAAGAGAGAATTACAGAAGCAGTTCGGTCACTTACTGAAATAGGCTTCAAGATTATTGCAACAAGCGGAACAAAGAGATATTTAGAAGAACAAGGTATTACTTGCAAAAAGATAAATAAAGTTTTAGAAGGACGCCCTCATATAGTTGACGCTATTAAAAATGGTGAGGTTGATATAGTTTTCAATACAACAGAAGGGGCTCAGGCTCTTAATGATAGTCGGTCAATACGTCAGACATCATTGATGCATCATGTTCCATACTATACAACTCTTGCTGGTGCGACTGCAGTAACAAAGGCAATAGCCGCCTTAAAAACTGATAGTTTAAAAGTTACACCACTCCAAAGTTACCTTTCAAAACGTCACTAAAAAAAGCGTATGGGTTAACATTTACACGTGATTAATCCCGTTTTTACTTATATAATAATAGGTCATTTCTGAACATGGCTTCAGATTAGCCAAGGAGAATTCAATATGTCGATGGACAAAGTTCCGATGACCATTGCAGGTTTCGAAGCTCTGGAACAAGAATTACATAGACGCAAATCTGTTGAACGACCCCGCATCATTCAGGCTATCGCGGAAGCACGCGAACATGGCGACCTTTCCGAGAATGCGGAATATCATGCCGCCAAAGAACAACAGGGACTGAATGAAGCCAAAGTCGCTGAAATAGAAGATTACCTGTCGAGATCTGACGTTATCGATGTAAACAAACTGTCTGGCGAAAATGTAAAATTTGGCGCCACAGTATCTCTTGTAGATGAGGATACTGAAGAAGAAGTGCGCTACCAGATTGTTGGTGAAATGGAAGCAGATGTAAAACAGGGCAAAATCTCTGTAACTTCCCCAATCGCCCGCGCCCTTATCGGTAAAACACCTGGTGCAAGCGTCGAAGTAGCCACACCCGGTGGCGGAAAAGTTTATGAACTTCTGAAAGTCCAGTTCATCTAAAACCGTTAAAAGCTTTTGAGAGAGTGTTATGCATAGCATTCTCACAAAAGCTTCCACTCTTACGCCTCACCAATCGGCACTCCCACTTCATATTTCGACTGCCGGATAGCCAGAGACGTTTTCACACTATCCACATTTGGGCTGGCAGTTAGCTCATGAATGACAAATTCCTGAAAACTCTTCAGATCAGTCGTCACGCATCTCAGGATAAAATCAATCTCTCCCGAAAGCATGTAGCATTCCCGAACAATAGGCCAGGATTTTGCCGCCTCCTCAAAAGCGATCAGATCCGCCTCAGCCTGACTTTGTAGTCCCACCATGGCAAAGGCGGTCAGCTCAAACCCCAGATGCTTGCCATCAATCAGGGCATGATACCCCTCAATAATACCGGCTTCTTCCAGTGCCCGCACACGTCTCAGGCACGGAGGTGCAGATATCCCAATACGCTTGGCCAGCTCCACATTTGTTATTTTGCCATTTTCCTGCAACTCGTACAAAATGCGCAAATCTGTTTCGTCTAAAAGGTCTCGCATGGTATAGGCCCGATCAATATATGGATTCTGGCTCCGTTGCTTTGCTCTGGAGTTCTGCGCTCTGACTGCCGTCATTCTTTAATGCCTTTACAGTTCTATGCTGATATGCAAAAAAACGCACTAATTTAAGTAACATTATTACTCAATGAGGACATAAACTTAAAGACAAAACATTGAGACATATAATATTGATACCGGTAAACAGGGGCCGTAAATACGTTCTGAAAGGCAACACCTGAACCTGAAAATGAACCTAAAGCAATTTGCCCCATTTGCTATATCTCATATTGAGAATAGTATTACTCTAGATTAGAATGAAAAATATATTGCTGCGCACAAATATACAACAATAAAAAGCGATGTGGTCGGAGTAAAGCCGTGCAGTCCAACAATAATAAACAACAGCAGGATGAAGATCTGGATATGTCCCCTGAAGATACTGAAAATGGGAACAGACGGACTGCCTGGATAATTACCGGTGGCAAGGCCGGAATGAATGCTCAGTGCATCGGCGTCGCTGAAGCACTGAATACAAAATATGAGTTTATCAAAGCCGCTCCCACAGGCCCCTGGAAATGGTTCGCTCCATGGGTGCCTGTTGTGCCCTGGCACACAGCGAATTATCCTGATAGTCCGCTAAATCCTCCATGGCCTGATATTGCAATTGCCTGTGGTCGTATAAGTCAGGCCTATCTGAAGGAAATCAAGCGTGCCGTTGGTTCAAAAACCTTCACAGTGTATCTTCAGGACCCACGGCACTCGTGTGAGTATGCTGATCTTATCTGGGCGTCAGAGCATGATAAAATGCGGGGTCCCAAAGTTATCACCACAATAACCTCACCCCACGCGCACAGCTTCGAAAAACTCCAGAAATTGCGCGGCGCGGCCCATGAGCTGCTGGACTCCATGCCTTACCCGAGAGTAATGATTACCCTCGGCGGTCCAAATAAAGTCTATCGCTACAAATCAGCTTCGATAAACCGCCTGATAAGAGCAATAAAAGACCTTTGCGAACTGGGAGCGAGCTTTCTTATAACGCCCTCCAGACGCACTCCAAAAGAGTTGTCTGAGGCTGTCGAAATCGTAACCAGAGACCGCCCTCGTGTTCTATGGGATGGAGAGGGCGAAAACCCGTATGCCCATTTCCTCGCCAAAGCGGACTATTTCCTTGTAACGGGTGATTCAGTCAATATGACCGGAGAAGCCTGTAGTACGGGACGCCCTGTTTATACATTTATGCCGGATGGTGGTTCTGCCAAGTTTGACCGTTTTCATACATCGCTCCAGAACTATGGAGCAACGCGCCTGCTGCCTGATCGTATAACGACACTTGATGACTGGCAGTATGAGCCTCTCGATTCTGCAAGTGTGATCGCAGATGAAATCAGAAAACGGTGGTGAACCATATTTCTCTGCTGCAATTTGACGCAACTCACTGTTTTTGCTGTGTAAAAAGTGAATTTGCAATCCCGGTGCGGTAATAATCGCATTGCACCGGTTTTGGCCATACCTTAAACCTTAGTCTAAGTTATAGCGTGTACCGTTTGAGAGCGCTTTTTTTAGAAAATTACTAATAATGAGGTATGGCATGAGCGTACTGATTGGAAAACAGGCTCCTGATTTCACTGCTGCTGCAGTTCTGGAAAATGATAAGATCGTAGAAGATTTTAACCTGACTGAATATCTTAAAGACAGCTACGGCGTTCTTTTCTTCTACCCTCTTGATTTCACATTTGTATGTCCTTCAGAGATTCTTGCTTTTGATAACCGTGTGGAAAAATTCAAGGAACGCGGCGCAAAAGTAATCGGTGTCAGCGTTGATTCTGAATACTCGCACCTTGCATGGCGTAATACTGACATCAAAAAAGGCGGTGTAGGCAAACTGGGTTTCCCGCTGGTTGCTGACATGCGTAAATCAATTGCCCGTGATTATGGTGTTCTTATCGAGGAAGATGGTATTGCCCTTCGTGGTACATTCCTTATCGATAAAGAAGGTATAGTTCGCCACCAGGTTGTAAACGATCTGCCTCTTGGCCGTGACATTGATGATGCTCTGCGCATGGTAGACGCACTGAAATTCCACGAAGAACATGGTGAAGTATGTCCTGCTGGCTGGCAGGAAGGTAAAGCCGGAATGAAAGACACAACTTCTGGTGTTGCGTCTTATCTGGCAGAAAATGCTGAAAACCTGTAATGCCTGAAATACAGACACCCGGTCCGAATATGGCCGGGTGTCTTGGAATATCATCATAAAAATTTGCCTTACCGGAAAAATAGCCTATATAACCCGGTAAAACTTACGCGTTCAGATTGAGGCTTCTAATGACAACTCGCCACCATAAACTAATAATCATCGGTTCTGGCCCTGCTGGCTATACAGCGGCAATATATGCGGCTCGCGCTATGCTTGAGCCCGTATTGATCCAGGGTATTCAGCCAGGCGGTCAGCTAACGATCACGACAGAAGTTGAAAACTATCCGGGTTTTGCTGATGTTATACAGGGTCCCTGGCTCATGGAGCAGATGCAGGCTCAGGCAGAACATGTCGGTACACAGATTGTAACTGACCACATCATGGAAGTTGATTTCTCAAAACGCCCTTACACTTTGATTGGTGATGGTGGAACAACCTATACAGCAGATAGCGTGATTATCTGTACTGGTGCCCAGGCTCGCTGGTTAGGCCTCCCGTCAGAGGAAAAATATAAAGGCTTTGGTGTCTCGGCCTGTGCAACCTGTGATGGCTTCTTCTTCCGTAAAAAGGAAGTCATTGTTGTAGGTGGTGGTAACACAGCAGTGGAAGAAGCTCTTTACCTGACAAACCATGCTTCAAAAGTAACTCTTGTTCATCGTCGTGACAGTCTGCGGGCTGAAAAGATCCTTCAGGAACGTCTTATGAAACATGAGAAAATTGAAGTGATCTGGGATCATGCTGTTGAAGAGGTTCTGGGAACAGAAAACCCGAACCGTGTAACAGGTGCAAGACTGAAAAACACCAAAACTGGTGAAACACAGGACGTAGCAACTGATGGTATCTTCGTGGCGATTGGTCATGCTCCTGCAACAGAGCTGTTCAAAGGCAAGCTTGAAATGAAACCAAACGGCTATCTGATAACAGCACCGGACTCAACGGCTACAAATATCCCGGGAGTTTATGCTGCCGGTGATGTCACAGACGAAACATACCGTCAGGCTGTAACAGCAGCCGGTATGGGCTGTATGGCAGCGCTTGAAGCTGAAAAATATCTGGGTGGTCTTGAATAGGTTTGACCTGAATTTTATTATCTGCCTTAAGAGAGCTTTCATCATTTGGAAGCTCTCTTTTTTTATATAAATTATCTTCTCTCCAAAGTAGTTTTGCAAAAAGAGCTGGTATTAAAATTGAAGCATGTTTGTGAGTAAGAAAAAGACATATCATGAGTGAGCTAAAGCAAGAGAGAGCTGGTATAACCGATGCTCCGGTTTTCATATACTGTTTATGTGTCCTGATATTCATGGCATCAGGCAGGTTTCTGTTTATGGGAGAGACTCTGACATCCGTCGTCTACCTTCTCTCCATTGCAGCGCTGTTCTTTTATCACACCAGATTAAATGCTTCTCTTGCTCTGACTGCAATCGGATCCCTGATTCTGCTAGGGGTTTCAGTTAACAGCCTGACAGAGGGCTCATATATCTTCCCGGTTCTTTGCCTTATGGTCATTCTGGGCCTGTTTATCCGAAATAACTTCATTAATGCACTGGCTATAATATATCTCTACAGCGTGACATTATTTTTTTTATTCAGGCAAGTGACTGATATTTTTAGTGTTTCCCTGTCGATAGGGGTAATTCTTATAATATATTTGCATATGAAGGGCAGAGATGATTAGAAATCAGAGCAAACTTGTGTTAGAAAATGTTACATTATAACATTAAGAAGGTCAGGCAGATGAAAACGCTAATAAAATGCTTCATGCTATTTGCAACCCTTATTTCAACCTCAGCCTTTGCAGGAAGTGTACACCAGCATGGTCATGGCACACTGAATATTGCGACAGAAGGCAAGTTAATACTACTGGAACTGGAAGTACCCGGAGCTGACCTCTTCGGGTTTGAAACTAAAGCTGAAACCGATGAGCAGAAAGCTGCTGTCAAAAAAGCTACTGACATTCTGAACAGGCCTTTGGAACTGTTTGTGTTACCCGCTGATGCAGCGTGCAAGGTAGAAAATGTTTCTGTTAAAGTTGAAGCGGAAAAAGGCGGTGAAGGTCACACTGAAGCCCATGCTGAATATGCGCTTTACTGCAAAAAACCGACTGCTATAAAATCAATCGATTTTAAATATTTCTCAAAATTTTCCGGAGCTGCAGAGGTTAAGGTCAATGTCGTCGGAAGCCAGGGACAGAAATCCTATACAGTTAAAAAGGATAAACCAAACCTGGATCTGGGCGGAACTCTGTAATTAAAGAAATTCGGATTCCTTTATAATGTCCAATATTGTTGAAATGAAAAACATCCGGTTTTCATGGAAAGGCCAGAGTGCCTTTTCCATGGAACTGGAAAACTTTACGGTCAAAAAGGGTGAAAGCCTTTTGCTTCTTGGCCCTTCTGGTTCTGGAAAATCTACTTTTCTCAGTCTGCTTTGCGGGATCATTACCCCGGATAGCGGAACAGTGAAAATACTGGGACAGGACCTGAAAGCGCTGGGTGGAGCAGGGCGGGAGCATTTTGGTATTATATTCCAGATGTTTAACCTGCTTCCATACGCATCCGTAATTGATAATGTTGTTCTGCCTCTCAGTTTTGCAAAACAGCGCAAAAAATCGCTTATGGCCAAAGGTGACATAAATACAGAAGCCATACGTCTCCTTGAGCGATTGGGGTTAACCAATGAAAACCTGAATAAAAAAACAGCAGCACAGCTAAGTGTTGGTCAGCAGCAGCGTGTTGCAGCCGCAAGGGCACTTATCGGATCTCCTGAAATAATAGTTGCAGATGAGCCAACATCATCACTGGACAGGCAGATGCAGGTACACTTCCTTGAACTGCTGTCCGAAGAAGTATTTAAGGCTGATTCAAATTTGATAATGGTCAGCCATGATGAAACTCTTGCTCCAAATTTTGACCATGTCATGAATATTACAGATATGATCAATCTTCATAAGGCAGCAGCGCAATGATCATATTCCGTCTCGCTTTAAAGTCTTTAGCTAACCGCTGGTTAACTGCATTGCTGACAGTAATAGCAATTGCATTAAGTGTAATGCTGTTTCTGGGCGTCGAAAAAATAAGAAATGGGGCGCGGTCCAGCTTTGCGAATACCATATCAGGAACCGACCTGATTATCGGCTCCCGTGCAGGAAGTGTACAGCTTCTGTTATATTCCGTATTTCGCATTGGTAATGCCACTGCCAATATTAACTGGCAAAGTTATCAGGATATTGCAAAGCGCAGCGAAGTAGCCTGGGCTGTTCCGATGTCTCTTGGAGACAGTCATAAGGGATATCGGGTTCTTGGAACCACAACAGATTTCTTTCAGCACTATAAATATCGCAGTAAACAGCAGTTACAATTTCAGTCAGGTGCACCTTTTAAAGGCTTGCTGGATACTGTTATAGGAGCTGATGTCGCCAAAGCACTTGGATATAAAATCGATACTTCTGTTATTATTGCTCATGGTCTGGGAGCAACGTCTTTTGTAAAGCACAAGGACAAGCCCTTTAAAGTTGTTGGCATTCTGAAAAGCACAGGGACACCGGTCGATAGAACCGTATTCGTCAGCCTTCAGGCAATAGAAGCCATTCATGTCGGCTGGCAGACGGGCAGAAGAGTTAACATCCCGATCGAAAAGCTTCAGGAATTAAAGCTGGAGCCCAAATCAATCACGGCGGCACTGATAGGTCTGAAGCGAAAAGGCACAATTTTCCGACTGCAGCGCCATATAAATACTTATAAACCGGAGCCTCTGTCCGCCATTCTCCCCGGTGTTGCCCTTCAGGAATTATGGAGCCTTGTCGGAACAGCAGAAACCGCACTGGCAGTCGTATCCTTAATGGTCATCCTCACGGCTCTGCTTGGTATGGTAACCATGATTCTGACCACACTGAACGAGCGCCGCCGCGAAATCGCAATTCTGCGTTCCGTTGGTGCAAGGCCGCATACTATAATGGGATTACTGGTCTCGGAAGCTGGCTTTCTGACAACACTTGGTGTAATAGCAGGCACTATATCTCTATATATAACACTTTTCCTCGTTCGCCCTGTTATCAATGCCAGCTATGGTCTCTATATAGAAATTGCGCCATTAACGATGACGGAATTAGGTATTTTAGTAGGAATTTGCGCTTCCGGCTTCATTGTTGGCCTCATCCCGGCTATAAGGGCCTATGGCCTGTCTCTGGCAGATGGAATGCTGGTTCGTAACTAGTAATTATAGAATAAAATTAAGGAGTATGCAGATGAAATCGCTGATCAAAACCACAATGGCGGTTCTGTTTGTCTTAATCACAATTCCACAAACTTATGCTACTGAAAAAACTACGACCATAGAATGGCAGGATCTGGTGCCTCCTGGCAGTACACTCACATCTGTCGATCAGATCCCTGATTGGGAAATGAAACAGGAAGAAGAGCGTAAAAAGCAGGAAGCCAGTGAAGCAGCTGGTGAGGAAATGAAAAAAATACCAGCACCTCTGGTCCGGAAATATGCGGGAAAAGAGGTCAAAATTGCAGGTTACATGGTCCCGCTTGATTTTGAGGCAACGAACGTTAAACAGTTTATGCTTGTTCCCTATATCGGAGCCTGCATCCACGTGCCACCTCCTCCAGGTAATCAGATCATCCTTGTCGATAGTGAAAAGGGCGTTCCCGTTGTAGACATGTACACACCGATTTATATCACAGGAAAACTGGGTACAGGCAAATTTTCAACCGAGAGTGCTCCTGAAATCGGTTACAGCATGAAGCTCACCGAAGTAAGTGAGTATAAGGTAGAAGAGTAATATCGAAAGATAAGGTGCAGCGAAATAGTGTTGCTGCACCCTTTCGCCCAAATCTATTCAATGATCGTCGCATCCCGTACAACCCAGCCATATGTCTTTGAATGGTCCACAAATTTCACCTCATCTTCACGTAATATCTGCAGAGCCTTTGCGGCATCTGGTATGTTCCTGAGCTCCCGAAAAGCCTCTTCAGACTCGAACCAGGTCTCATCAATTCCATCACAATAGGGCGCTTTAGACCAGGCCATATCAAGGCCCGCCTGAAGCTGGGCGTTATCGGGAAGCATTTGAATATGCTTTTTTATTTTAAGGACATCCTGATATTTCATTAACAGTTCCCTGTGTGTAACCTGCCAGTGTTCAATAAACTCTTCCATACTCAGGTCTGCTTTTTTTGATACACAAACAATAACTTTAATCATATTGTAATGCCTCTCTATTGAGTTTCTCATGAATAGTTTTTCCATCAATGTAATATCCTGGAGCAGGCAAAAGTATGGATATAACTCTCCTGATGCTGTTATCAGCAGCGTTCTTCATTTCTGCTTTTATAAAAGGGTTAACCGGACTTGGTTTCTCAACCACCTGCCTTGGAATATTGGCGCTTTCACTGGATATCAAAACTGCCATACCTCTTGTCATAATCCCTTCAGTAACCAGCAACATCGTGACAATGTATCGTGCAGGTCATTTCCGCGAAACCGTAGTGCGTTTCTGGCCGATGCTTATATGCACCATACCCGGCCTGCTGATCGGAATATGGCTGCTGACCAGGCTTGATACGCTGGTCAGCGGAGCAGCACTTGGTATAATACTCATCGGCTATGCAATATTTGCTTTGCTAAACCCTGCCTTTACTCTTCCTGTAAATGTGCAGCGTCCCCTGGCAATGCCATCAGGTTTCATAACAGGCCTGATCAATGGCACAACCGGTTCACAGGTTATGCCCGTTCTCCCTTATCTTATGTCCCTGCAGCTGGACAATAATCGCTTTGTTCAGGCCATCAACTGCTCTTTTACACTCTCAAGTCTTATCCTTGCAGCTACATTAATGAATATTGGCTATATGAATTCTGGCCACATACTCTCGTCTGTAATTGGGCTGATTTTTGTATTCATCGGAGTACAGGCAGGAACAGTCATCCGGCAAAAACTTTCTACCGAACTGTTCCGCAAAATAATCCTGATATTCTTGATCATACTTGGCTCAGGTCTGCTCATGAAGTTGTTATGAAGCTTCACTGTGCATCGGCACCGGATACACCAGTCCAAGTCCCTGCGCAATTGGTACCATCAGATCGATCTCTTCCTGAGAAACCTGCCCATCTGCCTTCGCAATCTCCTGCAGATATCGCATAATCATAATCTTGTCATCCTGGTCAAGTGGTTCGTTCATAGCCTTAGCCAATTCAATATGATCAGGAATCTCAGACGGGTTATTACAGTAATAACGAAACTCCACCGGATCAAAATCCTCAAACATATGACGGCCAATACCCTCTGCTGTGCTGATCTCTCCCTGATCAACAACCCCGTCAGCGCACACAATTGCAGCAGCCAGACTGTAGGTTGCATAGAGTAGCTGATTAACATTCTCCTCGCCCTCTTTGGGAGGCTGGGCCACACCGATTGCAAACATCAGGTGGTGCTCCTGCATAGTCACCTCAACTTCAATCTCGTTATGATTATCAATCAGGTCAATCGCAGGCTGTTCCGGCACCATAAGCATGGCCTTGGTTATATGGCTGTGATCAACTTCAAGATTTTCAAGTCTTTTCGAAACTGGCGGGTGGGTATCAGTCGGATGAGCAATCTTCTGTTCAAGCGACTCTTTCATAATATTTTCAAGGCTGTCATGCTCTACATCATATTTGGCAACATCCTGAAAGACCACACTAAGATTATCCGCAACTTTCCCTTCATTCAGGCGGTGAATATTCTGCTCACGTGCATGTTCCCAGATGCTCGCATAAAGTGAAACCTTGATCAAAGCCACCGATAGCGCAAATGGAGACCCCACTGAAGCCCCCGCTCTGTCGGCTTCATATTCACGCTCACGGCTGACCTTGGCCTCGTTAGTGGCAAACATTCTATGCATAAATGTCAGCATGGATACTGCCGGCAGACAGGCAACCTGAGTGATAACATCACTGTTTTCTCCACCCAGGGTTTGAATGGCCTGACCCAGCCCGGCATATACCGGAGCAAACTTCATACTGTATTCGGTATCAGCTCCCCGGAAGTGGCCTAGCTCGTGACCAATAACCGTAGCCAGCTCTTCTTGTGACAACAGCCGGCTCAGAGGGGCCGAAATATACAGCGTCTCGCCACTGACCGGCTTCTCTTCACTGGCTACCTGAACATCGCCGCTCGTTACATAAAAGGTAGGCTCCAGACCAACAACAATATTATCAGGAGGTCGTGCACCAAGCTTCTTTGCCAGATATTCAACAAAGCCAAACAGCTTCGGCGCATCTTCTTTTTTCAGCAACTTGCCCAGTTGATGCATCTCAAGTTTTTTACCAACCTTCATAGCAACACCAATCAGCCCGAAACCACCTATTACTGCACCCAGACCGATAATACCAATAATCACCAGATGCACCTGTCCCAGAATATGCGACTCTGCAAGATAGGCGGAATAGGTAAGTATAGCCCCCTGCAGGAAGATAGAAATTGCCAGAATAAAAATGGAGAATCTTAGCAGGGGCGGAAATATCATCGATATCCTGTGCCGGTTATGTCCGGCCGATATCGATGCCCACCAGTAGGACAGCGGAATAGCGCAGGATATAATAGCCGCAATGATGCTGGCCCAGAACAGATACTGCAAACCACTGACTTCCTGGCAGAAGCTGATTATATTTTTATTGGCATCTGGCTGAATTTTCCCGGCATGAAGTGCATTACACAGAATAGTTGCTGATGGAATATTTTGTACAACAAGTTTGCTGTCTACGTTTTTAAGAATAAAATAACTGGTTGCTAAACCGATGGCCGGTATTATGGAAGCAATTAGCAAAACCCTGATCAGTCTGAAAAAATTCCCCATTTCTACTTCCCCTCAACATAACTCAACGGTGAAGTATGGGTTGAGCCTTAATTGTTGTTTTGTTTTTAATTATTGGTCCTTAATAGCAATAGGTTTCACATAATAATGACATTTATATGGAGAGTAATTGCTCAAAAGGTATGAGTTGCAATCGAATGGAAGGTAAATAATCGCAAGGCCTTCACACTTGTATATCTCCGGAACATCCATATATCTTCAAAGTCTGCGTAACCTGTTAGGGCCCTATGAAACTTGATTATCTGCTGCATCGCGAAACTACCCGAGTAAACGATGGTAAAATCGCCTATGTAGATCACAACAAAAATGCTGATAAAACAATTCTGGCCCTGCATGGTCTGGGCACAAACGCTGACACCTGGAGCAGGCAGCTCGATGTTCTGGCCAGTGCAGGCTACAGAGTTATAGCGCCGGATCTCCGTGGCTTTGGTTTAAGCACATCCCATGATAAAATCAGTTTCGACCTGATGATATCTGATATTATCAGTCTGATGAACCATCTGGATATCAAACTATTCGATATTATGGGCCTGTCCATGGGCGGTGCAATAACTCAGCTTATAGCTCTTCAATATCCGGAAAGAGTAAACCGCATAATATTAGTCAGCACTTTCTCGAAATTTGACACCGCATCCAGCCTCTACTTTCCCGCAAGACTGCTTCTGGTTAAATATCTGAGCATGAATGCAATAGCCTGGGGGCTCTCCCATTATATTTTTCCCACCGCAAAAGAGCTGGAATACAGAAAGCTATTGAGAAGCCATATATTGAAGGTAAAAAAAGATGCCTATATTCAGGCAATCCACGAGGTACAGAATTTTGATGTTTCAGAAAAACTGAAAAACCTGTCAGCCCCCACTCTCATAGTAAGCGGTTCAAAGGACAGAACGGTTAGCCTCAAAACCCAGACTATACTGGCAGAACTTATCCCTGCTGCACGACATATAATACTGAACGGTGGCCATGCCCCTAATGTCAGTATCGCAAATGAGTTTAACCCTGAGATGATTGCTTTTCTGGCTGAAGGATAATTTGGCGATATATTATTAAGCATAATCTTTTTTTCAGATTCCCTCTTGAAGCTCTAGTCACTAGAGATACTATATTCCATGAACTTCAAAAGATAGGGAGTTCAGAAAATGCCTGAAATTAATAAAGATCATCTCAAATCAACCCCAATTCTTGACTTCGACAAGCCGGAAATAGCCTCCCTCATACAGGAACAGGGATGGTTAAAGTTGAGCAACTACGAAAAAATAGGGGCGGCTTATGACTTTGTCAGAAACGAAATAAAGTTTGGCTATAATATAAGCGATAATATTCCGGCATCATCCGTATTGAAGGATGGTTACGGGCAGTGCAATACAAAGGGCACATTGCTTATGGCTTTGCTTCGCGCCCTTGATATTCCATGCCGACTGCATGGCTTCACAATCCATAAATCCCTGCAACGGGGAATAGTGCCCGAACTGATATACCCTATAGCCCCGGAAAATATTCTTCACTCATGGGTAGAGGTATGCCACGAAAACAGATGGGTGCATCTCGAAGGTTTCATTCTGGATGACCCATACCTGAAAAACCTGCAAAGAGGTTTAGGCAACGGTAATCAGGGGCTATGCTCATACGGAGCAGGCGTAGAGGATCTGTCAAACTTTCAGGTAAAATGGTGCGGAAAAAACACATTCATTCAACATACCGGAATTAATAATGATTACGGAACCTTCGCAACACCGGATGAATTTTACGCCGTATATACTCAGGATTTCCCTTTTTGGAAAAAATGGTTGCATAATTACATAGTCCGTCACTGGATGAACAGGCGTGCTGAACAATTGCGTCAGGGAAAGCTGAAACTGGTAAGGTTTTAAGCACGGGCTACATTGCTTTTTTTGGCGCTCCACAGCACCACGCCAGACGATGACAATAGATTGGGAGGTGTTTCCTTATCCTCCGGATCAGAATCAAATTACCAGCGTGGATAAGCCCGTAGAAAATAAAAAAAGCTGGTTACTTCTGCACTTGTTCAACCCGAATGCTGTTCGCACAACAGTTCGGAATACCGCCACGGGCAACACAGTTCTGGATGGCCAGTTGCTGGGCACTGGTAACATTGTCATTAAAACCAAAGCCATAGACATTGGTCATTGAGCAGTATGAAGTCGCTTTGAACGTGAGAGACTTGGTCGAAGTGGTTGTTACCGGGGTGGTGCTTTTCTTCTCCGAACTGGGGGGAGTTTCCATTTCTGTCAAAGCGGCAAACACCAGTACAAATGCCGCTGCCCCGCCTGCAGCACGTAATGTCATGCCCTTGCCAGAGTAATCAATATTCAGAAAGCCCGGTATTGTTGAAACAACAGCACCTGCCATAAGGGATATCATGACATATAGCAGCGGCAGTTTTTCTTTCTCAATTTTCACCCCGCCTACAATGGTATAGGAAATCAGCGCAAAAATCATAAAAGCAAAAATAACCCCGATTGCTTTCTCAACATTGGAAGGTGCGTTTTCTTTTGGTGATTGATTATTATCTGTCATGATTGCCCCCGCAGAATTAACCCATTCCATAATAATAAGTGATTTTGCACTTTTCGCCAAGAATTTAGAAGGCAAAGTGGGAAGCATTATGCAGTTTGTCGGAGTTTAGAAGCTAACTCTTTGAACTATCTGGCAATATGGCCAGATAGATAAATTCATAACGACCTCTTATGCTAGATATAATAAACATTAGTTTTTATTATCAAGAAAGTCCCCCTATATTCAGCTCACGAGATCAAACATACAGAGGAGGAGGTTTGTCGTGGCATATATTGAAAGACATCAGGACTGTGCAAATTCTCAGTCTTTAACCGGGGTTAAGGAATTTTTTAAATACTCCATTAACCTTTTTTTACATTGCCTGAACGTAGCGGGAGAGCGTTATAAGCTCAGCAGACTGGATGACAGAATGCTGAAGGATATTGGTCTATCTAAAGCCGATGTGCATAAAGAAGTAAACCGAAGCTTCTGGGACACCCCGGAGCCTCGGGACTAGAGAGGGGGCGGCTAAGTTTAAGATATTTGAACGAACCGCATAGTCTCCTCATCCCCCCTGGATGGCAGGGATGGTTCACAAAACCATCCCTCCACAATTTATGGAATTCTCTTCAGGACTAATGCCTGAAATGCCTCATACCAGTCATAACCATTGCAAGGCCGGCATCATCAGCCGCTGCAATCACTTCCTCATCACGGACCGAACCACCTGGCTGAATAACAGCTGTTGCGCCGGCTTCTGCGGCGGTTAGTAATCCATCCGCAAACGGGAAGAATGCATCAGATGCAACAACAGAACCTTTGGCCAGACTCTCTGCCTCACCCGCTTTATTCGCAGCTTCCTGGGCTTTCCATGCAGCAATACGGCAGGAGTTAACACGGCTCATCTGTCCTGCACCAACACCAACAGTAGCACCATCTTTAACATAGATAATCGCATTCGATTTTACGTGCTTGCAGACCTTGAAAGCAAATTTCAGGTCAGCCAGTTCCTGTTCCGTCGGCTGGCGTTTGGTAACAACCTTCAGATCAAGGTCATCAACACAGCCATTGTCCCGTGCCTGCAGGAGAAAACCACCGGATAGCATCTTGGTAATCACACCGGGCTCACGGGGGTCCGGCAACCCGCCAGCCAGAAGCAGGCGAAGATTTTTCTTTTTCCCAATAATAGCTTTTGCTTCATCGGTTGCATCAGGAGCAATAATCACTTCTGTAAATACTTTAACAATTTCCGCAGCAGCTTCAGCATCCAGAATCTGGTTCGCCGCAACAATCCCCCCAAATGCACTTTCAGGATCGCACTTCAGTGCCTTGGCATATGCCTCAACCAGAGACGACCCTTGCGCCACTCCGCACGGATTGGCATGTTTGATAATAGCAATTGCCGGGCTGACTTTCGGATCAAACTCTGCCGCCAGCTCATAAGCGGCATCCGTATCATTCAGGTTATTATAGCTAAGCTCTTTCCCTTGCAATTGCTGGGAGGTTGCAACGCCATATCTGGAAGGCGTACTGTGATAAAAAGCAGCCCACTGATGCGGGTTCTCTCCATAACGAAGACTTTGCGAAAGCTTGCCGGAAAAACTGCGATAGTCAGGGGACTGGTCATCAAGCTCATTGGCAAACCATGTGCTGATGGCAGCATCATAAGCTGCCGTACGTGCATAGGCTTTCGCAGCCATCTTTGTTCTGAATTCCTTGCGTGTCATTCCATCATTGGAGCTCATTTCCAGCAGCAATGCTGTGTAGTCAGAGGGCTCAACAATAACAGTAACACTTGCATGGTTCTTGGCAGCCGCACGGATCATTGCTGGACCACCAATATCAATATTCTCTATGCAGGTATCAAAGTCAGCTCTTGCTTCAACTGTCTTCTCAAACGGATAAAGATTAACCACCAGCAGATCAATATCACCAATCCCGTGCTCCTTCTGGGATGCCTGATGTTCTGCATTGCCACGAACCGCCAGAAGTCCGCCATGAACTTTCGGATGCAGGGTTTTTACACGCCCATCCATCATTTCCGGAAAATCAGTGATTTCGGAAACATCTTTAACATCAAGTCCTGCCTCTTTCAGAAGCTTCGCTGTGCCTCCCGTCGAAATCAGCTCAACACCTTTGCCTGCCAGAGCAGTCGCAAAAGCCTCAATGCCTTCTTTGTCAGATACAGAGATAAGGGCACGTTTAATAGGGAATTGATCTTGGGTCATCTGGCATACTCCAAATAGTAAAGCATTCTTCAGGGAAACCCGGAAGGTTTCCTCGAAGGAATGCTTTTGATTGCGTTAGATTCAGGAGGTTATGGGTAATCTATAATATATTCATAGCAAACTGACAATCGACAGAGTAACGCATCAAATCGATATATCAGTTAAAGTCGTCCTCGCCCTGATCCGGATCCATAAATATCAGTTTCTTGCGAAGCCTTGCCAGCCTGGCCGGTGTCTTGTCTGGAACCGGAAGTGGTGCTGTATTTTCATCTGCATCCTGTGTCTTGGTTAAGGTCCAGACAAATTTCGCCTTGGCGTTGCAGACACCGCGCAATACAATCTGCAATGATCGGCGTGGGCCACGATAGTCAGCAAGAAACATGGTCTCTTCCAGTGAAGGAACAAGGTTGGTTGTCGCAAACGTCCAGATCTCGCCATTTGCCAGTGTCAGAATAACTCCCTGCCGGTCTTCCGCATAAGTCACCTGCACATCAGGATGTATATGAAAATGCAGGGAAAACGGAAATCTCTTCTGCTTCGAAGGCGTACTGTCCTGAGGCCATAAATGCTCATGCCCCTCAAGCAGGCGCCCATTTTCCTTTAGCAAAATCTTGCGCGAGTAAATCGTGTTATACCGCGTAGCAAAACCATCATGGCTTGCATTAATCATTGCTTCGTCAGGGTCGGACGAACATTCAACCGTAATATTGTCCGGTCCCTTCAGAAGAGAGCTGTCCGGCGTCTTGCCCAGAAAGTTCCTGCTGATCAGTCTGGCAGATGAATTCTTGTTTACACTCAGTGTTGAGTGAAAAGGCGTAGTTCTGGCAGTCAGCCGCCAGTCCAGATTGGCAGGTCCCGGCGCACCACAGTTTACAACAATCGGATACACACCCGAACTCATCTCAAAAGACAGACACCCCGCATGCGCCTCACCACTCATGCTCACATCAACCGGAGCACCCGTATCAGCCACAACAATAGTTTTGTTCATCTCAATCCGGCTGTAACCGCTGTGTTCTGCCTGTCCTTTCATCGTAAGCTTGTAATCATCATAGGACAATATCGTCGCCAGCTTGTCCGGCATGGTAGCCGTCATGCCATTAAACCGCCCGAGATAACCGTCCCCAAGCCTGAGAAAGCGCAGCATGGGAGAAATACGTTTCAGCGTATTCTGAATTTCATCTGGCGGCTCCAGATCAAGAGCAACAAAGCATTGCTTCAGCGGAAGCAGATCAAACATAAGATTCACAGGAACCCATGGATGCCGTGAAATATGACCGCCATCTTCCAGTATCTGTCTGCTCAGCTCGTATCGGAGTTTCGGAAGGTGCAGTTTCAGAAGCTGCGACTGTCCACCAACACAAAGCCCGGCAAAAGTGAGCGCCATCAATGCTGTAATACGCGGCTCACCATCCTTGATATTCTGGTAAAAGGTTGAGAGATAACGCAATTGCTGCGTCAGGCTCCACATAACCTTGTCATAGAAATAATGATCTTCTTCCTCAAGAAGTGGAGCAACATGACAGATCCATGAAATAATCCGGCGCGAAACAATGGAGGGCTGCCAGGCAACACCACGTTTGCGCGAGCAGGTCTTGATCCAGTCACTGATGAGGGATTTGGCCTGAATAATGGCCTGCTCATTATTGGATGCATTAAAGTGCCGTAACCAGCCAAAACCGTGCAGCTCTTCTTCCCACGCCAGATTGGGCGGTGTCAGCCTGAACGGAGACTTCCCCTCTGTCGTAGCAACAGCCCCGGCCAGTCCAAAATGTCCGTGATAAACCTCTGTCGTAAAGCTGGGATCAGCAGTTCTCAGGTCCTGGGGGATAAGTTTGAGATGTTCAGCCGAAGGCCCGAAACGCATTCTGTAAAACGGCGTTCTGACCAGGCGCCCCAGTGTTAACCGGTGAAGGAATTCCTTAACAGGCCTGGAGCTTTCAGTATCCTCACCCACATAATTTGACGTCATCTGTTCACCAGCTAAAATTTCATATTCCCAAAAACAATACAGGTCTCATTCTCGTGTGACCACGAAAATATGCCCCAAAACTAAGGCAGAAGTGGAAAACTGCGTTAATTTTCTGCACGATACCACTCTATTTGGGATAAAAATCATCATTTACTGAGTATCATCTTTTTCTAATATCTGTTGAGCGATTTACATATTACTGGTAAATGACGTTGAAATATATATATGCACCGCTCAAAAGCAGGAAAATATTATCTAAAATACAGGATTTTGTGAAAAAATATTTGTTATGATAACGAATATATTGATTTTTCCAGAAAAACATTCTATTTTACGGCTGTATTGTGCGGATGAAAGGTATACCAGTAAGGCACGTTTTTTGCAGGCCATTATGGGTTTAAGGTAGAATATTTGCTGTACAGAGGATAAGTGCAGCACATTCCAGTATAAAAGGTGGTCTGACTAATGAGGTATTTTCCTGTCTATATGGACATGCAGGAAGCAAGGGTTCTGATTGTTGGTGGTGGCGAACAGGCTGCACAGAAATTGCGCCTTCTGCTAAAAACTGATGTGTCTATTGACCTGATCGCGCACGAAATTGTCCCTGAAATTGAGGCTTTGAAACAAAGCGGTCGAATTCAGGTCCACAATAAAGACTTTTCTGAGCAGGATTTAAGCGGCTACCGTATGGTTTATGCCGCTATCGAGGAAGATGATCTGGCCGAGCGCGTGTCACATGCAGCACAGGCCCGGAATATCCCCGTAAACGTTGTTGACCGTCCGGATTTGTGTACATTCATTACGCCCGCAATTGTTGATAGAGATCCGGTCACAGTAGCGATAGGAACTGAAGGCACTGCGCCGGTTCTGGCAAGAGAGATAAAGTCAAAACTGGAAGCCTGGTTGCCAGCAAATTACGGAACGCTGGCCGCATATGCCAACAGCTTCCGGAATTTTATAGCTGAAAAGGTTGAAGATGGCCGTCAGCGGCGCATTGTTTGGCAGAACCTGTTGGGTGGCGAATTCAGACGTCTGGTTCTGGCAGGAAAACAGGATGAAGCCAAAGCGGTTCTCGAAGAGGAAGTCGCAGCATCAGTAGAGCCAGATCAGAAAATTGGCACTGTTGCATTAATTGGATGTGGTCCGGGAGATCCCGGTCTGCTGACACTAAAGGCCCAGCAGCATATGCAGACAGCAGATGTGCTGGTTATCGACCGTCTCGTAAACCCTGAAATACTGGAATATGCAAGACGTGATGCAGAAAGAATATTCGTAGGCAAAAAGCCCGGCGCTCACACAACGCCGCAAAAGGAAATCAACCGTATTTTATTACGGGAAGCATTGGCAGGTAAAACCGTTGCACGCCTGAAAGGCGGAGACCCATTCGTATTTGGTCGCGCTTCGGAAGAGTTACTGGCCTTACAGCCTCACGGAGTTGAGGTGGAAATAGTTCCGGGAATAACCGCAGCACATGCTTGCGCGGCATCCGTAGAGCTTCCACTGACAATGCGGGAGCATCACCGGGTGTTCTCGATACTGACAGGTGCAACAGTTGATGGAGTTCCCGAACATGACTGGCGTATGCTTGCCGCTGAAGGTCAGGCATTCGCTGTCTATATGGGTGTAAGAAACTCCGGAGAAATAAAACTGCAGCTGTTAAATGCAGGCATAGACCCTGCAACGCCGGTTGTGATCGTGGAAAATGGCACCTTGAAAAACGAGAAGTCCGTTTCCACAAATATTGATGAGTTGGATATATGCGTAGAGCAGGCTGGTATAAAAGGCCCTGCAATAATATTTATCGGGAATGACTGGTCCCATGCCGGACTGTCTCGTCCCCGAAAAGTCGTGAAGTTTAAACAGGAAAACGTTGTGCCCCTGTCGCTCCCAAAAGAGTCTGTTCCCCAAAGGGCATAAGCACTGAAAGCATAAAGTGAGTTAGAGACCATGGCGGTAAAGTTAAAAAAAGGTTTGCCTAAAATCGTAACGGCAAATGATCTGAAAAACGGCTTGGCTGTCTTCCTGAAAGCTGATGGAAGCTGGACTGGTGACGTAAACCAGTCCGCCGTCGTGACCTCGGACGAAGATATGGATAATCTCCTGAAAAAAGGAGAGGAAGCCGAAGCCGCCAATATCGTCATAGGTCCATACCTGGTCGATATTGAGCAGGATGGCGATAAAATAAAGCCAGTTCACCTTCGCGAATATATGAGAGCCACAGGCCCAAGCGTTCGCGAAGATATCTGGAACAGCGCAGTATAACCCGTTTCATAAGCAATAATTTAAAATTCAAAAGATCCTCGATTCATTGATGGACTTTAAAGGTGAACGTTCATGTACAGATATGATCAGTTTGACGCACAGTTTGTAAACCAGAGAGTTGCACAGTTCCGCTACCAGACCGAGCGTCGTCTGTCAGGCGAGCTGACCGAAGAGCAATTCAGACCTCTCCGTTTGATGAACGGACTGTATTTGCAGTTACATGCATATATGCTGCGCATAGCAATTCCATACGGTACGCTGTCATCAAATCAGATGAGAAAGCTGGCCTTCATCGCCGATAAATATGATCGCGGTTATGCGCATTTCACAACACGTCAGAACGTGCAGTTCAACTGGCCAAAACTGGAGGAAACCCCGGACATCCTTCAGCATCTGGCAGATGTGGAAATGCATGGTATTCAGACCAGTGGTAACTGCATAAGAAACGTAACAACAGACCAGTGGGCAGGTGTTGCTGCAGATGAGCTGGAAGACCCGCGTCCATATGCAGAGCTTATGCGCCAGTGGTCAACTGTGCATCCGGAATTCTGCTATCTGCCACGCAAATTTAAAATTGCAATTACTGGTGCAGAAGAAGATCGCGCCGCTGTACTCTTCCATGATATCGGCCTGAAGCTTGTTAAAAACGATGCTGGTGAGGTTGGTTTTGAAGTCATGGTTGGCGGTGGCCTCGGCCGAACTCCATGTGTTGGTGTAACCGTACGAAAATGGCTGGAGAAAAAAGAACTCCTTTCTTATATCGAAGCCATCATGCGCGTATATAACCTGCACGGCCGTCGCGATAACAAATATAAAGCCCGTATCAAAATCCTTGTCATGGAGTTGGGGGCAGAGGAATTCACCCGTCAGGTTGAAGCTGAATATGCCCGTATCGATGCTCCTGAAGTTGTTCTTCCTGGAGAAGAAATCGAGCGTATTCAGGCATACTTCAGACCTCCTGAATATGAAGGACTTTCTGTTTCACCTGCAGAATATGAAACAAAGCTTCAGCAGGACCCTGCCTTTGCATCATGGGTGGAAAAAAACGTCGCAAAACACAAAATCGATGGATATGCGATCGTTAATATCTCTCTGAAACCAATCGGCGGCATTCCTGGAGATTGCAGCACCGAGCAAATGAACCGCGTTGCGGAACTGGCAGACAAATTCGGCAACAGCGAAATTCGTGTAACTCACGAACAGAACCTTGTTCTGCCGGATGTCAAAAAGTCAGATCTGTACACTGTATGGCAGGCACTGGTTGAAAAGGAACTTGCTACCGGAAACCTTGGCCTGATCACGGACATGATCTGCTGCCCGGGCCTGGATTATTGCGGACTTGCAACAGCCCGTTCTATTCCAATAGCGCAGGACCTGAGCAAGCGTTTCGCTGATATTGAAAACCAGAAAGATGTTGGCGAGCTGAAAATAAAAATCTCGGGCTGCATCAACGCCTGCGGACACCACCATGCAGGCCATATCGGAATTCTGGGCCTCGAAAAACGTGGCGTGGAATATTATCAGGTAACACTCGGCGGTAGCGGCGATGAAACAGCCTCTATCGGTGAAATCATCGGCCCAGGCTTTTCATATGAAGAAGTTGTTGGCGTCGTCGAGAAACTTGTAGAAACCTATAAAGGCCTCCGTAACGAAGGCGAAACTTTCCTTCAGGCTTACCGTCGCGTAGGCATGGGGCCATTCAAGGAGGCTGTCTATGCCGCTAATTAAAGACAACGAGTTCGTCGAAAATATCTGGCAGAGACTTGAAGACACAGATGCTGCACCTGAAACAGGTGCAGTCATCGTATCCTATGATCGCCTGAAAGAAGAAGCAGATCTGCTGAAAGCTCAGAACCTGAAACTCGGAGTAATCATCCCGAGTGACATTGAGGCAGAACTGTTGGAGCCATTTCTCGGCAAGCTGGACCTTATAGTCCTCCAGTTCCCCACCTTCGCCAACGGCCGCGCCTACTCCCAGGCCCGCACAATCCGCGAACACTTGGGCTACGAAGGCGAGCTCCGCGCCACCGGCGACGTCCTCCCCGACCAGGCCGTCCTCATGATGCGTTGCGGCTTTGATACTTTCGAAGTAGCAGAAAATGTATCGCTTGATATCTGGAAGAAATGTGTGGCAATACTAAACACCAACTACCAGCGCAGCTATGCGGTTGCTGGAGATGAGGTTCGGGTGGAGTAAACGACAAGAATGTATAATAAAAATGGGCTTCCCAGGTTAAATGCTTTATGGGTTGGTGGGAAGCTTAGCTATATTGAGCAGCTGTGTCTGAAGTCAGGACTGGATGCAGGGCATGATGTCAGGTTGTACACATATTATGGAGTGGAAAACGTACCTGAGGGAATCGAAGTTCGGGATGGGCGGGAGATATTACCAGAGAATAAACTGCTTCGCTATGATATGAAAAATAGAAAAAGTTATGCTCTGGGGTCTGATATCTTTCGGTACGAGATGATGAAACATGAGGTTGGCTATTGGGTTGATGCAGATATATATGTAATGCACCCTATTAACTTAGAGGTTGATTATATCTTTGGTTATGAAGCTGCAAATTATATTAATTGTGCTGTTCTGTATCTACCGGGTTCTTCTGAAATTATAACTGAATTATTTGATTATATATATTCGAGACCATTTCTGCCTCCCTGGTGGAGCGTTCGAAAAAAAGTTAAGCAGAAAATATTATCAATAGTAAAGGCAGATAAACCTATAACAAAAGCTGGCTGGGGAGCAACTGGCCCGAGAGCTTTAACGCATTTTTCTTTGAAGCTAGGTTTAGATGGATATGCTCAGGGAACAGATATTTTTTACCCTCTACCTTATCGTAATGCTGATGAGATTTTTATACCAGGTGCGGATATATTTTCTTATTGTTCAGACAGAACATTAACCATTCATTTCTGGAATGAAAAAATAAAGTTACAAAAGCAGAAGCATCCTCCTGAGAATAGCTTTATATACAACCTTTGTGAAAAACATGGAATTGCGTTGGGGCTTAACTGAATGGATTCAGAGCTTCGTAATATTGAAAAGAAAAATTGAAATATTGAGTGCCCTATGAAACTCCCATTAGTGACAATAGCTGTGCCTTTTTATAATGCCGAAGTGCATTTGAGGGAATCATTAGAGAGTGCTCTGCAACAGACATACAGCAATATAGAATTATTATTGTTAAATGACGGATCTACAGATTCATCCATAGAAATTGCGACAGAGCTGGCCAGCAAGCATAGCAAAATAAGGTTGCTGTATCAAGAAAATCATGGAATAGCCGGATCCAGAAATCGCCTGATAGAGGAGGCTAAAGGGAAGTATTTCTTCTTTCTTGATTCCGATGATATTATTGAGCCGTATGCAATTGAAAAGCTTCAGTCGCATTTAATTGAAGTAGCAAGTGATATAGTAATTGCTAGACACTATAGAATAACGAGTGGTGGACAGAAAAAATATATTGATACTTTAACGGGAAATACACTTTTGGAGAAGCGGCAAGCATATAAAGAATATTTACGGCACAAAACTTTTAAAAGTTTTGTATGGGGAACCTTATACAAAACTGAAATCTTGAAGAACAGAGTTATATTTCCGACTGGAAGAAAGTGGGAAGATATGGCGGTTATGCCTGACATAATCTTTCAATGTCAGCGTATTGCTTTTTTAGAGGAAGCCCTTTACGGCTATAGAAAAACACCTACTGGGCTTGTTGAGACAGCAAATTCAGAAGCCATTCTTGATTTGATCGAGTTTGTCTCCAAAACGGGGCGGTACGTTGAGGATGCCGAAGAACGTGAGATGTTTGTCGCATTAATTGTTTCACATCTATATGGGGTTATTAAGCGCAAAATAAAAAAAGCTAAAAATACTACTGATAAAAAGACCTTGAAAAATGCAATTAACCATACATTTAAGACCATCAATATGTCAGAAATTTGGAGCAATAGTTTCCTGAAAAGCAAGCAGAAGCGGCGGGTGTGGTTATGGTATTTGTTGAACATGTAATTTAACCTTAATCACCCAAGTTTCACAGCAAGCTAGTTTGCTATGAAAGTAAAACTAACGTAGGCAACAATAATTAGAACAAGAGTAGTATGCCCCAAATTCCAATATGGGTTATCAACCTTCCCCAATCAAAAGGTCGATGGGAAAAAATATCTACGCGTCTGGATGCACTTGGCTTATCTTACGAAAGGAGGGAGGCTACTTATGGTAAGAATATGAGTTTTAAGGATAAAACAAGACTTTGCCCTTCACTCAAGCTTGATCTAAAAAACCGCCCCCCAGTGGATGGTGAACTGGGGTGTTATGCTAGTCATTTATTGTGCATTAAGGAGATTGTACAGAAAAAGATTGAAAGAGTTTGTATTATTGAAGATGATACCTTGCTCCATGACGATTTTCCAATGTGGGTACAATCGGAGACGCCTTTTCCCAAGAATTGCGAAGCTTTAAAGCTATCTGGTCCTAAAGAACTAGGAAACAGAGTTGGGATAAAACTAGGAGAGTATAGTAGTCGAACACTGGTATTTTCTAGAAAGCCCACAACATCTACAGGCTGCTATATTCTAAATTATTCTGGAGCCGTTAAGGTCTTAAATAGGCTTTCTGTTATGTATAGCCCCATAGACCACGCTTTATTCGAATATTGGAATTCAACGCTAAAAACTTTAGATGTGTTGCCTTATCCAGCTCCATTTCCGATTGAGTGCGATACGTACATTGAGCAAAAAAAATATTCAATTAATCAGCAAAGGAAGTATTCTGTTTTTGTTTCTATGCACCGCCTTGGTAAAATAAAGCGTTCAATAACTAAAGATCTCAACCGTCACTTATACCCACTTTTATGGTTTGGTAAGGTAGCTTTAAAGCCGGGCATACCTCTACAGGAACTTGTAGAAGAGGATAATCGATAATTTCGCATTGTGTTAATTACTACCCATGTTTGCACTGTATTTTCCTAGTAGCATGAAAACATTAGACAAAATCACAATCAAAATGCTACAACCTCCTGGTACTTCTGATAGCACTGTAATGCACATTTATCCTCTGGAGGCAGCTTGATGGCCACAATCGCCTTTTTACACCCGGTAAGCGATTACTGCGGTTCTATGCTTGGAAAAGAAGGTGTGCGTGGGGTTCAGAATACCACAATTATCCTTGCAGAATGTCTTGCGGCCAGGGGGCACTATGTCGAGGGCATCACTGGTTTTCAGGGCGTTGAAGAGCACAACGGCGTAATCTGGTCCGCTAAACCGGGAAAAGAGCATTACGACCTGGCAGTTGCAAATTTGTATCCCCGCTATCTTGACTTGGTTTCCGCAAAAAGGAAATGCGTGTGGGTGCACAACCCAATGAACAGATGGTCCCGATTTAAAAAAAGTATCCGGGGTTTAATAAAACATCGTCCCGAAGCTGTCTTTGTTACAGATTATCAGATACATACAACTCCGGCCATTTTCCCGTTTTCAAAACGCCACGTCATTGAGCATGGTATTGAGGAGTTCTTTCTTAATGCAGAACGAAAGGGCACAGCTCCTGAGCCTGTTGCTATCTTTACCTCGCAGGGCGGGAGAAACCTGGATTCTGTTATTAATATGTGGAAGCAGGTCATCCATCCGAAGTTGGAAGCTGCTCAATTACATCTTTATTGTAGTTTGCCCGATAATCTCATTAGCAAAGATCTGGCTGAGTTCAATATTATTCATAAAGGCCTTGTACCTCAGAAGCAGTTGATACAGGCCTATTCCGACAGTCGGGTTATGTTTTATCCGGGGCATTCAGAGGAAACATTCTGCAATGTCGCACACGAAGCCGTAATTTGTGGTCTCCCGGTTGTAACGATGGGAATAGGCGGTATTAGAGACCGTATTCAAAATGGCAAGAACGGCATCATAGTAAAAACCAGGCAGGAAATGGCAGAAGCCGCCTTAAAAATACTGCAGGATGACCAGGAATGGCTCCGGCTACATGAGGCAGCTATTACAGAAACACAATACCACACATGGAAAAACAGGGCAGAACTCTGGGAAAAAATATTTCTCGAAAGTTAAAAACTCCTGGAAGATGCAGAGTATCCTGCAACTCAGAACTTATTATAATACCGTTCCAGCCTGATTGTAACAATTTTATGGCATTTAGCCGCTTTTGAGCAACACTAAATATCTCTGAGTGGGTAAGTGGTTGATTTGATAGAATTAAATTCGTAAGGTTTGTGTGCTGAATAGTGGCTATTATGCGGTAAAGTGATTGTAAAACAATTTAATTAGGGGTTTAAGTTAAGAAAAAGGATTAACAAGACTCATCTAACTGGCTAACATATCTCCATATTATGAAAATGGTGGATACTGGGAGTTCAGTAAGATGAAAAAAATACTGTCAAAACTGGCAGCAGTAGCAATTTTGGCTTCTGCGTTTACCTCATCAGCATTAGCTGGAGGTGATCTTTACAAACCTGTAATATGGGGCGGTTTCTACGCAGGTGGACATTTGGGATATGCATTTGTGGATCATGGAGCTGATTTCGGTGAGGACTTTGATACAGGGCAAATAGATATTCCAATTTTTAATACAATTCAGTTTATCTACGATGCTGATAATGACGCTGATGGGCCTTTGGGCGGTGTGCATGTGGGTTACAATGTACAGAGACGCCATTTGGTCTTTGGTATTGAGGGAGATTTTTCAAAAACAACCTCAGATGTCGGTGCTGAGGCTAGGGCTATCTATATAGATAATGAGCTTCGTTTTAGGCCAACTCGTTTAGAAGAGGTTGGGCGCTTTGATGGATCTGCTAAGTTTAAAGTTGAGATGGACTATCTGGCTAGTTTGCGAGGTCGTGTAGGTTATGCAAATGACAACTATCTTCTATATTTGACAGGTGGTGTTGCTTGGACTCAATTGGATGCTAGTTTAATGCTTAATGCAAATGGAAGCGGTAACTTGGCAGGTTTGACTGGCTCTACAAAAATTGACCTGGGCAAAGAGAACCTGACTGGTTACGTCATCGGTGGTGGTGGCGAATACATGCTCGGTCAAGGCATGAGCCTGCGTGGTGAAGTTCTTCACTATAACTTCGATGACAAAGGTTTCGAATTTGACTCAACTGTTGTCAGAACAGGTCTTTCTCTTCACCTGAACTAATTTATAACAGTCTTGATTGATTAAGGCTCTCCTCAGCGAGAGCCTTTTTCTTACCCCATATCCCTCCGAACCATCTCCGCAACAAGCTCCCGAAACCCGATTTTCGGCACCCATCCCAGCACCTCACGCGCCTTGGTGGCGTCTCCTTGTAAAAGTTCTACCTCTGTCGGCCTGAAATATCTTGGATCTATCCTAACCCGAATAATATCAGTCCCCGTCTCATAACCAATTTCGTCAACACCGTTGCCACGCCATTCAAGTGTCCTACCTGTTTCTGCAAATGCTGCCTCAACAAAGTCGCGAACACTGTAGGCTTCACCTGTAGCCAGTACATAGTCGCCTGGTATCTCCTGCTGTAGCATCATCCACATTCCCTCGACATAATCCCGGGCATGCCCCCAGTCTCTTTTGGCTTCCAGATTGCCGAGATAAAGAACGTCCTGTTGCTTCTTCTCTATCGCTGCGACCGCCATGGTAATTTTACGGGTTACAAAAGTTTCGCCCCGAAGCGGGCTTTCATGGTTAAACAATATGCCATTGGAGGCATGCATTCCGTATGCTTCCCTGTAATTTACAGTAATCCAGTAGGCATAAAGCTTTGCTGCTCCATAGGGAGATCGTGGATAAAAAGGCGTATCTTCATTCTGGGGTACTTCTTTAACCTGCCCATACAGCTCCGATGTCGATGCCTGATAAAACCGTACGCGCTCTTCCATTTTCAGAATCCTGATCGCTTCAAGTAGTCGCAACGTACCAAGAGCATCAGCATTGGCCGTATACTCCGGAGTTTCAAAACTTACCTGAACATGGCTCTGCGCTGCCAGGTTATAAATCTCTGTCGGCTGCACATCCTGTATAATTCTGATCAGGTTGGTAGAGTCGGTCATATCACCATAAACCATTCTAAACATTGGATTATCTTCATGGGGATCTTTGTAGAGATGGTTAACTCGCTCCGTATTAAAAGAGCTGGATCGGCGCTTTATCCCCCATACCAGATACCCTTTGCCTAAAAGATACTCAGCAAGGTAGGCGCCATCCTGACCAGTAACACCGGTAATAAGTGCGATCTTTTTATCCATTGAAACCTGTTCCGTAACCTGAAAAGAGAAGGGCAGAGATAAATTTGATACGCGATTACCCGGAGAAAATCCAAAAGGTTTTTTTGCCTAAAAATAGGGCAGTGCGTTTCTAAACGGCATTGTGCCGTGCACAAAAAATATGCGGTAAGATCCTTGCTGTAATAACCTAAGTGACTAATTGCTTAATAATAAAAGAAAAAATGTTTTTAAACTGAACTGGCATGAGTCTTGTAAATAGATCTCTGTCATGAAGCATTTTCCTCTCCAATGCGCGGTTTCATGGGTGCCCATATAGATGGGCATAAAACTACAGAGCGCTGCAATTTGTATACAGGCTTAAGGAACCACAGGGTGCGGTTCCAAAGCCGTATTGAAAAGCAGTGCTTTTTTTATGAGTGAACTATAAAAGGCGGCTGACAGATTATGATCAAGAAAAACCTGATTGTTGTTGGAAATGGTATGGCTGGGCTTCGTTTTCTGGAGTGCCTGTGCGCAATTGACAGGGATATGTATAATATCACAGTCATTGGTGAAGAACCTGATCCTGCATATAACAGAGTTCTTCTATCCGCCGTTCTGGCCGGAGAGGTATCCCGTGCAGGTGTTATCCTTAAAGAGCGTAGCTGGTACAAAGAGCAGAATATCGAACTTAAAACCGGTGTTCGGGTAAGTAAGATCAGTGCTGAGGAAAAAAAGGTAATTCTCTCGGATAACTCATATCTATCCTGGGATAAGCTGGTTATTGCGAATGGTTCCAGCCCGATTATCCTTCCGCTTCCCGGAGCTGACCTTGGTGGCGTAATGACATTCCGCGCCTTCAAAGATGTATCAATCATGGAAAAAGCAGCCCGTGGTAAAAATACTGCGGTTGTTATTGGCGGAGGCTTACTTGGTCTGGAAACCGCTTATGGTCTGAATAAATTAGGTATGAAAGTCACACTGTTACACCTGATGGACCGTCTTATGGAAAGACAGTTGGATTCATATTCTGCAGACCTGTTAAAAAAGAAAATTGAAGCTCAGGGCATTGATGTTATACTAAAGGCTGATACTGAGCGCCTCATAGGCGAAGTAGACATTCGAGCAGTGCAATTGAAAACAGGCGAGATCCTGCCAGCGGACCTTTGCGTCATGGCTGTAGGCATACGTCCTAATATTGCTCTTGCCGACCCGGCTGGTCTGATATGCGAGCGGGGGGTTGTTGTTAATGACCAGATGCAGACCAGCGGGCGGGATATCTATGCCGTAGGCGAATGCGCACAGCATCGCAATATCGCCTACGGCCTAGTCCAGCCTTTGTATGAGCAGGCTGAAGTATTGGCTCGTCACCTTACAGGGGACAGCAAAGCCGCCTATATCGGTTCTTCCATAAGCACAAATCTAAAGGTTTCCGGTGTAGAAGTATTTTCTGCAGGAGAATATGAAACACAGCCTGATCTGGAGCCTCTTATCTATCGGGACCAGAGCAACGGTATCTACAAGAAACTGTTAATTAAGCATAATGCGGATAAACAGCAGCTTCTGGCGGGTGTCGTGTTGATGGGAGATAGGAGAGATGGTCCCTGGTACAGTGATCTTATCCGCAACAAAGTCCCGGTCCAGAATATGCGTGACACCTTGATATTCGGGCAGGACATTACTGAGATCGCGGCATAAAGCAAAAATGTCGCGACAGTAGAGGGGTGCTTGTATAGCCCGGCTCACGCTACAAAAGCTATTAATTCTCTATGGTTAGATGATTCTGAAAAAACAAGATTGAGAACGATGACAAAAACGACATGTCCATATTGCGGTGTAGGGTGCGGTGTTGAGGTTTCTGGCAATACAAATGATGGCTGGACCGTCAAAGGGGATGTGGAGCATCCCTCAAATTTTGGTCGTTTGTGCTCAAAAGGAAGTGCTTTGGGTTCAACACTGGGCTTTGAAGACAGGCTGCTCTTCCCTGAAGTAAATGGACAGCAGGCTGACTGGGATCAGGCCCTGGATAAAGTGTCGGCAGATTTCTCAAGAATTATCAGCGAGCATGGTCCTGACTCTGTTGCATTCTATCTTTCCGGACAGTTGTTGACCGAGGACTATTATATTGCCAACAAGCTGGCCAAGGGTTTTCTTGGAACAGCAAACGTAGATACCAATTCCAGATTATGCATGTCCTCCAGTGTTGCTGGCCATAAACGGGCTTTTGGTGCAGATACAGTCCCGAATTGCTATGAAGATCTTGAGCAGGCTGATCTGCTGGTTCTGGTTGGATCAAATGCTGCCTGGTGTCATCCGATCCTGTTCCAGAGAATGCAGAAAAATCGCACAGAGCGTGGAGCGCGACTGGCTAATATTGATGTCAGGGAAACCGCAACCAGCAAGGAAGCGGATATCAGTCTTGTAATAAAGCCAGGTACAGATGTTTATCTCTTTAACGGCTTGCTCGTTCATTTGGCAACAGGCGGTTATATCGATAACGAATACATAAATTCAAACTGTAAAGGGTATGATGAGGCTCTGACCGCTGCGCTTTCCAGTTCGCCGGATATTGAGACTGTTGCAGAGGCATGCGGGCTGAAAGCTGATCAGGTTATTGAGTTTTATGATCTGTTTGCCAGAACATCAAAAGCCATGACCTGTTACTCACAAGGGGTCAATCAGTCATCTTCAGGTACAGACAAAGTCAATTCAATCCTGAACTGCCACTTGTCTACTGGTCGGATTGGTAAAGTAGGATCTGGTCCTTTGTCATTAACTGGCCAGCCAAATGCTATGGGTGGCCGTGAGGTTGGCGGCCTTGCCAATCAGTTGGCCGCACATATGGAGTTTGACCCCCAATCGATTGATCGTGTCAAACGCTTCTGGAATGCACCCAATATTGCGACACATCCCGGCCTGAAAGCCGTAGATATGTTTGATGCGCTTCACGAAGGAAAAATAAAAGCTATCTGGATACAGTGCACAAACCCGGCAGTAAGTTTGCCGAACTCGCAAAAGGTTCGCGAAGCTCTGTCTAAAGCTGAGTTGGTGGTCGTATCCGAATGTGCTTCCCGTACAGATACAATGGATTTTGCCCATGTAAAGTTACCGGCCGCTACATGGGGGGAGAAAAACGGCACCGTAACCAATTCAGAGCGCCGCATTTCCAGACAGCGTTCTTTTCTGAAAGCTCCAGGAGAAGCCCGTCCGGACTGGTGGATGGTCATGGAAGTTGCCAGACGTATGGGCTTTGCTGAAAGCTTCGACTACCAGGATGCAGCCGACATATTCAAAGAACATGCTAAGCTTTCCTCGTTTGAAAACGAGGGAACACGCGACTTTGATATTGGTGCATTGAAGGCTCTCTCTGTCGACGAATATAATAATATGTCTCCTACACAGTGGCCCGTGCGGGACGGAAGCAGAACCGGACAGGAGCGCCTGTTTGCAAGTGGCGGCTTCTTTACTCCTTCTGGAAAAGGAGAGATCCTTGCCGTGCTGCCTGAAGGGCTGAAGTCTGAAATATGTGATGAGTTTCCTTTATGGTTGAATACCGGACGCATCAGGGACCAGTGGCATACAATGACCCGCACCGCCAGATGCACGGTCCTGAACCGACACCGGTCTGAACCTTTTGTCGAGATTTCAGCAGCCGATACGGAAAAATATGGTCTGAAGAATGGAGAGCTGGCACGCCTGAACTCAAAATATGGTGAGTGCATTCTGAGAGTAAGAGTAACAGATGATGTATTACCGGGCCGTATTTTCGCTCCAATACATTGGACAGGAGTAAATTCCTCTTCCGGTGTTGTCAGTAATCTGGTTGCACCAATTACTGATAAACTGTCCGGGCAGCCGGAAAGTAAGGCAACGCCTGTATCAGTCAGTCCTGTCGAAGTAGCTTATTCTGTATTGCTGATATCAGCTCGGCACCTTCCAATGGGAAATCCGCTATACTGGACAACCTATGGGGTGGAAAACTGTCAGATACAACTGGCATCATTTTCTGAAGGCCCGGAAGAGGGGTGGGACCAGTGGTCAGCAGAATTGTTTGGAGTTAATCACGAAGACCTGGTCTGTTATGAAGATGCAAAGGCAGGTGTTTTTCGTGCCGCCCACTTTATTGATGATGCGTTGAATGCCGCTGTCCTGATCAGCCCCGGGGCTATTACAGCAGACCGGGATATCGCCGAAGCCTGGTTTGGGATGGAAAGTATCACCGATGATACCAGAAATCGCCTCTTCTCCATGCGACGCCTCGATGGTCTTCCTGATAGAGGTCCGACCGTCTGTGCATGTTTTGCCGTAGGCTTTAATGAAATTACAGCCCTGATACAGTCAGGAGAGGCATCAACTCCCGAGGAAATAGGGAAGCTTCTGAAAGCCGGCACAAATTGTGGTTCCTGCATACCGGAACTTAAAAGCATTCTCGTATCAGAAACTGCAAAATAGTCCATAATAACCGGGCGTTACAGGCATATATCAAGTGAAACATTAATTTATCTTATTTATTCACAGGCATTAACCATGATTTACTTTGTATCGGGACATTTTATTACCGCTATAGTAAGTATTACATCATGAGTATTTCACTCGAGAGAGAGTTAACCGTTCAGGTCCTCTGACGGGAAGCAAGGCGGACATACTCATTGCAGGGCAAAGGAAGGTGATTGAGGCTACCGTTTCTCATTCGGTTTTCATCTTACCCAGGTCTGAATATATTGAATTGCGGTTGTTCGAACGCCCACCTCGGTAATTCTGACCCCCTGCGACGCCTGCCTTTCCCCACTTATATTCCGGACAAAAGATTTCATATAACAGCTTGCTTGGTTTAAGTTGCATTTGCACCAATATTGATGTGCTAAAATGGCAACAAAAATAATATAATGCAAAAGTGAAAAAAGTGAGTTTATGTAAAAAAATGCAATTGAAACTGTAGTTAGACTTTTTTTGCAAAAAATACATTGTGAACATGATTTAAAAATATTTAAGTAAATCATGAATTTGTTTGGATTTATTTACAGTAAATATTTAATTTAATTTTGTTTTTTCAAATATAAATTATAAAAAATTCGATAATTAACGGTTATTTTTGATATGTTAATAAGCTCAAAAACATTGTTTAAAACATATTAAATAAAAACTATTCTGTCTCTCGGTGGTTCTCCAATGTTTTACTTGTTTGCGGGAGATAAGTTGAAGTGTTTAGTCGTGTAAGTATAGTATTTGTGTTTCTTGTGATGCTGAGTTGTAGTTCACATGCACAGGTTAATCTGGATACAGGGATGTTTCTTGGCGATCCGGATCAGGAAGATTTGAAAGAACCCTATAGTTTTAAATTTAGGGGGAGTATTGACGGAAGTAGTCCGGGGGCAGGTGTAAGTGTCCGGGTAGGTAGTATGATATTCGGACTGGAAACTCTGGGAGCATCCGATATCCAGACCGGATCAGTTCTGGCCTATGGAAGTGATGGCAGCACTATGTCATCGGGTTTCGTATCATCGGTAGGTCCGACACACAGAGCTATGATGGGAGTTCGTCTCTCAAGAAATATAGCTTTTTACGGCTTTCATGGTTTAGCCGGTTATTCTTTACAACATGACCTTTCATACAATAGCTCAAGCAATGTTGAGCATACTGAACAGATTCAGGTTCAGTACTCCTACACTGAAACCAGAACAGGAATGTGTGGGAAAAAATATCAGACGACATTAACTGACTGGCGAACCGAGGACCAGACAATAACTGCGACCCACATGTCTTCAGGGTTCAACAGTGATCAGTTTAATGGATTGCAGAACAGTGTTGGTGCAGGTGTCGAAGCATTTTTGTTCGGAGGTGTTCTCAGGGTTGAATATAACCTCGTTCATACCAACGGATTTTCGCAATCTGCAAAGCTTAGCCATACCAGTAACAATGCGCAGCTACAGAACATAAATGATCAGGAAACCTACAATTTCGAATGGAAGGGTAGTACTGAGCAACTGTTACAGCTTCGCTGGAAAGCATCATTTTAATTAGAAGGTTTAAGTGGCTAATGAAACTTTCAGGATACATGGCATTCTTTGTGGCGGCATTTGTAATGCTTCTGGCAGGATGTTCAGTAAATTCAGGTGATGATCAGGTTCCTATGAATTTAAATAGTGAGAATGACATCGTTAAGGACAAGCGCTTCCAGTTATCCAGTGTATTAAACCACTCTCCTCAGGTTGTTATCCTGAAACCTAGGGAGAGGGTTGTGGAGAAAAAAAGTTCCGGTTTTAGCATTGGGTCTCTTATTGGAGGAATAGAAGGAAAGAAAGGGGAGGAATACGAAAGAGATAAATCTGTAGATCTGGGGAAAGAGGCTGAGGAAAAAGAGAAGATTAACGGCGGTTCTATTTCAAACTTTAAATACAGAGAGTCTCCGCTTCACAAAAGTAGTGGCAGCTATACCAGAACTGAGAGAGAAGATATTACTTTCCCTGTTGTAGCTATCGCATATGGCGGTGCAACGACAGTCGTTAAATCCGTAGATGGCGGTTTTGCAACCCTGCTTCTGAGAGAAAAGAACAGGAAGAATATTCACGCCTGTAATGCTCTGTTCAAGACGATGGTCCAGATGACAAATGGCGAAATAGAGCAGGCTGCCGAGAATAATGATCACCTTTCAAGACCAACTTACTGGCTGGATAAGAGGAAAGCACCTTCTGATGCCACTGTAAAAAGGTCTCGTTCTGCCTCTCTCGGTAAATATGTTCACCTGGCAAGTGCTAAGGCTGGAAGTGCTCCGGGGAACAGGACAGGGCAAATCAATGCTGGTGCCCCTGCCAATTGCAGAGAAAAATTACAACATTACCACTTCAAGGCTGCGCATTCTTTGATAAAGCGCCTTGGGCTATTTGATCGGCAGGGACCATTTCTTGTCGCCTGGAGGGACGATGGCAAAAAGGCAATGATAGTTGACCTTAGCCTTCTTGAAAACGAACGGGATTTTAAAATGGCCATGCGTATATGGGTAAAACGGATTGTACAGAGGCCCAGCATATGGGAGCAGGGCCTTATAAAATCTGAAAGTTTCCTGGAAGAAATAAATGCATTGCTGGCGAAAAGTGGAAAATCCAGCATATCCTTACGTAAACCATCAAGAGAGACGATATCAATGAACTGATATCGTTCTCACCCTTTGAGTTTTTTTCTGATGTCCTGTCGCATCCATGTTTCTAAAAGCCCTTCGATAAATCTTCTTATCGGATCAGCAACATCAATACTGCCAGCCATCCATTCGATCAGATTATCACGAGCTTCCAGTGGGTTTTTCGATAAACTGATCATTTTAAAGAATTCAACCTTCATTTTATTCAACTGTCTTTGCTTCCAGGTTGTTTCAATAATTGATCCCCAGATATAATAGCAGAATATAAACATCAGAGCGCATATGCCCCAGAAGTCCAGCTCCTGTGTTTCATCAACATTGTGAATAAACTGAAAGATAATAAGGGTTGAGAGTAGAGCTGTAATGAAGCTTAGGTAAATCCTGATTTGTCTGGACGGTCGTTCCCACTTCACATATCTGACTATAAGAGCACGCATATTTAACAACGCCAGATTTTGAACACGCTCAATTTCAACCATCTGTATCGTGCGTTCTGAAAATGTAAGCTCGGTAAGCTTCTTTTTTAACTCAAGGTTTTCCAGGCGCAGTTCTTGTTCTTTGTTTTCTATTTCTTTCTTAATTCCAGGACGAATAATATATTTTATAATTGCCCCGGCCAGAATGCAGATGCTCAGGAAAGCAACCAGAAATATTCCAAAAGTAATAAGCATCTTGCCGTCTGCTCCTGCAATACTAAAGTCTTATACTACGGCATAATTGCAAACTGACCAGTCTAGAATTGCAAATAAAAATGTATGAGCCGAGTACTACTAATCATATGAATTTTATCTATTAAATTTGTATAGGTAAAAAGTAGAAATAAGTTTGTTCGTTTTCAAGTTTGAATTCGAATAACGCGGATTTATTGATTATATAGTTAATAGGCGGAGTTCTTTACTGCTTATGGCAAATTAGTGTAATTTCTTGAATCTCGGTGAGTAGATGGACTATAAATGGGAAGATTAATAAGGCGGTAGTCGGTTTCGATAAAGAGGGAGGGGCGGGTTCTGGTTCTGTTTGAAGCAGAGTGCACTCTTTTAGGTGGGAAGATATGGTTTTTCGCAATTACAGGCGCTTATCAGCAAAGGCGGTATGGAGTAGAAAGGTAACAACAGCTTCCTTTGTTCTACTGCTTTTGACTGTCATTTTACATCGCTTTGCCTCTCTGCACACCCCCGCAGCTCTGGCACTGATGGGAGTCGTTATAATAGGAGCCCTGTTTGCAGTACTGCTGGCTACATGGTCACTAAAGCAGATTTGGGACAAAGGTATTGATGGCGCCGGAAGAGCATTCGTAAGCATAGCTCTGGCTACAGTAATCCTGGCAGGTCCGGCTTACTATCTCCCTAAATATATAACACTGCCAGCAATCAATGATGTCACAACTGACTTCAATGCTCCACCAAACTATGAAGTTTTGGCGCAGAAGCGAAGCATATGGGCAAACCCGGTTATATATCCGGGAGAAACATTCGCACTTAAACAGCAGACAGCCTACCCGCATATACAGCCAATGGTTCTTGAAAGATCCGTAAAGGAAGCATACGACCTTGTTAAGGATGCTGTAACCCGCCTGGGATGGAAAGTAGTGGCAAATCAGGCACCCGAAAGAGGTGGTGCCTCAGGTTGGATTGAAGCAACCCATAAAACTCTGATTATGGGGTATGTTGATGATGTTGTTGTTCGTGTTTCAGGAGATGATGAAGGGGCACGAATTGATGTTCGTTCTTCTTCCCGTTTTGGTAAGCATGATTTTGGTAATAATGCACAACGTATCGATAGCCTGTTTTTTGAAGTAAGAAGCGGACTGGCAAAAGGTGAGCAACAGCTCAAGCTGGAGAAGGAAAGACAGGCTCAAAGAGCTTTAAAACTGAAGAAAGCTGAACAGTTACGCAGAGAAAAAGCGGAACAGGCCAGACTGGCAAAACAGGAAGAACTAAGACGTCAGCGGGCTGAAGCCATTCAGAATAGTACTGATAGCAGGCAGGAAAGAAGAGAGAGGCGTGCTCAGGATCGCCGCGATAGAAGGCGCAACAGAAGACTGCCTGATCAGCAGTGGAATAAAATCTTTAATCAGGATTTCTGATATTTAAGGCTTTAAAAGAAGCTCTGTCAGCAAGGGAGTTTTTCGGGCGAAGTTATGACTTCGCCTCAAAATGTCCGGTGAGTTTCGGGCGTCCTGCTTCTGTATTGGTAATAAAGTCTCTTTCCAGAAGATACTCCAGATGTGCCAGCAATGAAGCCTCACAGGCAGACTTTAAAGATGCGCCCCCGGTCAGGGCATCAGGATAAATTGAGGGCAGCATGGCTGCTATCGTATGATTACCTGCTCTGACGCACTTCAATACAGCGGCTTCTCTCCAGGTTCTGTGAACCAGATAGGCCTTAACAACACGTGATGGTGTCGTTATGCGCCCGCCATGGCCCGGAAAATAAGTCTCTTCCGTTCTTTTCAGAAGCTTCTCAAGAGAAGTCATATAATCGCCCATATGCCCTTCAGGTGGTGCAACAACACTCGTATTCCAGGCCATTACATGATCGCCTGAAAACAGCACATCATTCCCTGACATTGCGAGACAGAGATGATCAGGGGCATGTCCGGGTGTATGAATGGCTTCAAGCTCCCAGCCATCACCTTCAAAGACATCACCATCCTGAATGACGATATCCGGATTAAAATCCCAGTCGATAAATTCTTTATCGATTACTGACGGACGTTTGTTCTGGTCCCGTTGTCCGTATCCGACTGTCTTGGCCCCGGTTGCCTCCTGTAAGGCAGCAATACCGGCACTGTGGTCAACATGAGTATGAGTGAGGATAATATGGGTGATGGTCTCGCCATCAAGTTCCTTCAAAAGAGCTTCACGATGCTCAGCAATCTCTGGCCCCGGATCAATAACAGCAACATTGCCTTTACCAACAATATAGCTGTTTGTGCCTTTGAAAGTCATGGCATTGCCATTATTTGCAACCATACGCCGAACATTTGGGGCCACTTCGCTGGCAACAAAATATTCGAAATTGATTTCCTGATTGAAGGAAATATTGGACACGACCCAAACCTCTGATTTAATTGTTTAAATTTATCTTCTTTGTATAACAGATAAGGCAGATACACCGCTATACATGAATTTTTCCCTGAAAAGCCGGAAGTGCATTCTCTTCAAGCTGGCTTACCAGTATTCTCCTGCTGTCGACCGGTCCTGGAAAGTTTAAATGTCCCTCGGGAGCCGCAACAAAACCCACACGACTATAATAGGACAAATCCCCGACAAGTATCACTAGCTTTGCCGCTCTTTCTCTTGCCGCTATTATTCCCTGTTTTATCAGGTTAATACCACAACCCTGTCCGGCTATTCTTGGGTGCACCGCCAGTGGTCCCAGCAAATATGCACCATCCTTCCCGTTTATTTTAACGGGCGTAAAAGTTATAGATCCGACAATGTTGTCCCCGGAGGCTATGCAAAACCCGAAATCACCATTTCCCTGATATGCTTCACGAAGCCTGAATGCTGTTTTGGCAAAACGGCCTGGTCCAAAAACTATATCACATAATTCTGTAATTTTGGCTTCGTCTTCTTTTTCGCTGTTTTTTAGCGTCAGGTTTACTTTAAGCATCGTGCGAACTCACAGGCATTACCCTATAATTAAAGGGGCATAATTTTATAGAAGGGGAAGTATGTTGCTCCTGATAATCAGCGCACATATGGAATAGCTGATTGAATGCAACAAAAGGCGCGTATATCACGCGGAACCATTTAGGTTCGTCGTCGCAATCGTCTATATGCTCTTATGTGAGCTGTGCGTATGCCAATGCCTGTTTCCATGAATTCGTAGTATCATAGCTATTGATTATGGTCTACAATAATTTTGTAACTAGTTAATATATAGATACAAACAGTCTTTTCTAGCCGCAAGTCATTCTGCAAGGCTGATATTCTGTGTATATGAAGCCCATTTATCAGATATGGGTTGATCTGCAAAGAGCTCGTTTAATCGGTTTTGTGTGCCATTAGCGACACCCTCTGGAAGATTGTCGTAACTGAAAAAGCCCTGTTCAATAATTTCACTGTTCGGCTTTGGTATTGTAACCTGCTCCCACTCTCGCGTCACATAGACTGCGATATGATCTCCCGGAAAGGCTTCAAAGTTGGTAAACATGCCATGAAGTTTTGGAGCATTTTTCATAACAACTCCGACTTCCTCAAACAATTCGCGTTCCAGGGCTGAAAGTATTGTTTCATTCCATTCAACACCACCACCCGGAAAGTGCCACCCCGGGCGGTAACCATGCTTGACAAGCAGGACACGTCCCTCCTTATCGAAGATAACGCCTTGAGCACCGAGTGTTAATCCTCGGGAAAAACGCCAGTATCGCTGCATAAATTTAGTCGGAATTTTTCTCATAAGACTTTTTCACATGCCTCTTGATGGGTCCGGATCTTGTTATTGTTATTTTTCTTTGTTATTCAACATTTAATAGAAAAAGGTGTGAGGTAAACTCCCACCATGTGTTTAATCAATTAATTCTCAATTATTCCCATATGATCCGGATTGCCCACCTTTCAGATTGTCACATAGGCCCATTGCCGCAAATTAACCCTGTGCAATTGGTTAATAAGCGAATTTCAGGATATCTGAATTGGCGTCGTCATAGGCGACATGTACATAAGAACGAAACTCTTGATGCTCTTTGTGCTGATTTATCAAAGCAGTGTGCTGACCATATAGCTATCACTGGCGATTTGGTAAACCTGGCGCTGCCCTATGAATTTCTCAGAGCTCATGACTGGCTGGAGACGGTGGGAGATCCCGGAAGGGTCTCATTGGTCCCGGGCAACCATGATGCTTATGTACGGCTCAATAAAGACCCGGGTATGTACAGATGGCATCCCTATATGAAGTCCGATGAGAATGGCGTCAGGTTTGCTGGTGAAAGTCCTGATTTATTTCCATATGTTCGTTTTATTACAAAGAACATAGTGGTTATTGGCCTGTCATCAGCAGTGCCGACACCTGTTTTTATGGCAACAGGAAAGCTTGGTACTGACCAGTTGATACGTTTTCAGGAAATTGTCAGCAGATTGAGGCAGGGGAACTATTTTTGTGTGGTGATGATACACCATCCCCCAATGCCGGATATGACAAAACCAAAACGCTCTCTTCTGGATGCCGAGCCTTTAACAAAGATATTGCGTCAGTTGAATGCTGGTTTGGTCTTGCATGGTCACAACCATGTTAATTCCAAGATACTGCTAGAAACCATGACCGGACAGATTCCGGTAATCGGCGTGCCATCAGCTTCCTGTAGTAAACAGGGAAAAGAACCACTGGCCAGATACAATCTTTTTGATATTTCCAGATCCGGTAACTGCTGGAAATGCACAATGACTGGCAGAGGCTTTGAAGCAGTAGGTGGTAAAATAGCAGAGCTCGAAAATATCTCTATTTACTGAAGGTACAGTTTTATAAGGATGGCAGGCAGGTGGTCTGGGAAGGCCTGCTGAAATTTTTATTGTATATTTCAAAAAATCATGAAATATAGATTTCATGATGAATGATAAACAAGCTGTAACAAAATTAAGTGCTCTCGCTCATCTACACCGATTGCACATTTTTCGTCTGCTGGTTGAAAAGGGAGAATCTGGTATTGCCGCAGGTGATATTTCGGAAGCTTTGGATATCAGTACAACAAGTACCTCCTTTCATTTAAAGGAACTTGAAAGGGCTGGCCTGATAACTGCCACGAGAGATGGCCGTTATATACGCTATTCTATAATGGTTGGCGCTATGCGAGAGCTTCTTACATTTTTAACTGAAGACTGCTGCCAGGGCAGGCCCGGGATTTGTGGCGTTGAAATAATCGGAGATGCTGGCTGATAGCCTGAATTGTCATAAAATTGAAATTGGATTTCAGCATCATGTTCACTTAATAATTTCCCATAATTATTAATGGCAAACAAAGCGACAACACAAAGAAAACACAAAGAGAACACAAATGAAAACGTCATCGGTACAGCGTTTAACAGCGGAATTTATAGGGACTGCCTTTTTATTAGCTACAGTTGTAGGGTCAGGTATTATGGCCGAAAAACTATCAGGTGGTAATGTAGCTATCGCTTTGTTAGGAAACACTATTCCGACAGGAGCGATACTCTTCGTTCTTATTACAGTCCTTGGCCCTGTTTCAGGGGCACATTTCAATCCGGCAGTTACGCTTACGTTCCTGTTAAAACGGGAAATAACCTCAAAAGAAGCTATTTCCTATATTATGGCTCAGGTTATTGCCGGAATTATAGGTGTATTTGCCGCTCATTTGATGTTTGATCTCGAATTGCTTCAGTTCTCTGAAAAAGTGCGAACAGGCCCGTCTCAGTGGTTTTCGGAATGGGTTGCAACATTTGGTCTGGTTTTGACAATTCTTGCCTGCATTCGTGTCCAGCCCGGTGCGGTTCCGGCAGCTGTAGGCATGTATATTACCGCTGCCTACTGGTTTACAGCCTCAACATCATTTGCGAACCCGGCAGTTACAATTGCCCGGGGGCTTTCAAATACATTTGCAGGTATTCAGCTGCCGGATGTTCCTCTGTTTATTTTGTTGCAAATCATAGGTGCAGTCTGTGCGTTGCAGGTTTATAATATTATCTTCAGCAGAGATGAATAGGCCTGCGGGTGCTGATCGTCCTGAGCCTGGAATGAATGATATGAGGGAGATACCTGATGCTCAATGAGGATACTATTCAGAATAAGATCATTAATGTCACTCTGGAATTAGCGGAAAAAGAAAGCTGGGCAAATATCTCCATGGCTGAAATAGCCAGTGCTGCGGATATCGGGCTTGCTGGCGTTCGTGCTCACTTCCTGACAAAGAGGGAAATCCTTCAGGCTTTTGCTAAAGCAGTTGATGTTACAGTGCTGAAGATCATGGAAGATGAGGCAGGATCTGAAGAGTTGAATGACATCGCGAGAGACAGCCTGTTTGATGTCATCATGACCCGTTTGGAGGTTATGGCCCCTTATCGCCTTGCCTTAAGTAATATTCTTTCAGATATCAAACGGGGAAAGGGGCTTGATAATATTTCTCTCAAGCAGTTGTGGGGATCAAATAAGTGGATGTTGTCAGCAGCCGGTATCTCGACATCTGGCAAGAAAGGCATCCTGAAAACAGCAGGATTATCAACCATATATATGCAGGTTCTTCCTGTCTGGTTTGAGGATGAAGATCCCGGTCTCGCAAAAACAATGGCTACCTTGGATAAGTCTCTGCGCAAGGGAGAAAAAACTTTGCAACAGATTGAAAAGGTTACAGCAACTGGGGAAAAAATTCTGTGTGATCTAAAAGGTCTATTCAGAAAAAATAAACCCAAAAAAGAACCTGAGCAGCCTGTTAAAGAGAAGAGTAGCGATGAGAGTGCAGGTCCGGAAGCTACCCAGGTTTAAGTTGGGGTATATTGCCTGTCCCGTGTAAAACCTTTACCCGGGACAGAAGTATCAGGCAGCCTGTTTTTGATAAAGGTTTCGTGCAACTACAAAGAAGTGATCTTTCTCACCCTCTTTTTCTCCTTTCAGGTTATTCAGGATATCAATCTCCTGAAAGCCGGTTTTCATAAGCTGTTGCTCAATTTCATCCTGCTCAAAAAGCTGGAGTGAACTGGAATATTCAAACCCGTTACAGTTAAAATGAGTTATAAGCTTTCCCGTTTTCCAGTCCGCAATTCTGGTCGTGTGAATATCTCCCGCAGAATTTTTGATCCTGGGTTCTTTGCTGGAAAAATGTTTTCGTGCCCATGTCATGGACCCCACCTGTAGGAGAAGGCTTCCTCCAGGTCTTAAAAGGGAGGTCATTTCCCTGATAATAACTTCAGGCCTGGTGCTGGCACTGAAACATCCAAAACTGTTGTAAACACTGATGATAAGATCAAATACTTCATCGGTGAGAGAGCTGGTATCTCCATGTATGTAATTTGGGCCCGGCCGGTTTTCACGGGCAAAAACTGTATACTCCTCAGACTTTTCCAGACCCGTAACATTATATCCTCTGGAATACAAAGCATGTGATAGCCTGCCAATGCCGGAACCTGTTTCAAGAACATGTTTGTTATGGTTGGGGGGGAATAATTTTAATATATGTTCAGCTTGCATAGACGTTACCCTGTCAAGTGAATGGGAAATATTATAATTTTTACGTGTCATGTTTTCCCTCAATAAATCTGCAACATAGTTTTTTAAATAAATTTGAGGTGAGATAAATATATTTGCAATAGTATCCTCTTGGTCTGGCAATATATTACCCACCGACACCTCTCACATAAATTTCTTTATGGATATGGGTACAATTCATAACCTTCATTGCAGAGCCCTATATCCTAAGAAATTAGGCATCTCCACATGAAGTTATATGATACATGTATCATGAAATATTATTATCGACAAGGTTAATTAGATAAATATATGATACAAGTATCGTGCAAAAGCCGTATTGCAGATTGCTTTTTTCTAATATTGTTGGGATAATCCTGATCAGTTATTGGGATATAAAATAGATTTCAATACGCTATATCTTTGAAATAAATAGAATTTTTATTGGATTGATTTTTTATTGTTAATATAGTCGCAGAGGAAATGTCAGCGTGGAAGATAATTATATAAATAAGAAAAAAATGTTCACGAAACGCAAGTCCTGGATTCAGTTGAGATTAGAAAAAGAGCTGGATGATCATCATATGTGGAGGCTGGGCCCTCTGTTATTTGTCGCTATTTTTGTTATCAGCGGCCTGAGCTGGGGGCTTGGCTGGAATATGGGCTGGAGCATGGGATGGGATAAGACCGCATCCTTTAGCTACTCGGGGAAAGCATATAGACAGTTGTACCTAAATCTCTTTGGCGGAGAAATAGCCTACGAACATGCATTCAAAGTATATGATGCCCTGGAAGCATTTGAACAGCCAGGATATAATTCATTTGATATTGCTGCAATTAATATATATACAACTGCAACAAGTTATAGGCGTAATAAATTTGAAGCAATTCTAAAGCGTCCGCAAGGACGGGTCCGCATACTTCTTCTTGATCCCAGAATGGCCTTGAAAGAAAAAACACGCGAAAAGTTTAATAAGGTCTCCGGTAACTTTGGAGATCCCGCTGATATAACTTTTGCTGAATGTTATTTATCTACATTGGCACTTATAAAAGCTAAAAAGGATCTGGAAAAATATGGCGACCGCTTTCAGGTGCGTTTCTATAGTAAACCTCACCCCGATGCTGATGAAAATTACTATATACTTGGGCGCTCCTATCATAAATATTCGACCATTGACACCTCAATGAGATTTGACATAATCGTGCCTTATGGTAATAAAAAAGAGAAAAATATTGATAGTGGTCTGCGTCGTGCTTACCTGATAAAGGACGCCCCCAAAAATAATCGTGTAGTTAAATATACTTCAGCATTCGAGAAAGTTTGGGAAACCTCAACATCCATATCGGAAATTACAAAAGAAATGCCTGATATCATGTCCCTTCGACTGAAAAATTCTGCTTCCGCGGAGGGCCGGTAATATGCTGAATGTTCGTCGACCTCCGGAAATCGACCGGATTATCGACCTGAAAAAATTTGCAGGCTGGGTGCACGACAAACGTACAGAGCAGGGGCTTTCTCTGGAAGTGCTGGCCAGATGCATCTCGGATGCAGGTTATCCCATAAGTCAGAATAAGCTTTACAGGCTGGAACAACATCTTAAAGAAGATGGCAAAAGGCCTCTCAAAACTATCGATTATGAGCTGAAAATCAGACTTGAATCTGTGCTGGGAGAAAGCTTCGAGGCTGGAGAGGACGATCAGACAATATTATTGACCGATATTCTGGCACTTATTAAAGATCTGGAGAAGGATGTGAAAGCCCGGGGCAACAGTGTAAAACTTGCTGATGATCTGGTCTTGAGAAAGGTCCAGACTGAAATGATCAAATTACTCAAAAAATGTTGAGTAAATCAAACATTCCACCCGATTGCTTTCCTCATAAAACGGTATCCCAGTGCTGCAAATTCTGCTTGTTCATAATTATCTTTGCCATAGCTGTGCCCACCTGCATCCAGTTCATAATAGTGAGCCGGATAGCCCATATTTTGTAGTTTAGCAGCCATCTTTCTGGCATGGCCTGGGTGAACCCGGTCATCTTTACGGGTTGTAGCAAATAGGACTTCCGGATAATCCCTGTTTGGAGCCGCAAGGTGATATGCAGAAAAGTTTTGTATAAACTCCCATTCCTCCGTCTTCTCAGGATTTCCATACTCTTCTATCCAACTCGCCCCTGCTAACAGCTTGGTATAGCGGTACATATCAATAAGTGGGATAGTGCAGAATATCGCTCCGAAGCGTTCAGGGTAACGGGTAAGCATATTGGCTACCAGCAGGCCTCCATTTGAACCACCATGGGCAGCTATACGATCAGGTGTAGTTACCCCTCTGCCTACGAGGTCATCGGCAATTGCTGCAAAATCGTCATGGGAAAGGACTTTTCCTGCTTTCTGTCCGGCTTCATGCCAGTTGGAACCAAATTCACCACCCCCTCTGATATTAGCAGTGACAACAACACCGCCTTTCTCCAGCCAGAGTTTGCCAGCTGTAGCATTGTACACAGG
>JBOEGA010000081.1:0-6437 GCA_050633205.1 Methyloligellaceae bacterium | reverse complement strand
GGTTATGACATCATGCCTCTCGGTACAGCCTATGCCGACCTGTTGAATACCTTAGTCGGTGATCTTGTTACCAATATTGAAGAATCAGGGCATTTACCAGGCGATCAGCCTGTTTGGCAAGCTCAGATTCTGGAAGGTTTGATTATGGCACATGACAGTGGCGTTCTTGATGAGGCACTACAAGCACGGACCTTTAATGCTATCAGCAATAGTCTGGCGTATTTCGACAATAACCATATCAGGACACAATCCGGATCAGGATTCGACATGGTCTATGATTCTGAATCTGTCGAGTGGACAGATGCCGCAACCTACGGCTGGTTCTGGGTAAACAATTACGCGTGGGCTGGAGAGCATATCGATCAAAAATATTCTGAAAAATCAGGTGCTCTGATTGACTGGTTATCGGAACTCTATCTAACCGACTATCATTCAACACGAGCATGGTCTGGAGTGATGGGATTTCCGTCTTATGCTGTCTCACTTGAAGAGTAACTATAGGCTGTAGCCCCAATAAAAAGCTCCGAACGCTTCGGAGCTTTTTACCCGATACACGAAGGCAAACCAAAGGGCGTCTTTAGTGCTCGAAAACATGATCTATAGAGTGCCCGCTGGATGTGCGGGCACTCTATGCTACTTCGGCATTAGCGACCTACAGCCACTTTAACGTTTTTAATTTTACGAATTTCTCCGCTTTTCAGTTTTTCGTGATAATCCGCAACCAATTCCTTAACCTTCGGCATAAGAATATACAAACCGATAATGTTAAATATCGCCATGGTGAAAATCATCGCATCAGAGAAATCGATTACCGGACCAAGACTCATTGACGCGCCTATCACAACAAAAATGCAGAAGATAACTTTAAAAATGAGCTCCTTCGTTGCTCCTTCACCGAAAAGATACGTCCAGGCTTTCAGACCATAATAAGACCAGGATATCATGGTGGAAAAAGCGAAGAGAACTGCAGCGACTGCCAATACATAGTTAAAGCCACTGAAACTGCTTTCAAACGCTTTAGCAGTTAATGCAATCCCTGTTACACCATCACCCGGATTCCAGGCACCCGTAATAGTGATAACCAGAGATGTCATGGTGCAGATCACAACTGTATCAATGAATGGCTCCAGCAAGGCTACATAGCCTTCTGTTGCAGGATGTTTAGTCTGTACCGCTGAGTGAGCAATTGATGCGGAACCGACGCCTGCCTCATTCGAGAATGCAGCTCGCTTGAAGCCCTGAATCAATGCGCCAACTGCACCACCAGCTACAGCTGTCGGTGCGAATGCACCCGTAATAATCGCGTTGAATGCATCACCTATTGCGGAATAGTTCATGCCAATGATAATCAATGCCGAACCCACGTAAATAGCAGCCATAAACGGCACCACACGTTCGGTAACTTTTGCAATTGACTTGATACCACCAATAATAACGAAGCCTACAACCAATGCCATCATGACACCGAAAATCCAGCCTTTTCCATCAAAGAATGGAATTACCTGCGCAATTTGCTGGGCAGATTGATTAGCCTGGAACATATTGCCACCGCCCAGCGCACCACCAACAGTACACACTGCGAAGAATACAGCTAAAACTTTACCCGTACCGCTCATACCTCTTTCAGCCAATCCCTTGGACAAGTAATACATAGGACCGCCTGAAACAGTTCCATCAGGATATTCGTTGCGGTAGTGAACGCCGAGTACACACTCTGTGAACTTTGAGGCCATACCCAGCAAGCCAGCTAATATCATCCAGAAAGTAGCACCAGGACCACCGAGATAAACCGCAACCCCTACACCAGCAATATTTCCAAGACCCACGGTACCTGAGAGTGCTGTACATAACGCCTGGAACGGAGTTACTTCACCAGCATCTTTTGGATCCAGATAGTCACCTCTAACCAGTGAAACGGAGTGTGAAAAACCACGAAATTGGATAAAACCAAAGTAAAATGTAAAAACGCACGCGGCGACAACCAGCCACAAGACGATCCACGGAAATGCCGTACCAAATATTGCCTCTGAAAATGGTAGAGGTGAAAAGATCAGACCAACAAATGGACCTATAATGGGTCCTATTGCCTCATTGATTGTATCATCCAAGGATTTTTCAGTAGCTTCCTGTGCAAAGGCTAGAGTGGGTAACAGGAATACCAGCAAACTCAGCAAAAACGTATTAAGTTTTATTCTCATTTTTTCCTCCAGGATAGTGGGTGCTACGGTACGACCGTGACCGGAACGTCAGACATTTGAACCAATTTGGACGTCACACTACCAAACAGCATCGATTTGATATTCGATTTACCGACCCGACCTACAATGACTTGGTCAGAGTTATACTCATTGGCTAAGCCTTTTAACACCTCCGCTACGCTGCCATGTCTAACTACAGTCTCACCATCCAGCCCCATCGTCTTCACTCTTTTGAAAGCAGGTTCAAGTACATGGGAATTGGCACGCTCAATTTCCTCCTCTCGACGTTTATGCCGTAACTCATTCTCCTCTGGCGTATTGAATGTATAAGGTGACCATTCAATGACGTAAGCCAGTACCAATTTGCTACCTGATGACTTTGCTCTCTGACATGCGAAATCCAGTGCTCGTTCACCACAATCGCTATCGTCTATACCGACTAAAAAACTTTCAGTCATAAGTTTCTCCTCACATTGATTTTTTTGAATATCATTCGGCTCGACCAGGACGGGAAAACCGAATGATTTATTATCATATCAGCAATATCAGCTGTTATTGTTTACATTAATAGGGATATACAATAATTTTTATTGTATATTAACTATATTCTTGATTATTTACGGTTTTGCCCCATGACAAAGACCTCCCTCCCGACCTCCCCTAAACCATTGACCCGGATAGACAAAAATATTTTGACTCAATTACAGGCTAACGGGCGCATCTCCTACGTAGATTTGGCTGCTGAAGTGGGGCTTAGCACATCAGCCTGTATAGAACGTGTTAGACGGCTGGAACGCGGGGGGTATATCAAGGGCTATACTGCTTTACTCAACCCCGTATTGCTGGATGCGCCCATACTGGTATATGTTGAAGTTACACTTGAAAAAATTGCAGCAGATGCGTTTACGGAGTTTGGCCGTGCCGTGTTGGATCTGCCTCAAATCCTCGAATGCCATATGGTGTCGGGTAACTTCGATTACTTGCTGAAAATTCGCATTAGGAACATGCCATCATACCGGGACTTACTGGGAAGAATTCTTCAGGAGTTGCCCGGTATTCGCGACACCAACAGCTATGTTGTTATGGACGAGTTAAAGGAGACTTGCCAACTGCAATTGTAAAACTCTCAATCCCGGAGCAGTCTCCTCTCGCTCATTTTTATCTCGGTGATAAATGCACACCGGCCAGCGTACATCTCACCGACCCGCCAGCCTTCTCTATAGTGGGAATATCTAAATCGAGCAAAACTGCATACTTTTCTATCGTTGCAATCTGCTCGGTGGTTAGCGAGTCTCTTGCTGTTTTTGATAATGCAAGCAGCAATCCTTTTTGAGTTTGTAACTCCAGTGCGTTCCCAGCAAAGTGTCTGATTTGATCAGGGCTGAGATCGATCACTTCGCGACCCGATCTGACAAAGCGTTGCACAATTTCTTCACGACGATCGTCATCCTTAAACATATCCAGACATATCAGCACGAAAGAAGTCGCAATACACATTAAAACATTCGTATGATAAACGGATACACCACGTTCATCGGCGGCATCAAATACCATGGGCTCATAGTTAAAATGTGTGCAGAATCGCTCGAGGGCTATCGGGTCAGTTCTGTTTGACTTTACGGCATAAGCAACACGGTCAATATGATCCAGCACCATTGCACCGGTACCCTCAAGGAACAAACCATCAGGTTCTAATCCTGAGTAATCAACGACGTCTTGAACACGATACTGCTGCTTCAGCAATTCAATCACATCGGCACGCCGTTCCTTTCGGCGAGCCGATGACAGCATCGGATATATCGCGATGTGGCCCCCCGCGTGCGTTGAAAACCAGTTATTCGGAAAAACAGAATCTGGGGTTTCTGTTCCCTCATCTTCAAACACATGAACATTGACCCCATTTTCTTGCAGACGGTCTGCGGCTTTCGTCAACTCGTCATAGGCAGACTTCGCAAGCACGGATCGGTTATTTTTCACCCCGCTTTCCTGAAAAGCATTATCTGCTGCTGTCTCCGGGTTTATAAAAAAATGATGAGGCCTGATCATCACAACAGCGGAGGGCGACTGCACACTTCGAATAGTCATTACAAATCCCCTCAAGCGACGTCGGACAAACTGCCGGCACGGCGTACCATTCCAAAGAGGTCACGTGGATCATCGGGATCAGCCACCATATCGAGCTTTTCGTACATGCCACCCATACCTGGTTTACCCAGCTCATCACGGATATAGCGCAGCGCTGAAAAATCCTCGATAGCAAATCCTACACTGTCAAATAGCGTAATTTGTTGATTATCAGCTCGACCTACTTCCTCTCCGAGGATAACTTTCCACAGCTCATTGACTGGATAGTCTTTATCCAGCTGTTGTATTTCGCCTTCAATGCGAGTTTGTGGCGGATATTCCACAAATATTTCTGATCGCAGCACCAAGGCCTTTTCAAGTTCTGTCTTACCCGGGCAGTCGCCTCCCACAGCATTAATATGAACCCCAGAACCAACCATGTCATCCGTCAAAATGGTTGCTAATTGCTTGTCTGCAGTTACCGTCGTCACAATATCTGCACCAGCAGCAGCTTCCTCAGCTGAATCACACTTCACTATGTCGAAACCGTGCCCTTGCAAGTTATACATACACTTGTCGGTTGCAGCAGAATCTATATCGTACAAACGTAATTTCTTGATTCCCAGAATGGCCTTAAATGCAAGGGCTTGAAACTCAGATTGCGCACCATTGCCAATAACGGCCATACACTCGGAATTCTCGCGAGCCAGATATTTCGCTGCGACCGCTGATGCAGAGGCGGTACGCAGAGCCGTCAGAATCGTCATTTCGGAGAACAGAATCGGGTAGCCGGTATAGACTTTCGACAAAACGCCAAATGCTGTAACAGTTTGCAAGCCTTCTTTCATATTTTTCGGATGACCATTAACGTATTTGAATCCATATAATTCACCATCACTTGTCGGCATCAGCTCTATAACGCCATCATTTGAATGCGATGCCACCCTCGGAGTCTTATCAAACAACGGCCAACGCTTGAAGTCTTCTTCAATATAGGCAGCAATCCCTGTCAGCATGGTTTCCATGCCAAGTTTGCCCACAATTTTCATCATGTGATCAACACTGACAAAAGGCACAATATTCAACTCTTTATTGATCTGCAGCTGGTTAGTCATCTCGGAATTCCTCAGGCAATTTCATCAAATGATGTGGCTTGGCCACTGTCGGAAATATAATATCGAATGGCTTTTTCAATAAAAATATCAATAATCTACAAAATTCGTTAGGATATATGGCATTATGATCAATCATATTGAGCATATTTACATTTTTTATGGAAAAACCTGGTAAACACATATACGACAGTCTGGATCGCGAATTAATCGGTCTTCTTAGAAACGATGGGCGAGCACCCTTATCAAAGCTTGCTAAAAAAATGAAAGTTTCTCGCGGAACTGTGCAAAATCGACTTGAAAGATTGCAATCCTCTGGGGCAATTATGGGCTTTACTGTCCGTGTTCGCGAAGATCAAGGGCTAGATACCATTCGCGCCATCATGCTAGTTGAAGTCGTCGGAAAATCTACGGCGCAGGTAATACGCTCACTGCGTGGTATTCCCGAGCTAACCACCATTCATACAACAAACGGAAATTGGGATTTGATTGCAGAAATCCAAACATCCAGCCTGTCGGATTTTGATCGTGTTTTGGGGGATGTCCGTATCATTGATGGTGTGCTAAACAGTGAAACCAGTATTTTGCTGAGTTCTGTATAAAGGAATTTTCGTCAATCCATTATGCACTTTCCATAATAGGCCATCATCTTTAACTGTGTTCAATACGCCGTGCCTGAAACCTATTGTGCAGGCAATTCCCCATTGAGAGATTCTAGAAATTCAACGATGGCAGCCACTTCGTCATTACTAAGAGCCTGGTTCTCCATGGTAAACAATTGTCGCTCGTCACTCAGCCAATGGATAGATTTATCGTCCGCCGGATTGTTGCTAAGCACCTTATTAAGTTGAACGTTTGCCATTACTCGTACGGCTTCATCCAATGATTCCACCGATCCGTTATGAAAGTAGGGAGCTGTTCGAGCAACATTGCGTAAAGATGGTATTCGCCACACACCCCTGAGTGATTTGGAGTTACCATTTACAACGCCTACGTCTTCCGTGAATTGATAGCGTTGACTATAATCAGAATTAAGAAAAGCCGGAAATGCACGATACGCTGC
>JBOEGA010000080.1:24099-27893 GCA_050633205.1 Methyloligellaceae bacterium | reverse complement strand
CCGTTCGCGACGGATGATGAAAAAACACGACCTCGACATGCGCACGACTGCCGTGCACAATCATCTGGCTGATTTCGTCAGACCAGGCGCCATCTGCATCACCTGCCAGATCATCACCAGTAGCAATAATCACCGGAATATCGGCATAGGATTTTCCTGAAGCTCTTATAGCTATCAGCGCTTCTTCCCCCGTCATAACCGGCATATGCTGATCCAGTATAACAAGCCCGAACTCCCTTTGTTCGAGTGCTTCAATAGCCTCTTCCCCGTCCTCAACAACCACACACTCAACTCCGGTGGGCTTAAGCATCAGGGAAATCATTTGCTGGCTGATCTTGTTATCCTCAGCCACAAGAACCCTCAATCCGTCCATCCCGCTATCCCTTTATTATTATTTTCAGACAACGGAACATACCACATATAGATTGACATAATTTTGAAGAGAAGAAAAATTACCGCTCTAATAGCATTACACTTTAGATTCAGAATATTTTTTTGGACTAGAACCTTCAATAACCTGAATAGCTTCACCGATCCCGTCTTCGAGCGCTATGTTGCCAGCAATTTTCCGGGCCTGAACCCGGTAGCTCTCAGTACTGACCAGATCTTTTAATCTCTCCCCAAAAACCTTACCTTTCAGTTTTTTCAGATGCAGATGCCTTGGACCACAGCCAAGATCATAAACCTTGCGCCCCCAGAAGGGCTGATCAACAGCCATTGGACAGATTAGCGTTGGTTTCCCCGCCCTTAAACCGGCAGAAGTAGACCCCGCACCACCATGATGCACAACTGCACAAACATGCTTAAACAATGCCTGATGCGGAGCACTCTCGATTACATGAATATTTTCAGGAACATCCTGCTTATCCATAGCTCCCCAGCCTGTCGCCAGAATTGCTCTCACCCCGGCACGCTGAATGCCATCAATAACTTCAGTCGTAACCTTGCCCGGATCAAGCGTCGTCATAGAGCCAAACCCGATATAAACCGGAGCCTCACCTGCATCCAGAAACGCCTGCAACTCCTCATTCGGCTTCCAGTCCAACCCTTCATCAAGAAACCAGTAACCGGTCATATGAATACGCCCATAGTCTTCAGGAAGAAGCTGAACAACAGAAGGCGAAACAGAACACAGAACCTTGCCATAGCCTTCAAGAGGCACAAACCACGGACCTTTATCCAGCCCAAGGACTCGTTGACGCCACCGGCCAATGGTTCCATGAAATATAATGCGCGAAAGCATCATCAATTTGTAGGTAAACTTGTTCAACCAGCGCCCCAGATTCCAGGACATAGTCAATATAGGGAAAGCGCCGGTGGTAAAAATAGGAACTGGCGTAGCATAAATTGCCGTTGCACCCGTAGCTTCTGCAACATCAATAGCTCCCTGTGCTTTGGGATGATAAAGAATGACATCAGCATCTCTGGAAGCTTCCCAGACCGCATTTAACGTACCCTGCATCATAGGTACAATCATTTTCCGCCACAACTTTCTCAGTGCAAACCAGTTACCCGCCATAAGCTGTTTGGCTTCAGGAGACTGCAGAAAAGCCTCCATATCAATTCCCATAGGGTAGAACGCTATGTCGTAACTTTCGACCCATTTCTTAAAATTATCTGGCGCCCCAAGCACAACATCATGCCCGCGCTTCTTTAATGCAATTGCCAGTGCAAGATTGGGTTGAACATCCCCTCGTGTTCCGACACAAAGAATAGAGATTTTCATAATACTGCCCCTGCCGATGTTTCCAGTAACATATAGGCAGAAGCAGCAGCTTTAACAAATAAATATGCTATAAGGAGTTCTACACACCCTAGTTGCCATTCATTGATTGCTCTTCCATAATCTGCTCAATAACACTTCTCGCTTCATCGCAGTCACCAGCTTGCGCCTGACCAATCCCGGCGATTACTGCAAGAGAAACTAAGGCAACCTTAAATAATTTAATCATGGTAGTCCTTCCAATTCAAAAAATATGAAATATAAATGACGAAAAAACTTCGTCAGGAAGAATGCGCAATACACTGATTCAAGTAAACACAATATAAATTAAAGTATAAAATAGTAAAAAACAAAAGAATACTACCCCTGATAACATTCAAATTAAACAGGGGTAGCTGATTGCATCAGTTATAGAAACTTGTAAGCCTTAGTTACCATTTCTTTTTTGATCTTCAAGAACTTGATCAATAACGCTTTTACCGTGTCCATAAGAGCCCGCCTGCACTGAACTCACACCAGCAACAACTGCAAGAGAAACAAGAGCAATTTTAAATAGTTTAGTCATGGTAATTCCTTCCGGTTTTATAAATTTGTATCGGCGAAACCCGTTCGCCTTGACCTCAATATAGGTGAGTAAAAAAATAAAAAAAATACCGCAATGACGGCTTGTGATACATCGTGTTCAGCTCGTTACTTTACGTGATAAGGAACTGTATTACGTAAATATTTCAGAATAATCAGTGCTGGGATAAAGTATACTTTGACCACTGATAATATCATCAGTATTAACCCATTTTGCTGTCTGTCTGGTCTGGCCTTCATCAAATGGAAAAACAGGCAGATTATAGAGTTCGCTTCGAACAAGATCCCCTTTGTAAATAAAAACAACTTCATGCCCTGGAATACCTTCGAACTCAAAAATATTTTCCACGACCGTGAGAAAAGTAAGATTGGAAATTTCAGATTGAATCTCCTCAATCATTTCCCTCCTTACCGCCTGTTCAGCACTTTCCCCAAATTCAACACTCCCCCCAAGCAGCCTGTAAAATTTCTCCCCGGTTTTCTGATCTTCTCCACAACTGGCAAGCGTTTTCCCTTTATGGCAAAAAACGCACATGGCTTTCACTCTGATGTGAGACATTGTCATCCTCCTGACATAAAAAAAGCCCGGGTTAGGAAAACGCGGACTTTGAATAAAAAAGTAAAATAGTAAAGACATACTGGCACATAATTTAAAAACTGACCTTCACAGACTTTCACCGATCACATTTTAGAATCTCAGCCTAACTGAGGATTGATCAAAGATTATTTAATTTGTTACTGTTCTATTATACAAAAAAATATTCAACAAATAAAAAAAGAACATATAACATGAAGTTAGTTGTAGGTGTCATTAGAGGCCTGATTATCGCAGCTCTTATTGCAGCGCTTGTTAATTATTACAGAGTATTTCTTTTTAATCTGCCAAAATTCTACCTCCTGGTAGTTGGAAAATTTCCGCATCTAACGAACGATCTCCATGAGCAGAATATGCTGAGAGCGGATATTACAGTTCAATTTGTCGGATACGTATATGGCGCTATGATGCTCTACGTATTCGCGAAATCTCAATCTTCCAAATATTTGCGCTGGTGCATCAATAACCTTTTAATTATAGGAGGAATTTTCGCTCTGTTTATATTTGTGCTGTTCCTATTAAACGACCCAAACATAACTAATCATGTATTTAACAAATCACTGTAACAGTATACCCAACGCACGAACATGTGCTTAGCAAATCTGATCTTGCCAGACAACTCAGCACAAAAAAACCCGCAGGACCTAAGCCCCACAGGTTTCAATTCAAAATACCACTCTAACCGGAAGAGCGAAGCCCTGACTGGATGCGACTGCACCCCGGCGCCAGTGCACCGCCCCTGCGGAGCGGTTGCCAAAGGCAACTCGCGTGAGCAAAAACCGGAAGAGCGAAGCTCTGACTGGATGCGACGGCATCCCGGCGCCAGTGCGCCGCCCCTGCGGAGCGGTTGCCAAAGGCAACTCGCGTGAGCAAAAACCGGAAAGGCGAAGCTCT
>JBOEGA010000080.1:0-23959 GCA_050633205.1 Methyloligellaceae bacterium | reverse complement strand
CTCGCGTGAGCGAAAACCGGAAGAGCGAAGCCCTGACTGGATGCGACTGCATCCCGGCGCCAGTGCGCCGCCCCTGCGGAGCGGTTGCCAAAGGCAACTCGCGTGAGCAAAAACTGAAAGAGCGAAGCCCTGACTGGATGCGACTGCATCCCGGCGCCAGTGCGCCGCCCTCGCGGAGCGGTTGCCAAAGGCAACTCGTGTGAGCAAAAAAGACCTTAAAACTGATCCTCATCCATATCCATAATTGAAGCAGCGCCAGCCAGAACCATCTTATGACGTGCTTCAGCTTCAGGAAGCATTCTCGCCATAAAGAAGCGGGCAGTTTTCAGCTTCTCTTCATAGAATTTCGGATTGCCTTTACCGCTCTCAAGACCTTTAAGAGCAGCCTTTGCATTCAGACCCCACATATAGCCCATCACAACAAGTGCAAACTGGCGAAGGAAGTCTGTAGACGCAGCACCAACCTCTTCAGGATTCTTCATTGCAGCACCCATCATAAACTCCATAGAGTTCTGAAGCTTGCCAAGTGCTTTGGTAACAGGCGCAATAAACTCTTCCATCTTTGGATTAGCCTGATTCGTCACAGCGAACTTCTGTAGCAGTGCAAAGAAGCGCTTCATACCACGTCCCTGATTCTGCATCAGCTTACGGCCAACAAGGTCAAGTGCCTGAATACCGTTCGTGCCTTCATAGATCTCAAAGATCTTCGCATCACGCATATACTGCTCAACACCCGTCTCACAGATAAAGCCGATACCACCATGAACCTGAACACCAAGCGCAGCAACCTCAGACCCCATATCAGTCTGGTAAGCCTTAACAACAGGCGTCAACAGATCAATAAAATCATTCGCAGTCTGCTTCACTTCCGGATCCGGATGACCTTTCACAAGATCCGCCTGAAGCGCAACCCAGTAAGACATTGTACGCGCACCTTCAGTAAACGCTTTACTGATCATAAGCATACGACGAACATCAGGGTGAACAATAATCGGGTCAGCAGGCTTCTCAGGATATTTCGGCCCTGTAAGTGATCTCATCTGCAAACGCTCTTTCGCATATTCGCGAGCATTCTGATAAGCCACCTCGGCAACACCAAGACCCTGCATGCCAACGCCAAGGCGGGCAGCATTCATCATGGTAAACATCGCCATCAGACCTTTATGCGGTTCACCCACTAGCCAGCCTTTGGCATTCTCATAAACCATCACAGCCGTTGCGTTGGAACGGATCCCCATTTTATGCTCGATAGATGCACATTCAAGCGAGTTGCGCTCACCGGGAGTTCCGTCAGCATTCACAAGAAACTTCGGCACAACAAACAGCGAAATACCCTTAACACCCTCAGGCGCATCCGGAAGACGTGCAAGAACAAGGTGAATGATGTTCTGAGACATGTCATGCTCACCGGCAGAGATAAAGATCTTCTGCCCGCTGATTTTCCATGAATCATCACTTGCATCATGATCAGCAGCTTTCGTACGAAGCAAACCAAGATCAGAACCGCAATGAGGCTCTGTAAGGTTCATCGTACCAGTCCACTCACCTGAAACCATTTTCGGCAGATACATCTGCTTCTGCTCTGCAGTACCAAACGCATGAATAGCTTCATAGGCACCAATCGTCAGCCCCGGATACATACCGAAAGCCGTATTGGAAGCCGAAACCATTTCAGACATAGCCATACTCAAAACTGAAGGCATGCCCATTCCGCCGTATTCCGGATCACAGGCAAGGCCCATCCAGCCACCTTCGGTATAAGTCTGAAATGCTTCCTTGAAACCTTTCGGTGTCGTCACATTACCATTTTCCCAATGACAGCCTTCTTCGTCACCAGACTGATTAATTGGAAATAAAACCTCTTCACAGACTTTCGCACCTTCTTCCAGTATCTGTTTAACAAGGTCCATGGAAAATTCTTCATTACCAGGCATCTGCGAAATTCTGGTCGCATCAAGCACTTCATCAATTGCGAAGTACATATTCTCTAGCGGCGCTTTATAAGTTGGCATAAGATAAGTTCTCCTTGCCCCGAAAACTCAAACAGGACTTGTTTAGTGTAAATACTGCGCGGATATCCACCAAACATCTAGTCTAATCGAGTTCGGATATATTAATACTGTTCTCTAATTATTAATCCCAAAAGTTGAGCCTATTCTTTCATGAGGTAAATATTATTATTTTATATTAACACCCATAGGAGCAACCATACAGGCTGCCCTTTACGTAAAGGACTCCTGGTTATCGAAAATAGCCCCTAACACCCCCATCTTCAATACACCTATAGGGCACTGTGACTTCGTGTCGTTATCCAAAGTTTTCGAACAATCTGACAAAGGGAGATGGATAGGCCTGTGAGAGCGAATATATTTTCTAACTCACTCCCACCCACCCTGTCATTGCCCGACTTGATCGGGCAATCCAGTAACCATTGCAGGTTATTGTGTTAAACACCCCCTCAAAATACCCCCCAAAAACCCCTCCCCAACCCCGGCAAAACCACCTATATTACCCCGATTATTCAAAAACAATTTTCATTATCCAATTCCCTGGGGGCTGCACCCATGTCTGAAAAATCCGACAACCTCAAAGTCTTCATCTCCTATTCCCGCGTCGACACCAGATTTGCCAGCGAACTCGTCGATGGTCTGGAGGCCCTTGGCGGGTTTGATGTCTACATCGACAAACATGCGATCAAAGAGGGAGAGGAATGGAAACCCCACCTACTTCGCACTCACATGCGTAGACGTAAGATCAAGCAGCACCTTGCCGTCTCCATCAGCAACCAGGGTCCGTACAGTAGACACACGACGCCCGCGTTTCACCCACTGCGCAGTGGCGACGAGCTGTCCTGAATTGCGGTTGGAGAGTAGCTGGGCGTTCAGTGTCACTGCCACCGGAAAACTCTCCATTCCTTCACTCGGTTCAACCCCTGCAAGAACGAGGGTAGTCGCGATAACATCAGCAAACCAGATCAGTGCACCTGCATGAACAGTTCCATAGGGGTTCAGCATATCCTGACGGATTGGCATCAACCCGGTTGCACTGCTTTCATTGACGGTTTCAATTGTAAATTCAATCGCACCTTGCACATTACGTTTATCTGTCATTTTTCACTCCTGAATTACTTTGAGCCCCAACTGATTTTGCTAACTGCGTAAAATGTAACGATACCATAAACTGCCATTCCCGATGCAATGGCAACAAAGACACTTTCCAGCCCCAGACCGAACATCCGTGTCGCCACCAAACCACCAACGATGGCAACAACCATTCGCAGACCGCCCGCAACAACCGGCCACAGCACCATGCCTGCACCCTGACTTGCAAAGAACAGAGCCGTGCCCGTAGCAAAAAATACATAACATGGAGCCACAAAATGCAGATACATCCTTCCGGTTTCACTGATACCGCCATTCCACTCACCTTTCCCGCAAAAAGAGAACCCCTGGGTGTATAGTGAGTTCCTTTTTAGAACTAACATAGTAAGTTCTGTTTCAGAACTCGTCAAGATGTGTTATAGAGAGGACATGAAATGGAATGAACTCGACAAGGAAAACTGTCCTGTCGCCCGCGGCTTATCGGCTGTCGGCGATCGCTGGAACATGCTGATACTGCGTGACTGCTTCCTCGGTGTCAGACGTTTTGATGCTTTTCAGGCAAACCTCGGCATAACGCGCCATATCCTCACCGACCGGTTGCGCAAACTTGTCTCCATGGACATTCTGCGCAGGGAAAAATACATGGATAATCCCCCCAGATACGAATACCGCCTGACAGAAAAGGGGCTGGATCTCTATCCTGTTATCCTGGCATTGATAAACTGGGCAGAACAACACCAGCCCACAGACGGCAATTCCCCCTACACGTTGCTCGACCGCGAAACAGGCGAACTCATCGAACCAGTCATGATCGACGCCAAAACAGGAAAACCGCTAAAAGCCAGAAATGTAAGGGCGATGAAGGAGGAATAAGGGCAATACGAATCATATGCTGGTCGGCATTTGCAATGCCTATCACTTGTTCAGGTCAGATGTAGGCTTGTGTTATCTTGGTTTTAAAAATTGTATTCGGATCGTAAGGACTGCACACACAGTGTAGTATCAAAAAGGAAAAAAGCATGACTTCTGACGAAAAAGAAATCCGGGAGCTTGTGGCAACCTGGATGAAAGCTACAAGAGAAGGCGATGCCAGTAAAGTTCTTGAACTGATGACTGACGATGCCAGATTTATAGTTCCCGGCCAACCTCCATTTGGAAAGGAGGCATTCGTTCAGGCTGCTAATAGTTCGATGGAAATCGATGGCAACAGTGAAATACTGGAAATAACGATTGCGGGTGAATGGGCTTTCATGCTCAGCTATTTAACAGTCACTGTAAAATCTGGTGGCTCGGTTCAAATGGTGCGCGCTGGAAATACCCTTACTGTGCTGAAAAAAATCAATGGGCACTGGAAACTCTTTAGAGATGCCAATCTTCTGGTCCCTGTACAGGATTAAAATAAAGCAATTTAACAAATGGCAATAAAATAGATAGCATCATATTTAGCTGCACTCAAAAGTTAGCCAATACCGCCGCCGGTCGGGGTTTGCAACCTACGGCATTCACACAATTGATTCCCTTTTTCGCAAAATTATGATTCACTCCTAATATCATCGAATGAATCATTTGCGGGAGGGGGCGTTGGACTGGTACTTACCTGATTTTCGGCTATCTAACAGAGCTAATCAAATTCATGAGTCAATCGTTTCTACCGTAACAATGGTTCTGCGGAGAATTGGTGGGGACAGGGCTGGGGAAATTGCCGCCCATCGCTTTCTGGACAATGGGAGCATTTGCCATGAAGCCATCATTGATACCTTAAGTTTGCGTACACGAGAGGCCTGTAAGGGCAGGAGAATTGTTGCTGTTCAGGATACGACCGAAATTAACTTCTCCAGGCGGGATGCATCACGACGAGGGCTTGGCATTGCAGCAGCAACACGCATCGTACAATTGGTTGATGCAAGAGATTATAGCTTAAGACCAGCCGAAGACGTTATCGATCCAGAGCTTATTGATCCCATTGACCAAATAGGAAAAACTCTCGAAGGCAAGACGGACCGACAGAAAAATCCTCACAAGAAAGGGAGCCTAAGCTGGCTATCCTGGATTGTTGCAAGGCTTGGTGGTTGGAACTGCTACTACAAACCACCCGGCCCAAAGACTATGGCTACCGGGTGGAAACAACTGGCCGCAATGGCCGGAGGCTTTTTGCTGGCTACAAGGAAGCAAGATATGTGAATCCCCTAGGCAACAAGACCCGTCCGGCGCGGGTTGCCTCTGCCGAAATGATTGCGAATGGCACGAATCGTAGGGTGTGTTAGTGGAATTTGGCGTAGCCAAATGGAGCGTAACGCACCATTCAAACCATCCACTTGCGCATGACTATATTGAGAGCGCCCCCGGTGCGTTACGCTTCGCTACGGGCTTCGCCCTTCGCTGCACTAACACACCCTACGCCCCCACAAATACAACAAAGGGGGCAATCGCCCCCTCATCAGCCCCATATCCTTGCAAAATTAGCTATGCTTTTTAATAACATCACAAAGGTCATTCACAACCTTCTCGACCAGCGTATCATCATCCCCTTCCGCCATCACACGAATAAGCGGCTCCGTACCTGATGGTCTGATCAGCAGGCGTCCGGAAGTTTCAAGCATCGCCTCAGCATCCTGAATGGCACTTTTTACCTCGGCATTCTCCAACGGTTTGGTATCACCATATCGAACATTTTTTAACAACTGAGGTAGAGCCTCAAACCGTTTACAGACCTCACTCACAGGCTTATGGTTTGTCACAACCACCGACAAAACCTGTAATGCCGCAATCAGCCCGTCACCCGTTGTTGTATAATCAGACAGCACAATATGTCCGGATTGCTCACCACCGACATTAAACCCGTTCCGGCGCATATGATCGACAACATGCCTGTCACCCACAGGAGTTCTGGGCAGATCCAGACCAAGTTCCTGCAGATAACGCTCAAGCCCCAGATTAGACATCACAGTCGCGACAATACCATTTGCAGAAAGCCGGTCCTCTTCCTTCCAGGACTGCGCAATAACAGCCATCAACTGGTCACCATCAATCAGATTACCGTTTTCGTCAGAAATCAGAACTCTGTCAGCATCCCCATCAAGCGCTATTCCGATATCAGCCCTGGTATCACGTACCTTCTGGCATAAGGCCTCGGTAGAAGTTGATCCACAATCCTTATTGATATTATACCCGTCCGGCTCAACACCAATGGATATAACCTCCGCACCAAGCTCCCATAGAACCAGCGGCGCAACCTTGTAAGCTGCTCCATTGGCACAATCCACTACGATCTTCAGGCCATCAAAACTCAGGTTTCTTGGCAACGTACGTTTTGCAAACTCAATATAACGGCCATCCGCCGTATCTATACGCTTGGCACGCCCGATATGATCCGATGTTGCCAGCAAAGAGGCAGTATCTCCATCCAGAAGTTCCTCAATTCTCTTTTCCATCTCATCAGACAGCTTGTAGCCATCAGGCCCGAACAGCTTAATCCCGTTATCCTGATACGCGTTATGAGAGGCCGATATCATAACCCCCATATCCGCCCGCATCGATCGCGTCAGCATGGCAACCGCCGGCGTCGGCATCGGCCCGAGCTGAAACACATTCATCCCCACCGAGGTAAATCCTGAAACCAGTGCAGACTCGATCATATACCCGGAAAGACGTGTATCTTTACCAATTACAACCCGCGGCTTGTTATCATCATTCGTCATAAACAGATGACCGGCCGCCATACCGACCTTCATTGCTGTTTCAGCAGTCATGGCACCTACATTAGCCTGACCGCGAATACCATCAGTGCCGAAATATTTTCGGGACATCCATGCCTCTTTTCATTGTTTATTACCCGGTAATATAATATCCGGGACATTTCCTGCAATGTATCCTGATCTGGATAGCTTTTTGTAAATATTATTACAGTTCTCTCATCATTGAAATTTGTTATCTATCAAAATTTGTAAGTAATCTTTACAGACTCAATAAACCAGGGTCAGGATGACACCTCTCCCAGACTGCCAAAGCCTGCCGGGTTTCTGCAACATCATGAACTCTGATAATTTCAGCACCATTCTCAAATGCCTGAATAGCAAGGGCAATTGATCCGGGCATACGTTTCCCCGGATCAGTTTCCCCTGAAATAACCGAAATCATGCTTTTTCTAGAAGCCCCAAAAAGCACAGGAACGCCAAGCCCCCCAAACTCCTTAAGCCTGCTCACGATGGAAATATTGTGATCAACGGTCTTGCCAAACCCGATACCAGGATCCGCAATAAGCCGTTTTATGGAAACACCTGCCCCAACACAGGCAGCAATGCGACCTTCAAGATAGGCATATATCTCACCAACAACATCCCCGTATTCCGGAGCATCCTGCATCGTCTTGGGATCACCTTGTGCATGCATCAGAACAATATCAGCATGGCATCCGGCAGCAACTGCCAGACTGTCCGCATCATAACTCAGCGCCGACACATCATTAATAATATCAACGCCAGCCTCAACTGCTCTGCGCATAACTTCAGCTTTACGTGTATCTATCGATAGTCTCGCAGACACACGTCCAGCCAGACCTTCCAGCACAGGAATAACACGGGACAGTTCATCCTCAACCGAAACCAGATCCGAACCCGGCCGCGTAGACTCCCCGCCAATATCCAGTATATCAGCTCCCTCATCCTCAAGCTTCAGAGCATGATCAATCGCAGACTGCGCATTATAATACTGTCCACCGTCTGAAAAACTGTCCGGAGTGACATTTACAATCCCCATCAGCTTAACCGGCATATGAATTCTCCTGATAGAAATACATTTTTAACTGGTCTTCCAATTTCTTAACGTTTTTGCCTTAACCAAGCCTTATAATTCACACCATCTGTAACTACGTTATAACTAGTAGAGATATTTGAGGAAATCAAATGCAATTTGGACCGGAAACATTCGTTTTTGTTATCGCTGGACTGGCCGTTATTCTGGTCTTTTCAGCAGTTAAATTTGTACCGCAAGGCTTTAATTATACAGTAGAACGCTTCGGACGCTACACAAGAACACTCTCTCCCGGATTAGGGATCATCATTCCTTTCATTGATACTGTTGGCAAAAAAATGAATATGATGGAGCAGGTGCTGGATGTACCAAGCCAGGAAATCATCACCAAAGATAACGCCATGGTCCAGGTTGACGGTGTCGTATTTTTCCAGATCCTGAACGCCGCCAAAGCGTCTTACGAAGTCAACCAGCTGGAACGGGCTACACTAAACCTCACTATGACCAACATCCGTACGGTTATGGGCTCCATGGACCTCGACGAACTACTCTCTCAACGGGATGAAATCAATGCACGCCTCCTTACTGTAGTTGATGATGCAACAGAAAACTGGGGCGTTAAAGTTACCAGAATTGAAATCAAGGATATTGCTCCACCGCGTGATCTTGTTGACTCAATGGCCCGCCAGATGAAAGCCGAACGGGAAAAACGCGCAAGCATTCTCGAAGCTGAAGGTGAAAGACAGGCTCAGATCCTGAAAGCAGAAGGTGAAAAGCAGGGACAGATCCTCGCAGCAGAAGGTCGCCGTGAAGCAGCATACCGTGATGCTGAAGCCAGAGAACGTGCAGCCGAAGCAGAAGCCAAGGCAACCCAGATGGTAAGTGAAGCAATCTCTAAAGGTGACGTGCAGGCAATCAACTACTTCGTTGCCAATAATTATATTGATGCCCTTAAAGAACTTGCATCTGCTAAAAACCAGAAAGTTCTTATGCTGCCACTGGAAGCCTCTTCAGTAATTGGCTCAATAGCAGGATTGGCCGAAATTTCAAAAGAAGCATTTGGTAAAGGCAAATCTGGAGGTGGCGGATCAGTGCCATCCAGCTAATAGCTGCTGACAAATAAAAAAACACTCATTGCATGTGGAGCTTAATGTGGATTCTTTGATAATTGATTTTTTCACCCAACTGGGCGGATGGAACTGGCTGATTATAGCAGGTATACTGCTTATGCTGGAACTTGTAATACCGGGGTTTCACTTGTTATTTTTTGGCTTGGCTGCATTAATTGTCGGACTTCTGGGAGCAACCTTTGCAATCCCCTGGCAGGCAGAACTTGTTATATTTGCCATCCTGTCGATTGTGAGTGTTTATTTTGCAAGAAAATTCTGGAACCCTAATGTTGCCAGCGATGAGCCTCTTTTAAACAAGAGAGGCCAGAAATTCATTGGCAAAAGTTATACTCTGATTACTCCTCTGGAAAATGGCCGGGGTAAGGTAAAGGTTGGCGATTCCCCCTGGAATGTCAGTGGCCCGGACCTTCCAGCCGGAACCAAAGTAAAAGTAATAGATGTCAATGATTCAGTATTGATTGTAGAAGAAATAAATTAGCATATGCCATTTAAATACCCCCGGTAGAGTTTCTACCGGGGGTATTTTCTTATGAATTATCAGAAGCTTTCTTTTTTGCCGCCTTTTTCCTGGCCTTTCCTGAATCTGTTCCATTCTGTGCCATCTGAATAAAATCCAGTATTCTGGGTTTTATTTCTGTACGGAATCGATTTCCATTAAATACGCCATAATGACCAACACCAGGCTGAACATAATGCAGCTTCTTGTTGGCAGGGATATTACTGCAAAGATCCTGTGCAGCCTCTGTTTGCCCCAGACCGCAAACATCATCCTTCTCCCCTTCAACAGTCATCAGTGCAGTTTTAACAATGCTGCCGCAATCAACGGGGATATCCCTGTGCATCATAGTCCCTTTTGCAAGAGCATAATCCTGAAAGACAACCTTCACTGTCTGAATGTAAAACTCCGCAGTTAAATCCATGACCGAAAGATATTCTTCATAGAAATCCTTATGCTTCTGCGCAGAATCTTCATCTCCTTCAACAAGATGATCGAACAGGTCTTTATGCGCTGTAACATGCCTGTCCAGATTCATCGTCATAAATCCGCTAAGCTGTATAAAGCCAGGATACACACGACGCCCGAACCCTGGATTCGGAAATGGAACATAATTCAGTACACTTCTCTCAAACCACTCAATTGGCTTTGTTTCAGCCAGCTGATTAACTTGGGTTGGGTTCCTGCGGCAATCAATAGGCCCTCCCATCAGGGTAAGGGACAATGGCTGATTAGGATCCTCAAGTTTAGCCATCACTGAAGTCGCAACCAGAGCAGGAACCGTAGGTTGGCAAACCGCAATAACATGAAGGTCAGGACCAAGGAATTGCATAAATTCAATCAGATAATCAACAAAGTCATCAAGATCAAAATTCCCCAGATAAACCGGAACATCACGGGCATCAATCCAGTCAGTAATATAAACATCAGCCTCAGGGAGCATGGCTTCAACAGTGCCGCGAAGGAGAGTTGCATAGTGGCCGGACATTGGAGCAACCAGCAAAACTTTTGGCTGGTCAGCTTTTGCCTCATACCCGTCTCTTTTAAAGTGCAGCAGCTCACAAAAAGTTTTGCTTAGCACAATTTCTTCCTGAACCGGGTATGTTTCATTATCAATGGCAACTTCTTCTATGGCCCATTCAGGCTTGCCATAGCGTCTTGTAACGCCTTCAAAAACTTCACAGGCCGCCTTAATTTGCTTTCCAACTTCACTGTCACCATAAGGATTGAAAGGCATATTAAGCTGCGTTTTCATTAACTTGGCACCAAGTCTAAGGGGGCCGAGTGCTGCATGGGCAAATTCATAGGCGTGATAGTTCATAATGTTTTCCTGTCATCAAAAACCGGCTTCTCCCGCGACCGGATTAACTTTGTGCATTGCACAATTATGAACGAAAATAAAAAAAATGCAAATATATGCTATAGAATTATAGACTACTCAGTAGAATACTGTCTGGTATGCACAACTTTAGGATCAGGAACTTCCATTTTCTCTGTCAGCGCCAACATATGCTATTCTTAGCATATTGGTAGCTCCTGGCGTTCCAAGCGGAACCCCCGCAGAAATTATTACACGTTCCCCAGCCTTTGCAAAACGCTCCTGAAATGCCACTTTGCAGGCGCGATCAACCATGTTATCCAGATTTTCCGGTTCACCAGTGGTTAATACACAATGCAACCCCCAGACCAGTGAAAGCCTTCTTGCTGTCTTAACATGAGGCGTAACCGCAAGAATTGGTTGCCTTGGCCGCTCTCTGGCAGCCCTAAGTCCCGTAGACCCGGAAGATGTGTAACAAATGAAAGCTGCCAACTCCAGAGTCTCTGCTATTGTGCGGGCGGCTGCACTGATCGCATCAGCACTGGTTGGCTGAGGTTCAGTTCTTTGTGCATGAATGATATCACTGTAATAATCGCCACCTTCCACTTCAAAAGCGACCTTATTCATCGTGGAAACAGCCTCAACAGGGTAATCCCCGGCTGCAGATTCCGCTGACAGCATAATCGCATCAGCGCCTTCAAACACAGCCGTAGCAACATCGGAAACTTCAGCTCGCGTTGGTACTGGAGATGTAATCATGGACTCCAGCATTTGAGTGGCAACAACAACAGGTTTACCGGCTTTCCGGCATGACCTTGTAATTTTTTTCTGTAGACTCGGAACCTGCTCAAGCGGCATCTCAACACCCAGATCACCGCGAGCAACCATTAACCCGTCAGAAAGCTCAATAATTTCATCAAGATGATCTATGGCCGAAGGTTTTTCAATCTTGGCCATAATAGCAGCTTTACCACCCGCTATTTTTCTGGCTTCAGCAACATCCTCAGGTCTCTGCACAAAAGACAGGGCAACCCAGTCAACCCCCAGACCTATAACATATTCAAGGTCACTGCGATCTTTATCGGACATGGCACTTAAAGGCAAAAGCGTATCCGGAAGACTGACCCCCTTTTTATTGGACAGGTCCCCATCCAGCTCAACCTCACATACAATCTTGTCCTGACCGGCTTCAGTTACTCTCATTCGCAACTTGCCATCATCAAGAAGCAACGCCTGCCCGGCTTTCACACCTTCAAAAATTTCCGGATGAGGTAAGTAAACCCGGTTTTCATCACCAGGAGTATTGTCCTTATCAAATTGAAAAGACTGCCCTTTCTTTAACTTGACTTTTTTGTCAGCAAAGGTACCGACACGCAATTTTGGTCCTTGCAGATCAACAAGAATACCAATAGTGCTCCCGCACACCTCCTCGGTTTTCCGAATAGCAGCATGCAACGCCTTAGCCGCTTCGTGCGATGTATGACTCATATTAATGCGGAAAGCATCAGCCCCCGCATTGAAAAGTTTTTGAATATTTTCCTGAGTATTTGAAGAAGGGCCTAACGTCGCTAATATCTTAACACGTCGTTCTCTTTTCATTAGCCCTTATCTCCCATCTGAGGCCGGATCAGTCAATCTGACGGTCCAGTCATTCTCTTCACGTGTATCAACTTCAAAAAAACCTGTCCGCTTATACCCGCGCTTCGCACATCCATCTACACCACGAATGGTAAAAGCTTTCTTTCCGGCACACATAAACGACCGGCCGCCCCACTCACCACCTCGATCATAATCAATTGCGTGAATGTAGTAGAATCTGGCAATCAGATTACCTTTAAGCAGGGTTTCACAGGTATTTGAAGCAACATTCCACCAGCCCTCAGTAGCCCAACCAGACTTATCTTTATATCCGATAGCAATACCTACACGACTGGAGGTTTTATTACATAACTTAAGATCAGCCTGTGCTGTAGAGGCATATAAGCACATGAAGATTGCCACAACAAATCCTGGCAAACACTTCAATGGCGCGATCATAAGGGCATTCAATTTATTTTTCATGATCACATCTTCCCCGGCAAAAACAACCGACTATCCTTAAAATTAGTTCCCATAATACAATGGCAGAAAACGCCATAATATAGCTGGTTCTAGCAAACACCATAACGAAAATCGACAGTTTTCCTCTGAAAATTAACGATTAATCCGCTTGCGGGTCTATTAATATCACACGAAAATCATTTACATTGGTCTGTGTAGCATCACAAACCAATAAATCTCCAAGAATATCGAAGAACTCCCCGGAATTGTTATTGTCAAGAAAAACGGCTGGATTAAGTCCTTTTTGCTCCGCCCGCTGAAGGGTTTCAGGGTCAATAAACGCTCCGGCAGGATCATCCTTTTCACCGGAACCACCATCGACACCATCTGTATCTCCGGCAAAAGCCCATACATTTTCCAGCCCACCCAAACCAATTGCCAGGGCTAATGCATATTCCTGATTTGGCCCACCTCTGCCATTTCCTTTAATGGTAACAGTCAGCTCTCCACCACTAAGCAAAGCTGTCTTTTTTCCTTCTTGTGCTTTTTCACGTGCCAGCTCTGCATGTTGGCCTGCAACATCTCTGGCTTCCCCTTCAATTGAATCCCCGAGAACAAGCACCTCATATCCCTGTTCTTTCAGCTTTTCTTCTGCAGCTTTCAGGGCCATCCCTGGTGTTGCGATTAGTTGAAAGTCATTGTTCTTCAATCTCTCATCATCAGGAAACAGGCTCTCCGCTGAAACATTCTGAAGTGCTGAAATGACCTCTGCAGAAAGTTCCAGTTTATATTTTTTCACAATATCCAGAGCATGACCGAGGGAAGTTGGGTCGCCAACAGTTGGGCCCGAACCGATACTTGAAATCTCGTCATGTGGTACATCAGAAATCGCGAAAGTCATGACCTTGGCCGGAAAAGCAGCTGCGGCCAGTCGGCCTCCCTTGATGCGGGATAAATGCTTTCTTACGCAATTAATTTCATCAATAGCTGCTCCGCTTCGTAGCAGGGATTTTGTAACATCCTGTTTCATAGCCAGAGATAATCCGTTGAGCGGAGCAGACCATAGTGCAGATGCCCCCCCGGAAAGCAAAACAAGTACCAGATCGCCATCACCAGCTTTCTCTGCAATTTCAAGAGCTTTGCGTGCTGAATATTCGCTGTTTTCATCCGGAACCGGATGTCCGGCTTCAGTTAGCGGAATAAAGCGCGTCGGCAAACCATATCCATGCCTCGTCACTGCATGACCGGATAATCTGTCAGCCTGCCCCGCTTGATCGTAATGATCTTCTAAAGCGCGCACCATTGCTGCTGAAGCCTTTCCTGCTCCCAGTATAATAACATGTCCATTTTCTGGTATTTCAGGAAGATATTTTGCTAGACAATGATCTGGATGTGCAGATTTTACCGCAATTCCAAACAGATCCTGCAATTCTTGTTTCTTGGTAATACACATTTTCTTAAATTTTATATCTTCATTATGATATTGAGTTGTAACCTGACTATAACGATCGTAAAAGATTTGTGACACTAACTTATTTTTAAAAACAAATATAGAAACAGCAAATCATATCAAATACAGTTCAGACAATGGAAAAAAATACAGATAAATTTCAACTGCACGCGGCAGCTCGTAGTGAAGAGAGAGATACCTCAAAATCATTTGAAGTCATACCTGGAAAGCCTAATGCAGGCCTGCTGATCGTATGCGACCATGCCAGAAATTATATTCCCGAACAATATAACAATCTCGGAATGGACGAAGCACAGCTACAGCGCCACATTGCTTATGATATCGGTGTTGAATCAGTAACACGTCAGATGTGTGAGATGATCAATGTCCCGGCAGTAATGACAAACTACTCCCGGCTGCTTATTGATCCGAACAGGGGCAATGATGATCCCACATTGATAATGCGCCTTTCCGATGGTGCAATAGTTCCTGGAAATGCCAGTGTGGATGAAAAAGAACGCCAGCACCGTATTGAGACATACCACACACCTTACCATCGTGAAATTGATACCCAGATTGACAACATGACACTATCAGCAGGAAAACCGCCTGCCCTGCTGTCAATTCACAGTTTCACAGATAACTGGAAAGGAACACACCGTCCCTGGCACATCACAGTACTTTGGGATGATGATGAGAGATTAGTCAGGCCACTCCTGGATACTCTGCGTGAAGATACGTCAATCATCGTTGGTGAAAATGTGCCATATACAGGAGAACTGGAAGGTGATTGTATGCACCAGCACGGCTCAAACAGGGGATTGGCCCACGCCCTGATTGAGATCAGACAGGACCTGATTTCCACATTTGAAGGGCAGAAAGCCTGGGCTGAGCGCCTTTCAGAGGTTATGCAAAAACTGCTGGATGACAAAAATCTGCAGCAAAGCCTGCATACAATCCACCACTCGGATCAGGCCGCATAAAAACAGAACGAGTACTTATGATTGACAGTGAGACACAGACAAAGTTGGAAGCAGCAGCTTTCCGCAAACTTGTTGAGCACCTCCGCGAAAACACGGATGTTCAGAATATAGACCTTATGAACCTGGCAGGCTTTTGCAGAAACTGCCTCTCAAAATGGTATCAGGAAGCAGCCGAAAAAGAGAACATCACTCTTGATAAGGAAGCAGCCAGAGAAATCATCTACGGCATGCCCTACAGTGAATGGAAAGACAAATTCCAGAAATAGGCGTAACCAGAGATGAATGAAGCGTGACTTGAAGGTAATAGGGCGTCATTAGGCGTAAATATGAGGTGAAACCATGTGAATGGCGGTGAACGAAACCGCCTCTCACCAGTGTATTTTAACCAGTTGTTAACAAATCTCGGTTGTCTCAAAAAGGTGCCGCGCTACCCGCGCCCAGGCATCAGCATGTGTCTCATCATCAATATCAACATGCTCTTTTGCAAATCTCACCGCAGCCGCATAAGCATGAATTCCGTAGCGTTTTCTCAGTATTTCCGCCATTTTTTTCACTTCTTTCTGAGAAATAAGGCTACAGCTAACTGAAATTTCCGAGTTCTGCTCTAGTTGAGTAATCATAACATGACCTCCAATACGATTGCGAATACCCTCCCAATCGCAAACCTCATGCCAGAGATTCTGGTATCACTTTGAAACAAACCCCATTTACACCCCCCAAACAAAAGGCTATCCCTCTAAAATGAAACAAATCAGTATTGAAAATAGCTGGAAACAGGAGTTGTCAGAAGAGCTGGCCAGTCCCTGGATGACCGACCTGCTGAATTTTCTCGATGGGGAAAAAAAGGCAGGAAAAACAATATATCCCAAAGAAAATGAATACTTCCGGGCCCTCGAATTAACCCCCCTGTCAAAGGTAAGAGTGGTCATTCTGGGCCAGGATCCCTATCACGGCGAAGGACAGGCGCACGGCCTGAGTTTCAGCGTAAAACCCGGAATAAAAGCACCTCCATCTCTTGTAAACATCTTCAAGGAACAAGAGCGAGACATGCAGATTACACGTCCAAACCACGGTTTTCTGGAACAATGGGCAAAACAGGGCGTTTTATTGCTGAATAGCGTCCTCACAGTAGAGCACAGCAAAGCTGCCTCTCATCAGAAAAAAGGCTGGGAAAAATTCACGGACGCCATAATCCGCGTCGTTAATAAACAGAAAAACCCTACCGCATTCATGCTCTGGGGAGGATATGCCCAGAAGAAAGCAGCATTTGTAGACGAGAGCAGGCACCTTATCCTCAAGGCACCACACCCTTCGCCACTTTCAGCTCATCGTGGGTTTATTGGCTGCAACCACTTTTCAATGACTAATAACTTTCTGAAAGAAAATAACTTTTCACCAATAACCTGGCAGTTACCTGACCTCGAGGTAGGGAGTTAAACCTCCCCTTCCAGTAATGGGACATCCAATCCCTCAATTTCCTGAATTGCCTGACCGGCAATTCCCTGCAAGTCACCGTGCATTCCCATTGTGGCATCTATAACCACCTGAATTTGCGCCTCACGTTTCGCCCAGGCACGTGTCATCACCTTTCTTTCCTTATCCAGGTCACCGCGCATATCATTAATCTTCTCTACAATCGCCTCAACACGATGACGGAATTTTGGACCTGTAAGATAATCATAAACAAGCTCCATCTTGCTTTCCTGCCCTTCCCGTGACTGCCTGGCAGCAGCAAGATCAATAAGAGACTGCCGCAACGCAACAGCTAATGGAATTGCATAACGTGTTTCTGCAACCCAGACACCATCAATCAGGTCGAAGGATTCCACACCTTTGGGCATGGCCTGTGAAACCAGCAAAGCAATATCCGCCTTCGCAGCACGCTGATCTCCTCTCAACTTCGCAAGCCAGCCATCACTCCAGTTTTTGGTACGCTTGGATTCCCACAATATAGTCCCGCAAGCCNNGACCATTAAACCCCGCAACTTTATGAACCACATCACCACCAAATTCACCTTTTCCGACAGGCTCAATGCTATCCAGCGGAAACCGTGTCCCAAGTGTATTCTCCAGCTGCAATTCCAGCACTTCTCCCTGAAGCTGTTGAGACCCTTGCTCAGCCTTACGCTTCAGATCTTCAATCTGGCGCTGCATGGATGCGATCTGTTCTTCCTTTTCCGACACTTTAAGCTTAAGCCCTTCCTCAGCTTCCCGCTTTGCCTTTTCTCGAACAGTTGCAATATTCTCCTGAACCCGCTTCTCAACCGTAAGCTCAAGCTCGCGCCTGGCATCTTCCAGCGCTCGCTCTTTTCTCAAAACCTCTGCTTGTGCTTTCTGAGCCTCTTCAAGCTTCTTGTTCCGCTCTTTTAGTACATCCTGAAGCTCTTTCAGCTCAGAAGCTTTTATCTCGAGATCCTGTGCAGCAGCAGCTTTTGCTTTTCTGGCCTCTTCGGTTATTATACTTTTTCTCGCCTCTTCAAGCTTTACACTAACCTGCTGATCAATCGCCTTACGGGCATCTATAACCTGTTGCTGCTGCTTACGAATAACCTCTTCTCGTTTGGACATCGCCAATTCGGCATCTGTTATTTTCTTTTCGTAATCCTGTCGGGTAGCTTCCAGCAGAGGGGCCGCCAATGACTCCGTAAGCTTTATTTCGCTCTTACATTCTGGACACTTAATTACCGGCTCAGTCATCATTACCCTCCTTACAAAATATTGAGACTATCTAATCAGATTCGGACTCATAAAAAATTCATGCCACAATCTATCCACAACTCACCACTTTTACAGCTTGTTTTAAGACATCCGAATCAGGTCTCATCCGCAAAATCCGTGGTCAATCCCCGGTAAGCAGATAAATAAAGAAAAACTAAATTGATTATAACACTGGAGGCATTATGGCCAATTTCAGAACTCACCTGGCTGTAGGAACAATGGCTACAGGCCTGCTCGCAACGATGGCTATGGCAGCCTCCGTAGTTAACACCAATCAGGTAATTATGCTGACATGTGCGGGAGCATTCGGAAGTGTACTGCCTGATATTGACCTTGAAAGATCAAAGTCATCCCGGGCAATATTCTTTGGCCTCGCGCTATTTCTGTCATTCTGTGTACTTTTTGCAGTAGGTGACAAATTTTCCATTCTGGAAATGTGGCTATTATGGTTAGGCGTCTTCCTTGGAATACGCTATTTCGGCCAGGCACTTTTTCATAAATTTGCGGTCCATCGTGGCATTTTTCATTCCCTGCTGGCAGGCGTTTTCTTCATGTTTGCTACTGCAGCAATCTTTCGCCATATCTACCAGACCACAGAGTTTATATCATGGATGGCAGGTCTTTTTGTCCTTTTCGGCTATATTGTACACTTGGTTCTTGATGAGGTTTACAGCGTGGACTTTGATAATACACGTATCAAAAAATCCTTTGGCACAGCCTTGAAAATATTTGAATATCGCAGCTTGGGGGCTTCATTAGCAATGGCTTTTGCTACGATAGCAATCTACTACCTGACACCCTCATATGAATCTCTGGCTACAATATTCACCTCCGAAAAAGAATGGACTCAGATCTGGCACAAACTGTTACCTGCAGGAAGCCCATTTGGTATTGATGAAATACTGAAAGATGTAGCATCTTCCTTTAATGCTGACCCGAGCCAGGCATCTGAGGGTGGACAGGCAACCGGATCAATAGAGAGCTCTCAGGAATAAAAATAAAAAATTAGTCCTTACCAAACCATTTCCCGAATAAATACAGGAAATGGTTTGGTCAATCTGAAAAATAAACGATAGGTTGAATGCACCGGGCTCAGGATCCGGTAGCAGGCCTTTCCCCTTCATCTTCTGAGATATTGCCTGCACCGCTCAGCTCATCCCTGGATTTCTTAAGACCATCAGTGAAAGTCTTAACCCAGAATAAAGCATAATCCTTACGGTTCTCATTATCAGCGATCGCGAGCTTGTCACTACCCGACAAAATAATAATGCCATGTAGTCCTGCCCAGAATACCCGGGCTGCACGTTCTACCCCTGAAATGTCCTCAGCAGAAAAGAGCGGTTTCATCCGCAGCTCTACGAGCGAAATAATTCTTTCAAATTTCTCACGGTACCAGCCCGGAATCTGCATATCATGAGGAGCTTTATGCTCAATGAGCAGTTGCCACGAATTAAAATAACCATCTATATAATCAAGATATTTTTCCGTAAACAGCAGTAGCTGCTCGTCTGGTTGCAACTCATCTGAAAGCGTTTCCAAAAAACTTTCAAGAGACTCCAGAACCTCAATTTCAAGATGATAGATAATTTCATTCAGATTAGAAAATACATTATATATTGTACCGGCGGAATAGCCGATTTTACCTGCAATTTCACGAGCTGTTAAACCCATTAATCCTTTTTCTGCAATAATTTCTTTTGCTGATCGAATCATCAGCTTCTTCAATTCTTCACGTGTGTGGTCGGAACGACGAGCCATCGGACTTCTCCCCCAGAAATCCGCATCTCACATAATATGGATGCATGCTGTTAGCTAAAAAATAAATACGAGCTAAGAAGATTACGATATTCAAAATATATAAATACACTAGACTTAAATTTTATATTCGTATCATGAAGAGACTGTCAACAAATTGGTAATAAAACAGAATTCAGAATAGCATTTATCAATGTACAAACGAAATATGGCTTTTTTGAACATAGTTCGAAACGCAACCAGGAGATATTAGGGAAAAAAATACCTGAACATATCTTTAGGTTACACCAGAAAATATTTTTTCTCTCCTAACTGATTCGTTGCCATAATCCTCTACCCAAAGCTAATCTCTGAGAAGCTTCAATCCGATATACTTCCCTTATATTGGCTTCACTGAGAACTTTCTCTGCAGAGCCTGCCTCTACACACTTTCCGTCTTTAAGCAAAACAAGTTTATCTGCAAACTGTGCCGCTAATAAGATATCATGTAAAACCGCAACAATACTGTTTCCCTGGTCAGCATGACTTCTTAAAAGTTCCAGCATATGCAGCTGGTTGTAGGGATCCAGAGCAGCAGTTGGTTCATCAGCAAGCAGTAATGGCGCTTCGGTTGCCAGAGCCCGTGCAACCATTACACGGCTTTTCTCACCGCCGGAAAGCTGATCAAACCTTCTTTCTGCAAATGCCTGTAAATCTGTAATTTCGAGCGCTTTATCAATAAAGGACTTATCTTTCGGGCTTTCATTGGCAAAAACAGGCCTGTAAGGCAGACGCCCTAATCCCACGATGTCTCGAACCCTCATAGGCCAGTGAACATCATGCCCCTGTGGCATGTAACTTATTTTTTTACCACGTCTATATTCCTCAATATGAGAAATGTCCTCCCCCCCCAGCTTTATACTCCCTGTATAGGAGACCAGCCCGGCTACCGCACGGACAAGTGTTGTCTTTCCTGCTCCGTTTGGTCCCAGCAAAACGACAAACTCACCCGGCTCAACGGTAAGGGAAAGATGCTCAACAGCTCTTGTTTTACCGAGTGAAATTGAAACATCATCAAGCTCCAGCTTTGACATTGCACTATCCTTATACAAAAGCCGGGCGTCCCTGACGCTCCCGTAATACCAGATAAAGGAAAAAGGGAACCGCAATAAGAGCAGTTATAACCCCGAGTTTAAGCTCTGTTGAACTGGGAATTAGCCGCACCAGACAATCCGCAGTTAACAACAGACATGCCCCTGCCAAAGCAGAAGGTATAAGCAGACGTGCAGGATCATAACGGACAAATGGCCGAATAATATGAGGCACAACAAGTCCGATAAATCCGATAACCCCGGAAACAGAAACAGCAGCCCCGACGCCCAGCGCAACCGCTACCGCCATCCATATTTTAGCTGCCCGCACAGATACACCAAGAGTCTGTGCAACCTCTTCACCTAATGTCATTGCCAGTAAAGCTCTTCTGTATATGATCAGTATCACCCAGCTTATAAGCATAAATGGGCAGGCTAACAGAACATCTGTGTTCGTCCTGTTTGAAAGAGATCCAAGCAACCAGAAAGCAATCTCAGCAATTGCAAATGCATTTGGGGACAGATTCAGAGCAAGAGCAACTAAAGCACTCGCCAAAGAAGATAAAGCCAGCCCCGCAAGCAATAAAGTTATAACCCTGGAATCCCTTCCTGAAATCCGGAATAAAAGAAACGCGGAAAACAAAGACATAAAAATTGCAGCAAGTGTAACAAAAATCGGTTGTTTATTAGCCGAGAAAAAGAAAATGGCAATTACAGCCCCCAGCGCAGCAAAATTAGTTGAACCAAGCAATGATGGAGAAGCCAGAGGATTCCGCATCAACCCCTGCATCGCAGCACCTGACATTGCCAGAGTTGCTCCAATCAAAAAGGCCAGTAAAGTTCTGGGCATTCTTAATTCCCACATTATAACCCGATCAACTTCCAGCCCCCCACCGAATAATGCGGAAAAGCTTGCCAATACACTGATATCTGACGGCCCGATCATAAGTGACAGGAATGTAAGGCAGATTGATAGTAGTAGCAGTACGATAGTTAACATTTTGAAATTCCTGAAAACAATTGGAACTTATCAATTCGGGCTTGCACTAACAGGCTTTAGGCTCAGGACCTGTATCACATAGCAGGTCTATTGTGCATACGCTAATTACTCCTGAACTTGCTATCAGGCAAAATTTGAAAAAAGCACCGGAATATATATAAATTTGAATACTTTATTAATGTCCTTGGTATACGAGCTGTAAACTGGAGACGGATAATGTCCTGAATTGAAACAAAATAAGTTAGAAGAAATTGCTTTATTTGCACAGTACAAGGGAGTTGCTTGTAGACGATGAAAAAGAAAGAACCACAACCTGTATATCTCAAGGATTATCAACCATCTGATTATCTCGTTGAGACTGTCAAACTTGATATTTCTTTGCATCCGACCGAGACCCTCGTCAAAGCAAAGCTTCGTATCAAACCAAATCCTGTAAAAAAGACCGGAACTCACGGCCCACTTGTTCTTGATGGAGAGAACATTAAGTTGGAAAAGGTCGCGATTGGCAATAAAGCTCTGGATAAAAAAGCTTACAGGGCGACTAAAGCAAACCTGAAAATACTGAAACCGCCAAGCAGAGCCTTTACTCTGGATATTGTAACAACCTGCAATCCGGAAAAAAACAAGGCACTGTCCGGACTATACAGATCAGGAAGCATATATTGCACACAGTGTGAAGCACAGGGTTTTCGCAGAATAACCTACTACCTTGACCGTCCAGATGTCTTGTCTGTTTTCACGACACGTATTGAAGCAGATAAAAAAGAAGCACCAATACTGCTTTCAAACGGAAACCTGACCGATTCAGGAAATGCGAGAAAAAAAGGCCGTCATTTCGCTGTCTGGCATGACCCCCATCCAAAACCTGCATATCTGTTTGCATTAGTCGGAGGAGATCTTGCCGAAGTATCCGATAAGTTCAAAACAAAATCCGGGCGTGAAGTAAATCTGAAAATTTTTGTTGAGCATGGCAAGGAAAACCGTTGTGACTGGGCTATGAACTCTCTTAAACGGTCGATGAAATGGGATGAAACCCGTTTTGGACTGGAATACGACCTGGATATCTTCAATATAGTAGCAGTCAGCGACTTTAATATGGGGGCTATGGAAAATAAAAGCCTTAATATTTTCAATGACAAATTGGTCCTCGCGGATCCAGATACTGCAACAGACGCAAACTATGAAGCTATTGAAGCTGTTATTGCTCATGAATATTTTCACAACTGGACAGGCAACCGTATAACCTGCCGTGACTGGTTCCAGCTTTGCCTCAAAGAAGGTCTCACAGTATTCCGTGATCAGGAATTTACAGCAGACGAACGATCACGAACTGTTGCAAGAATTCAGAGTGTTCGTACACTTCGTGCGAGTCAGTTCCCTGAAGATGGCGGCCCTCTGGCGCATCCGGTACGACCCGCTTCGTTTATAGAAATCAATAACTTCTATACAACAACAGTATATGAAAAAGGTGCAGAACTCTGCCGCATGATAATGACGATGGTCGGACAGAATGGCTTCCGTAAAGGTATGGACCTGTATGTCGAACGTCATGATGGAGAAGCGGCTACNNGTAGAAGATTTCATCTCTTCAATGGCTGAAGCCAATAATATCAGCCTTGACCAGTTCATGCTGTGGTACTCACAGGCTGGCACACCGCAGGTCATGGCTAAAGTTGACTATAATAAGAAAAAACAGGAAGCCACACTTACATTTAATCAGGTTATCCCTAAAACACCGGGACAGACTGGTAAAAAACCGCATCATTTGCCAGTTAAGCTTGGCCTTATTGATAAAAATGGCAAAGACATAAAGTTAAAAGCTTCCGAAAAAGCGCCCTTTAGTGATGACCTTTTCCACCTGACTAAACGTGAACAGAAAATCATTTTTACAGGTATAAAAGAAAAACCTGTACCTTCTCTGTTCAGAGATTTTTCAGCACCTGTTCAACTGAATATTAGCCAGAGCGAAAAAGATCTTGAATTTCTCGCTGGCAATGATTCAGACCTGTTCAACAGATGGCAGGCATCTCAGACCTATGCAACAAACCTGCTTGTTCAGCTTGAAAAAATCGCAGCAGCCGGAAAAAAATCCCGCAAAGGCGCTAAACTCGCGAAAATATTAGACAATGTTCTGCGTGATGACCAATTG
>JBOEGA010000079.1:0-33747 GCA_050633205.1 Methyloligellaceae bacterium | reverse complement strand
GATTATTTGTTTTTATCTATTGAATATAAACAGGCACTACGCCGGGTGTATCAATGAGGAGCTCTGGAGGTGATGATGGCGTGTCGGGTGAACGCAATTGCTCTGTGGCCTCACAGCATCATGGTATGACATAGCCTGTCTAAACCATTTTTCTTAATTGTGTAGAAACAATATTCATGTAGAAATTACTTAACTGGGTTCTGTATCTTTTAATTATTATCGATACCAAGGCTAAGGCAAAATTACATTGCTGAATTGTCAGAGTATTGAGTCATGCGTTTATTGTTTCAAAAATGAATTATCAATCTCTTCAAAACCTGTCTGCAATTTTCTTTGTTTTCCTGACCTTTCTTCTTCCTGAAACAGTTTATTCTGATGAGATACGTGGTGTTTCTGCCAAGCAGGAAAAACAATGGTATCAGGAAAACTTCCTGTCAATCGGTCCTGTGCAGCTTATTATATCTATCCCGGATCAGAAGATGAGTGTCTATCAGAACGGGGAACATATAATAGAGACGAGGATTTCCTCAGGACGTCCCGGACATAATACACCGGCAGGGGTGTTCAGCATACTAGGTAAGCGAAGAGAACATTATTCAAACCTTTATGATGATGCGCCCATGCCCTTTATGCAGCGCCTTACCTGGTCAGGTATTGCTCTTCATGCAGGTAATGTTTCCAGAAGATACGCCTCTCACGGGTGTGTGCGTATGCCATACGATTTTGCCCGGAAACTGTTCAGATATACCCGAAGGGGTGTTCATGTGATCATTGCGCATGAGAAGGTTCGCCCAGTGGAGATTATGCATGAGAACCTTATTTCTCCAACACCACGTCTTATTCCTGTTTCTGAAGGGAGCCCCAGCTCGGCGATGGGGCTGACTACACAGGCATTTGCATCAACAAAGAATGATGGAAATGGCGGACGTTCAGAACAATATAAGCGGGTGCCAACAGAAGCTGAAGCCAGACTGGACAGTCTGAAAGCGGAGAAAGCGCAAAATAAAAAAGATCTTGTCACGACCAGAGAGCTAATAAAGCAGCAAAAGCTTGCTCTGAAAGAAAGCTGGAATGCTTACAGACAGAAAAATGCAAAAACTGCAGGGTTTGCCTACAAACATACTCGTCTTCTTAAGCAGGTGAACTGGGCTAAGGGTAGGCTTTCACATGTGAAAAGGACTGCAGCGGGAAAGCTTGCCAAAGCGCAGAAGTGGCTGGAGATCACTCAAAAGAAGCAAGCATGGCTTAAAGATAAGTCTGAGAAACTCAATGTTGAAATAGTTCTATTAAAAGAAGTCATTACTTCTCAGGAAAATTCCCGTAAAGCCAGAAAGAAATTATCATTTCTTCAGCGTAAATATTCGCGTCTGTTAAAGCAGATATCATGGGCTGAAAAGAAAACTGCGACTGCAAAAAAATATACTGAGGCACAACAGGTTAAAACGGCAGTCAGCATAGAGAAAGCAGAGAAGCAGCTGCTGAATCTTAAAAATAAACTGACGGCATTTAATGGGGAGTATCTTCCCTTAAAGNNAACAGCGTGATCAAGCCAAAGAGTTATACGGGAAAGCATTTTCAGAGGCGAAGCAGACCCAGGCTTTCTATGCAAAGCTTCAGAGAAATATAGTTCGTCTGAGCAGTCGTATCAAACAGGCAAGAAAAGTCATTCGTCAGCAAAAGAAGCCTTTGAGGATTTTGCTGACCAAAGCAACCAGACAGCACAAAGTTAAAGATATCCAGCAAGCTCTTGTTGATCTTGGATACAGAGTTGAAAAGGTTGATGGTCTGTATGGGCTGGAGACAATTGCTGTGATCAAGAAATACCAGAAAGCCAATAATCTTAAAGTAACAGGTCTGATAAACGAAAAGCTTATTGCATCCATTCGAGAAAAATCAGGCAAGGACCCTCTGAATGCCGGACATGTTTACGTTCGTCAGGGGTTTAGAGATGTTTATGACGCCCCTGTGGGGATTGCAGAACCGGAGAGGGCTCTTGGCACTCATTTTTACAGTGTGCTGAAGTTTGACAAAACTGACAGTCAGGCCCGGTGGAATGTTGTTACAATAAAAAGCAGGAAGCAGCTTGCAAAAGTTAAATCAAAACCACTGGCAACAGCTTCTGTCAAAACCGGACAGGAGACATCTGATGCAGCTAAAGATGCCCTGGACCGTATCGTTCTACCCAAAAAGGTCAGTGAGTTTCTTTCAAAGCGGTTAACACCTGGAAGTTCATTTATTATTACAGATAACGGCTATAGTGATGAAACCGGGAAGGGCACAGACTTTATCGTTCTTGCACGTTAAGCTGTAGCGCGGTGCTATGTTTTTATGTCGTTTTCAAAGCTGTTTAGCTTCTTTAAGTAATACCCTATCAAGACCACCACAGGTGCATGTACCACAAAATAGGTTGCAGCAAATAGCTGGGCCTGTTCCTTGCCATTAAAATTGACTGCTATCAGAAGGGCGATAGGGATGTTTCGCACTCCAAACTCAATCATGACTGCCAGACGTTCNNGGGTAATGTTTGCAGAAAGGCAGGCTGATCAGATACCCTGAAAACAGAGTAAGCAGAGTATAACTGATTGCGATAGGAGCCACGCTGGCGAAGCTGGGAAGAAGGTTCTCCCACTGCCTTAGGAGAATGGTAGATACAAGTATTAAAATACCTGCCAGGCTAAAAAACTGCATAAAGCTTTTCCAGTTGGCCACCAGCTTTTCGTTAAGTGCGCGGATCGTCATGCCAAGCAACACAGGGATCAAAACAAAATAGACGAGCTGTGATGCAATAACTGAAAAGTGCAATACATCCCCGTCTGTTTTCTGACCAAACTGTTCGAGAAGCCAGATACACAGCACAGGTGTATAGAGCACAGCCATTAGAGTTGTCAGGGCAGTCAGCGTTACAGACAGCGCAACATTACCTGCAAACAGATAAACATAAAGGTTAGACAGAACCCCTCCGGGGCATACCGCGAGTAACAGGAGCCCGACAACTATTCCAGGGTGCGGGTTAAGTAACAAAACTATGGCTATTGCACATAATGGAAGTATAAAGATCTGACCAAGCAGAGAGACGATTACGGTAAATGGAGTTTCAATAACATTTTTGAAATCATGTACTGCGAGTTCTGCTCCAACAATACACATCAATAGAAATGTAAGCGTGGGTATAGATATATCAATAAGTTGGTCAATCATGTCTAGCTTTTCATTTAAGTTATTATGAAAAATACCTGTGAAACTATTCAGAATGCAGTAAAGCACTTTTTTTATTTGATGGATAGCGCCATTAATTTGATATATTATGTCATCGTGAGCTGACTATGGCGCAAGACTGAAATTCAGGAAGGCCTGTGTGCAATATGAAAGACGAGCCCTATGTGATTTGTGGTATTATCAATGGTGTGTTGAAACTACTCGAGCAAAAATGGGGGGTGGACAGGAAACTCTTACTGAAGGCGGCAGAGTTAGAAGATATTGCCATGGATGATCACGACAAGCGTGTGCCACTCCATTCATTTGCGATTGTTCTGGAAGAAGCAGCCCGCGCAGTCGGTGATGAAGCTCTTGTGCTGAAAATAACTTCAATTTTTGATCAGGTAACGGAAGGGTTGATTAATAAATATGTGACCATGTCTGCTCCAACTCTTGGGGAGTCTCTGGAAGCAAATGCCAGATACTCGAAGCTCAGCTTTGGTATAAGAACCGGAGAAATGGAGGTAGAGGGAGACAGGGTGATATTGAGCTGGAGTTACTGGAAAGGCTTTGGCGGTATGCAGCAGTTCCCTTACTGGATACCGGGCCGGCTTTTAACTCTNNNNATGAGAAAATCACTTGGGCCGGTCTGGTTTCCGCTTTCGGTGAAGCTTGAACATGCAGCTCCTTCTGATATCCGACTATTCAGGGAAACCTTCGGACCAGGTCTGGAATTTAATCAGCCGACGAACAGCATTACGCTGAAAAAGGATGATCTGATTTATCCCATGCCCAAAAGCGATGAAAAGTTATGGAAATATCTTATCAGTCTGGCTGATGAGGTCAGGGAAAAGCAGCAGGGAAGTTCTGATATTGTCAGCGCAGTGCAGAGAATAATAATTGAAGCACTGCCCCGCGATGAAGCTAATATAAAATATGTCTCTGAGAAAATAGGTAAAAGCCCGCGTACTCTGCAAAGGGAGCTGACTTCTGCAGATACAAGTTTCTCTAAAATACTTGAGCAGACAAGGCAGGAGCTTGCGGATAAATACCTGCTGGATTCTGACCTGCATATTTCACAGATAACTTTTCTGCTCGGTTTTTCTGAGGTGAGTGTATTTACGAGGGCTGCGAACAGATGGTTCGGTATTTCTCCAAGCATATACCGGCTGCAGAACAAGCGTAAAAAGCAGGCCTGATGCAGGAATCGCAGAGCAGCTATTCCAGGACTGCATGGCAGAAAATGATCGGTAAATTCTGTAGTAATTCTTGCGGTAAAACTTATCCCCAAATATAAACAATTTCTGATGGCAACATTGTGCACTGCACAGATTCGTCCTTTCAGTCATTAATATAAACTTAACCAGGGTCGTAATAGAAACGATCTATTCCTATTGATAAAATTATTTTTTTAAGTGGTGTGATATGCAGTTTTTGCAAACAAAGTTTGGTAAGCGCCTTACGACAATGATCATATTGCTGTCATTGGTAGGCTATTTCATATTCCATGCAATGCAAGGAAAACATGGACTTAGGGCACGGGTAGGACTAAAAAAGAATCTCGTTGCTCTGGAAAAAGAGCTGGCAATGTTGCGTAAGGAACGAATGAAATATGAGCATTATATCAAGCTTATGCAGGCAAAGGCAATTGACCCGGATATGCTTGATGAAAAGGCGAGGAAACTTCTGAATCTGGCTCACCCATCTGACATTATTATTATGTTGCCGAATTCGGACAGGTAAACAGTAATTAGTTCTTACTATAGCATAATTAGCAGGCAGGGTGTTGCGTAAATACTTTTGAATATCATTTTCAGCATTTCAAATACATACTTGCACTCATAATAGCATAATATATGCTTATATAAAGTTTAGAGTAACGGAAATGAAGAGAGGACATATGACGGAAAAATCGCAGGGAGCGGCCTCATCGGATAAGAGCTCTAAAAAGAAGAACAAGGCTAAAGCTGAACCACCTTCTCTTACAAAAGAGGAAGAGCTGGAAGCTTACCGTGAAATGCTTCTCATTCGACGTTTTGAGGAAAAAGCCGGACAGCTTTACGGTATGGGATATATAGGTGGTTTCTGTCATCTTTATATCGGTCAGGAAGCTGTTGTTGTTGGTATGCAGATGGCTGTCAAAGATGGTGATCAGGTTATTACCACCTACCGGGATCATGGTCATATGCTGGCATGTGGCATGGACCCTAAAGGTGTTATGGCAGAGCTTACCGGACGCAAGAATGGTTACTCGCGCGGTAAAGGCGGTTCCATGCATATGTTCTCAATGGAAAAAGGGTTCTATGGCGGTCACGGTATCGTTGGGGCCTCTGTTCCTTTGGGTGCAGGTCTGGCCTTCGTCAATAAGTACCGCGAGAATGACAATGTCTGCCTTTGCTATTTTGGCGACGGTGCTGCCAATCAGGGGCAGGTCTATGAAGCTTTCAATATGTCCAAACTCTGGAACCTTCCTATCATATTCATTATCGAGAACAATAAATACGCGATGGGCACGTCCATTGAACGCTCGTCATCTACTACAGACCTCTCTAAACGCGGTATAAGCTTCGGCATTCCGGGTGAGCAGGTTGACGGTATGGATGTTCGCGCCATGAAAGATGCCGGTGGCCGTATTACCAAATATGTTCGCGAAGGCAATGGCCCCTATATTCTTGAAGTGCTGACTTATAGATATCGTGGTCACTCGATGTCTGATCCGGCCAAGTACCGGAGCAAGGAAGAAGTGCAGGAATATCGCCAGAAGCACGACCCTATAGAGCAGGTGCGCGCAAGAATTCTGGAGCACGGTTATAGCACAGAAGAAGAGCTGAAAGCCATTGATAAGCAGATCCGGGCTACAATAACCGAAGCTGCCGAATTCGCCCAGAATGATCCGGAGCCAGATGTTTCCGAACTTTATACTGATGTCCTTTTAACAGCGTAAAAAACGCTTTTGATCGTAAGAGATAGACGCTAATGCTGACACAAATTTTAATGCCCGCGCTGTCGCCAACCATGGAAGAAGGCAAACTTGCTAAATGGCTGGTCAAAGAAGGCGATGAAATTTCATCGGGTGATGTCATTGCAGAGATTGAAACTGACAAGGCAACGATGGAAGTCGAAGCCGTCGATGAAGGCACCTTAAGCCAGATTCTGATCAAGGAAGGCGCAGAAGGTGTAAAGGTCAACACCCCAATTGCAGTCATTTCCGGAGAAGATGATGAAGCAGGCGAAGTCGCCATTGAATCAGAACTCAAATTCTCCACCCAGAAAAATGAAACCAAAGATATCGGCAGTTCAAACTCTCCCTCTCCTTCTTCTATTTCATCACCCTCAATAAAAACCGCTGACGAAACAGCCATTCCGACTGGAACAGAAATGAGTACTCAGACTGTACGTGAAGCTTTGCGTGATGCCATGGCAGAGGAGATGCGCGCTGACGGTGACGTCTTTGTCATGGGGGAAGAGGTTGCTGAATATCAGGGTGCCTATAAAGTAACACAGGGCCTTCTGGATGAGTTTGGCGCCAAGCGGGTAATCGATACTCCAATTACCGAGCATGGCTTTGCCGGAATCGGAGTTGGTGCCGCCCTTGGAGGCCTGAGACCAATTGTGGAGTTTATGACCTGGAACTTTGGCATGCAGGCTATAGATCAGATCATAAATTCCGCAGCCAAGACATTATATATGTCGGGCGGTCAGATGGGTTGTCCAATTGTGTTCCGTGGTCCAAACGGAGCTGCTGCAAGAGTCGCCGCTCAGCATAGCCAGTGTTTCTCCGCATGGTATTCACATGTTCCCGGCCTCAAAGTTGTAGCACCATTTTCTGCGGCTGACGCAAAAGGTCTTTTGAAAGCGGCTATCCGTGATCCAAACCCGGTGGTTTTCCTGGAAAATGAAATCCTTTACGGTTCATCAGGTGAAGTCCCGAATATGGAAGACTGGGTTGTGCCAATAGGAAAAGCAAAAGTCGTTCGTGAAGGTGAGGATGTAACTATCGTGTCCTTTTCACGCGGTATGCTTTATGCCCTTGAAGCAGCAAAGATACTTGAAGAACAGAACATTTCTGCTGAAGTCATTGATCTTCGTACATTGAGACCGCTTGATATTCCTACTCTTGTAGAGTCTGTGAAGAAGACAAGCCGCATTGTTACTGTTGAAGAAGCATGGCCTGTCTGTTCTATCGGCTCGGAAATCTGTGCGACTATTGCCAGTGAGGCTTTTGATTATCTTGATGCGCCACCAACAAAAGTAACAGGTGCAGATGTTCCGATGCCTTATGCTGCAAATCTTGAAAAGCTCGCATTGCCATCTGCTGAGCTGGTCGTTAAAGCCGTTAAATCCATAACACCGGGCAGCTGATAAGTGGCTGTAAAAAACTAATACTGTTTAACTGGTTGTATAATTTAAGGATCTGAAGAGAATGCCGACATCTATTCTCATGCCTGCGCTGTCTCCCACAATGGAAGAAGGCACACTTGCCAAATGGCTGGTCAAAGAGGGAGATTCTGTGCTTGCCGGTGATGTGATCGCCGAGATAGAAACTGATAAGGCCACAATGGAAGTCGAAGCTGTTGATGAAGGTGTTATTGCTAAAATTCTGGTCAACGCAGGCAGTACGGGGGTAGCAGTGAATCATCCTATTGCTGTGTTACTGGAAGAAGGCGAAGACGAAGGGTCGCTTGACGGGTATTCTGCCGGTGCACAAAAGACACCAGGCAATACGCCTGAGGCTGCTCCATCAGAGGCTTCTTCAAAAGTTATAGACCTGAGAGCTGAAAATCAAAGTACCCAGCGCAATAACGGCCAACGTATTTTTGCCAGTCCGTTAGCACGTAAAATTGCAAAAATGAATACACTTGATCTGAGTTCCCTTGTGGGAACTGGTCCTAATGGCAGAATTATCCGTCAGGATGTCGAAAAAGCCTTAAAGGAAGGCCCAGCGCCTCAGTCAAAAGCTATTACGACACAGCAAACGACCAGGCTGGAAACTCAAAGGCCTGTAGTATCCGGCATGTCTGATGCCCAGATTATGAGCTTATACGAGCCTGGATCATACGAAATTGTACCTCTCGACGGAATGCGCAAGACCATTGCCAAACGCCTTGTCGAATCCAAGCAGACAATTCCCCATTTCTATTTATCAATAGAGTGTCAGCTTGATACTCTGCTTGCTGCACGAAAACGAATGAATGAGAACTCTCCCAAAGAGGGTGACAGAGCCTATAAGCTTTCTGTAAATGACTTTATTATTAAAGCGATGGCTATGGCGCTTCAGGAAGTTTCTGATGCAAATTCCACCTGGACAGAGCAGGGAATACTTCGCCACAAAAGCTCCGATATCGGCGTTGCGGTTGCCATTGATGGTGGCCTGTTTACGCCCGTTATCAGGCACGCTGAGGTGAAAAGCCTGTCTGAAATATCCAATGAAATGAAGGATCTGGCAAGCAGGGCAAGAAATAAACGTCTTGCTCCTCATGAATATCAGGGCGGCACAACATCGATCTCTAATCTGGGTATGTTTGGTATCAAGCGTTTTGATGCGGTTATCAATCCGCCTCACGCAACCATTCTTGCTGTCGGGGCAGGGGAGCAACGTCCGGTAATTGTTGATGGTAATGTTTCTGCTGCAACAATGATGTCTGTAACATTATCCTGTGATCACCGTGTTGTTGATGGTGCATTGGGGGCCGAGCTGCTTGGTGCATTCAAACGTTTTATCGAAGAACCTGTTTCAATGCTGGTTTAATGTGAAAATAAATAAAATACAGGGGCTAAGAAGATGGCAGAAACATCATTTGACCTGGTCGTAATTGGTGGTGGACCTGGTGGCTATGTTGCTGCTGTACGGGCTGCACAACTGGGTTTTAAAACATCAGTCGTTGAGCGGGAGCATCTTGGCGGTATTTGTCTGAACTGGGGCTGTATACCTACCAAAGCCCTGCTGAGATCTTCAGAAATAAACCATTTACTCCAAAATCTTGGCGAGTTTGGTTTTTCCGCTGATAATATCAAATTTGATCTCGAAAAAATCGTTAAGCGGTCCAGAAAGGTGTCTGCAAAACTGTCGGGTGGTGTGGCCTACCTGATGAAAAAGCATAAAGTCACTGTTATAGACGGAACTGCAAAACTGAAAAAAGGCGGTGTGATTGCCGTTACAGACAAAGACGGTGCATCACTCCCTGATATAAAAGCCAAGCATACGATCATAGCAACAGGTGCACGGGCCAGAACATTGCCGGGACTTGAGCCTGATGGAAAGCTTATCTGGACATATAAGGAAGCAATGGTTCCCGAAACAATGCCAAAGTCGCTTCTGGTTGTGGGTTCAGGAGCTATTGGTATTGAGTTTGCCTCCTTCTACAAAACTCTTGGTGCTGATGTAACTGTTGTCGAGATTATGGATAAGGTCCTTCCTGTTGAGGATGACGAAATTTCTGCGATGGCTCAAAAGGCTTTTGAGAAGCAGGGCATGAAAATCCATACGGGCACAACAGTCGAGAGCCTGAAGCCAGGTAAAAACAAGGTCGAGGTTTCCCTGAAACTGGCAAACGGCAAGAGCGAGGCTGTTAAAGTTGACAGAGTTATTCTTGCTGTCGGTATTACCGGGAATGTTGAAAATATCGGTCTTGAGGATATTGGCGTTAAGGTTGACCGGGGCCATATTGTCATTGATGAATATTGCCGTGCTGGTGTCGATGGTATTTACGCTATCGGAGATGTTGCCGGTCCACCATGGCTGGCACACAAGGCAATGCACGAAGCCGTTTTCTGCGTTGAGAAAATTGCAGGGATTGAGGGGCTGCATCCTATGGATACCTCGAATATTCCAGGCTGTACCTATTGCTGGCCTCAGGTCGCTTCAATTGGTATGACGGAAAAGGCTGCAAAAGAAGCTGGCCGCGACATTAAAGTCGGGCGCTTTCCATATATTGGTAATGGTAAAGCTATTGCCATGGGAGAGCCTGAAGGCCTGATCAAGACCATATTTGATGCAAAAACGGGAGAATTGCTTGGCGCGCATATGATTGGTGCAGAAGTTACCGAGCTAATTCAGGGCTATAGCATTGCCAAGACGATGGAAACCACAGAGCAGGAATTGATGCACACAGTCTTCCCTCACCCCACATTATCTGAGATGATGCATGAAAGTGTACTTGATGCCTATGACAAGGTACTTCATATATAGGCAATATTCTCTACTGCTTTGGCAGAAAACCGGACATTGAGTTAAACGAAAATGGTAACAATCCTGGACACAGTATCAAAAGGTGCGCCTTCAGATGACAAGGCTGAACGTCCGCGCCATCCTGAAAAGGCCCATCGTGAGGATAGCGAAATCCTCAGAAAGCCTGACTGGATACGTGTGAAGGCTCCTACCTCAAAGACATATCATGATACGCGCAAGCTGATGCGGGATAATAATCTGGTAACTGTGTGCGAGGAAGCCGGTTGCCCTAATATCGGAGAATGCTGGGACAAGAGACACGCAACCATGATGATCATGGGCGATACCTGTACCCGTGCCTGTGCTTTCTGCAATGTCAAAACCGGAATGCCTGAAGCTCTCGATACACAAGAGCCTGAAAACGTAGCTGATGCAGTTGCAAAACTTGGCCTGAAGCATATTGTGATCACTTCAGTTGACAGAGATGATCTGCCTGACGGGGGTGCACAGCACTTTGCGGAGGTTATCGGGGCAATCCGTGCAAGAACTCCAAAAACAACCATCGAAGTTCTTACTCCCGACTTTCTGCGTAAAGAGGGGGCTCTTGAGATCGTTGTCGAGGCAAAGCCGGATGTATTTAATCACAATCTGGAGACCGTTCCTTCCAACTATCTGACCATAAGACCCGGTGCACGTTACTTTCATTCTCTGAGGCTGTTACAACGTGTGAAGGAGCTTGATCCGTCACTGTTCACTAAGTCCGGCATTATGGTTGGTCTGGGTGAAGAGAGAAATGAAGTGCTTCAGCTTATGGATGATATGCGTTCTGCTGATATCGACTTCCTGACCATTGGACAGTACCTTCAGCCAACACGCAAGCATGCTCCTGTAAAAGCCTTTGTGACGCCTGATGAATTTAAGGCATATGAACGTATGGCATATACAAAAGGCTTTCTGCTGGTGTCCTCAAGCCCTTTGACGCGATCTTCCTATCATGCCGATGATGACTTTGCCAAATTACGTGCGGCGAGAGAGGGCTCTCTGAAGCGGTAGCTGTCTCTACCTCTTATCAGGAAAGACAATAATGCTCTGCTTGCCGGAGAGAGTAACAGCTACTCCAGCCATTCCCTTACCTAATACAATCCTGAAATCCGATGTAACGGGAGCAGGAAGTTTTTTGCGTGAAAACTCCTTTATATCTCCCTTAAAGCTTAGAAAGCGTATAGATCGCCTGTCTTTTGAAGGGATAGCCAGATCTTTCAGGCCGTCGCCATTAAAGTCGTAAACCATAGACAGGCCTAATTGTGCGGAGCCAATAGAATGATTGGATGTATTGCCGAGGGTTTTATCTAATGTGAGTTTGCCGTTTCTGTATTCCCAAAGCTCAAGCCTTCCAAGCACATGAGGCTTTCTGACAAAGGCTATTTCTGTAACGCCATCCCCATCGAAATCAGCAATACCTGCAGGATTAAGCCAGCCAAATGGGTGTCCCATATCTGGCGTTTCCGCGAGATGGGCTATTTTCCCGGCGCGCAGTCCAAAAACAGCCAGAGCAGCGCCGCCTTTCAGATATGCTCTGACAACGATGATTTCGTCTTTCCCATCATTATCCATGTCATGCAGGCGAACAATTCGGTCTTCAAAGACTGACTCCCTTGTCAGACTGTAGGAGAGGGTAACCCCATCTTTTGTCCTGATATTCAGCGTTCCAGCCTCGTAATCTGAGCCTAGTACAAAATGCCGGTAACGTTTTGTCGGATGGGAGAACCATGCTTCGGAGATGTCTTTATTGCCTTTAGCAACTCTCAGGTCAGGTATGGCATTGGGGTATCTGGAGTTGCTGTCAGCCAGTGTTGTAGCTGCCATTAGCGTTGACAGGAGGAGCGTGACTGTATAGCTGAGCAGGTTTATTTTTTTCATTTCTGTTTTCCTGATTATATTGCTGCTAATTCCGCATTGGCAAGTTCGGCAATTCTTAATGGTGTTACCGGAGAAAAACCACTGTTTATATCCCAGATTGCAGACAAACCTGCCCAGGCAAGAATCCACTCCAGTAAGAGTTTTCTCTCAATTTTTCCCGTAGCAGATATTACGTGTAATCTGCGTTGAAAGACATCCGGTTCTGTCGCTGTTTCATAATCCGGATTACAGAATATATTGGCGTAGTCAAAGGCTCTGTTCCCGATTAGTCCTTTAGGGTCTATCGCAAGCCAGCCACGCTCCCCGAAATATAATACATTATCATGGTGAATATCCCCGTGCAGTACAGTTGGCTCAAATGGCATCTCTAATAGTTTTTTTGCAGTTTCGGCTGCTCTGGATAATATAGCATTGTCATGGTTCGCTGAGAGCAGCAGTTGCCGGAACCACTGGTGTAACGGGTGCAGTTTTGGGAGGGGATTAACTCCTGATTTGTTTTCCGATCCGTGAAGCTTGCTAATAACCTCACACATGATGAGTATGGCTTTGTTATCGGCTCCTTCTCTCGATAGTTTGGCAAGTATGAGCTCTTCTTCTGCCCGCTCCATAAGGATTGCGTCTTCATCATATTTCAGAACTCTTGCCGCTCCGACACCATCCCACCAGGACATCAGGGCTGCTCCCGCTTTTTCTTCCGGGCTGGAGGCTATTTTGAGCATTAAAGACTGTCCGGCGTGAATAACCGGAAACAGACGTGCATTGGCGGTTACAATCTGGGGGCCGTCCGGTGTTAATTTCCAGTCTTTTATGTAATTTTTGGTCATGTTATCCGGTTAATGCACGTTACATTGTTTGGCATATGTTCTTCCCAACAAATTTGCCCTCTTGCGTAAAACTCTGCTTTCTGCCATGCCATAATACATGTGAAACTCTACCCAGAAACTTGAAATGCCTCAGTTTACAACAACTCATCGCGTAAAACATTCCGCACAGAATATGTATGATCTGGTCGCAGATATTGAGCGTTACCCTGAATTTGTCCCTTTATGTGAAGGGCTTGTTATAAAGTCAAAAGAAGATCAGGGTGATAAGCATATCATCCTTGCCGATATGACTGTAGCATATAAGCTGGTAAGAGAAACATTCACGAGTAAAGTTCATATGAATGCTGAAAAGCAGGAAATCATTACAGAATCCGTGCAGGGACCTTTTCGCAATATGAAGAATAGCTGGAGATTCAAGGAGGCGGGAGAAGGTCGCTGTGATGTTGAATTTACCATCAGTTACGAGTTTCGCAATTTTGCTCTGCAGATACTGATGGGTGGTCTGTTTGAAAAGGTGTTCCGTAAATTCTCGGGTGCTTTTGAAGCAAGAGCTGATCAGATTTACGGAGTACCGGCGAGGGAGATTTAGCCGGAATATATTCTCCCACGCGCATGTATTAGGCTTCAGGAAGCTTTTTCGTGCTGATATTATCCAGCCACATCTGACCTGTTGCTATGACACAGGTATGCCCCTTGGGCGATGTAAACAGGATACTCCAGGTTCCGCGTTTGGATGCGAAAAGCTCCATAAGCAATTTATCCGATATCAGACCGCGACTGCGTAAAGTTTCGCTGAACTTGCTGTTCAACTGTTTTACAATCATCTCTCTGGCACCACATTTTGCAGCTTCAGATGGTGATGACCCAAAAACCAGAGCCAGACACATCACACCTAAAACAACCGAATATCGAATGTTTTTTTTCAGAAAAGATATAAACATGGATAACCTCCGTGTTGACAGTACCGAACACGTCACGGAGACTTTGGGGTCGAATCCGATCAGGTATCAGTGATCAATAAAGCTACTGCAATTATGGTCACGGTATTTCCCCTTATTGTGGACCTTGTTATATCCCTAGTGATTTAAAGTGTAGAACAAAACCAGAATATAGACAAGGCATACTGTTGAGTTAAGACTATTTAGTAATATCCGGGAAGATCTACTTTGAATTTATTGTCATAAAAAATATAAATATATTTTAGTCTGGTCTTGTAAATATGTATATCAGTATACATAAAATAAATTCAATTCACTCAAAAGAAGAGCTGTCAATAATACATTATTGACAGCTGTTTAGTTTGGGGGGCAGAAGGTATCTGATGCACAAGGACAATGATCAGATACCCTCAGGGATAGGGGTACTAAGTCAAATACTCTCAAATCAGTTTAAAAACTATCGCAAGTGCCATACCGTAAGAAATCAGAAGAAGTAGCTTATAGTAAGTTCGCGAAAGTCTCATACGCAATCTCCTGTACTATATATACTCAATTACTATGCTTAATATACTTTCTGTCCAACTTTTATCTTAACCATTCGTTAAGTATTAATCTATCTAAAATGATTCTTCATTGCAATAATAATGACACGATACAACAAAAAACTTTGTCGGAATTTACGTAATCAACAAAATATTGAAGGAAGCTCTAGTAATATTCATGATCACTTAAGTTGACATAAGTAACTGATTTGAATGTGGTAAGGCTGGTTCAGATAAGACTTCATGGTTCAGAATAGTAGAGGTTACCTGGAATGGGGCTTTTTGTGGATTAACTGTGCATAGATTAGGTTTTAAGGGAATTAAAATCTCAATCCCCTTAAAACTGTTATGAGATTATTTTGATTTTTTAGAGAGAAAGGCCTGAAGTGCGTTACGGGCATCTTCCGAGTGCAGGCACTCATTAAAAACCTTCATTTCATGACGGATAACTGCTTCAATATCGCCAAGGCTTGCGCGTAACAGTTTCTTGGATTCCTTTAAAGCATTTGCAGGCTGAGCGGCAAGTCTTGCTGCAATTTTGAGGGCATGTGCTTCAAGTTCTTCCGCAGAAACGACTTCATTCACAAATCCCGCCTGCATTGCTTTTTCAGCACTGAAAGGTACACCAAGACATAGTAGCTCATAGGCTCTCTGATGGCCTATGGCACGCGGAAATACAAGTGAGGATGCATTCTCAGGCGTCAGGCCCAAGCCAGCGAATGGAGTGATGAACTGTGCTCTTTCACTGGCATAAACAAGGTCACAATGGAAAAGGAGAGTTGTACCAATACCTACAGCCAGTCCATCAACTGCTGCTATCACAGGTTTGTTCCATTCAAACTGTCCTATGAGATAACGTTCAACACCTGAACCAGAGCGTTTTTCATCAGACTGAGATCTCTCATTAAAATCTGCTATATCATTCCCGGCAGTGAATATACCATCTGTACCAGTCAAAATATGTGCTCTGATTTCAGAATCTTCTTCTCCGGCATAAAAGGCATCAGTAATGCCGTGATACATAGCGTCAGTCAGTGCGTTTTTCTTATCTGGACGATTAATTCGTATAATCTGCGTATTGCCATGTTTTTCAATGCTTACATGCTCAGTCATCAAATGCTCCGGGTTTTGGGCCTGTGTTTGTTATATTGTAAATAACCTTTTATATGGCGATCACTATAGAATGTTCGTAAAAAGTGGGCAATACGACATCGCAACACATGTCATGGCCCTTACAGATGGAGTTAAAAGAGGTTGCCCTGTCTGTCAGAAGAACCAACTAAAGATACCTTCTGACTGCCATGTCTCTCCAGTCTTCCGGCCAGATCAAGCTCTATTAATACAGTATGAACTATACTAGGCTGTAATCCGGTGCATCTGATCAACTCATCAATATCGGTTGGTGTTGGCCCCAGGGCAATCATGATTTTCTGCCTCTCTTCATGGGAGGTATCTGTAGCAGGCGTATTCTCATCAGCGTCCTGTTTGCTGCTGGTTTTCTCATGCTTCATATAGAGAGGAAGTGTTCTCAGCATCGGGGCAAGTACTTCTGTAACATCATCTGCACAGGTAAGCATGTTAGCCCCTTTTTTGATAAGGGAATTTGTTCCCTCTGCTCTGGGGTCAAGTGGATGTCCCGGTACAGCAAACAGCTCACGGTTATGTTCCAGTGCATATCTGGCTGTGATAAGTGAGCCGGATCTCAAGGCAGCTTCAATAACAAGTACCGCATTTGCCAGACCTGAAATTATACGATTTCTGCGGGGAAAGTCCTTACCCCTGGGCTTAAACCCTGGAGGGTTTTCACTGATAATAATTCCCTGCTCTGAAATGCTTTTCTGTAATTTTTCATTCTCCGGAGGGTATATAATGTCAATGCCGCCTGCCACAACAGCAATGGTACCGGTATTGAGAGCTGCTTCATGAGCGGCTGTATCAATTCCTCTGGCTAACCCGGATGCTATTACATAGCCGAGCTGGCCAAGTTCGCTTGCGATCATTTTAGTAAGCTGCCTGCCTGAGGCAGAGCCATTACGAGATCCGACTATAGATATTACAGGTCTGCTGACCAGTGAGAAATCGCCTTTCATAAAAAGGATAGGTGGAGGGACTTCTATATTTTCAAGCAGGGGAGGGTATTCAGCCTCTCCAAAGGCGATTATATGTGTTCCGGAGCGCTGGGCATGTTCCAGCTCAGCTTCAGCCTGAGCTGTGGTGCAAATTCTGGCTGGCTTTCCCGAGCCTCCTTTTCTGGAGAGAGCAGGCAATGCTTCAAGGGCATTTGCAGCGGAACCATAGCGATTGATAAGCTGGTAGAAGGTTATCGGACCTACATTTTCAGAACGGATCAGTCTTAGCCAATCTATACGCTCCTGATCAGAAAGCCTGCCGGAGTTTTCCTCGAAGCCTGATAGCCTGTTATCAGGATTTACCTGCTCCAATACGTGGTTCTTCACCTTTGATAATACGGCTGATATTTGCATGGTGTCTGATATAAACCAGAAGTGACATAATAGAAACTACAATACACATCACCCAATTCCCGGTCCATAAACTTTGCACAGCTAATATAACCGGAACTGCAAAGGCTGCTGTGAGTGCCGAGAGGGATGAAATACGGCTGATATAGGCGACAGATATCCAGATAATGCAAAATATAACAGCGAGTAACCAGTAAATACCGATGAGAACACCAATATAGGTTGCAACACCTTTGCCGCCTTTAAAACTGAGCCAGACGGGGAACAGGTGACCCAGGAATGCCGCAAGGCCTCCAACCTGTCCCATTTCCTGTGATTTCCATATATAGGCACAAAGTAAAACCGCAATAGCACCTTTAAGGATATCCAGGGCCAGAGTTGCTGCAGCAAGGCCCTTGTTTCCTGTTCTCAGTACATTGGTTGCCCCGATATTACCTGACCCGATATTTCGAACATCACCATGGCCGGCAAGGCGTGTCAGCAATAGTCCAAACGGGATAGAGCCGAGAAAATAACCAAGGGCTGTAACAGATAGCAGTGTTGTAATATATGGAGACATAATTCGTGCCTGTGTTGTGTCCGGTAAGGGATGTCGGGCTAGATGTGCCACAATTTCAGACTTTTAGTAAGTCCCAGTTTATATAAAATATTGGCTGAAATCATTATAACAAAATGACGCTTACAGCATTTTAGCGGAATTCACGTGGAGTCACCCGAAATTACAGAATATCTATTTCTGCATTTTTTATTGCCATAAGCTTGTATTGAAACATAACTGACATGAAACGATGCTAGAACCTCTCCTGTCAGACGCCGCAGAATATTTAACAAGAACTATAAGATATATTCCAGACATCAACTAAAAGCAGCTTCCTTGCCGGGGCTGCTTTTTTTATTGGTTAGGCTCTCTTATATAGCTTTAATTAGAAGGATTACGGGAGGCGTCCATGAAGGCAGTTATATATACGAAATACGGGGCGCCTGAAGTGCTTCATCTGGGGGAGATTGATAAGCCTGTTCCGGGGGATAATGAAGTTCTCATAAAAGTTCATGCTGCTGAAGTTACAAAGGCTGATTGTGAATTGAGAAGTTTTATATTCCCGGTTAAGTGGTTCTGGCTGCCTTTGCGTCTGGTGATGGGATTAAGAAAGCCGAGAAGGCCTGTGCTCGGTGGGTATTTTGCCGGAGAAGTTGTTTCATTTGGCAAGGATGTTTCAAAATTCAGTGTCGGTAGCAGGGTATTTGGAACCTGTAACCTTCGAATGGGAGCTTATGGTGAGTATATCTGTCTGCCTGACAGTTATACAATTGTTGAAATGCCTGAGAATATGAGCTTTGAGGAGGCCGCGGCAGTTCCGTTAGGCGGGCTTAATGCCCTTCACTTTTTAAGGTGTGCCAATGTCAGGGCGGGAGAGAAGGTTTTAATTAACGGTGCAGGCGGAAGTATCGGGCTCTATGGAGTTCAAATAGCCCGGTCGATGGGGGCAGAGGTAACAGCAGTTGACAGTGCGGCCAAAGAAGAAATGTTGCAGGCAATCGGGATTGATCATTTTGTAAGTTATGAAACGGAAGATTTTACCAGAAGCGGCAAGCGATATGATGTAATCTTTGATATGATAGCAAAAAGCTCATATTCAGGGTGCATAAAATCCCTGTCGCCCGGAGGGCGTTACTTCAAGGCGAATCCACGCTTATCAGATATGTTCAGGTCAGTAATTACATCAAAGTTTAGTGATAAAACTGCAGGCTTTGCATTTGCTGGTGAGAAAGAGGAAGAGTTACTGGCATTAAAGGATATGGTTGAAGCAGGAAAAATAAAAGCTGTTATCGATAATGTCTACAGGATGGATCAGGCTCCTGAAGCTCATACAAAGGTTGAGACAGAAAAAAGACTTGGTTCTGTGGTTCTATCTATAGGGTAGCTGAAGTGTGTTAAAACGCTTCAGCCAGTAATATCACTGCGGGCAGTGTAAAGCCTGCCATAAGAACCTGAAGTGCGATAATATTTGCCATCAGGGTTGCATCACCGCCCATCTTCTGAGCAAGAACATAGGATGCACTGGCGGTTGGTACTGCAGAAGCAATCACTGCTACCGTTTGTTCTATACCATCAATACCAAGTGCAATAGTCAGGGCAAACATAATCAGGGGCATTCCAAGAAGGCGGTAGAATACTCCGAAAAAGATTGCGACTTGTGTGCTTGTAATTTCTGAAAAGCGCAGGCCTGCTCCTATCGCCATCAGGCTCAGTCCGAGTGCACCACCGCTTATAATAGATACCCCATCAAAAAGGACTTTAGGAACTTCAATGGGAAGCAGATTCAGGCTGACCCCGACTATGCAGGCACTGATAAACGGGTTTGTCGCGATGCCAGTCATAACGGTCTTAAATCCGATCTTCTGATCTTTAACGTCACCCCACATAGCCAGTACTGTAACGTTAAAGATATTGATAAGAGGGACCATTATGGCGATGACCAGTGCAATTATGGTCAGCGCATAGTCTCTGTCATCTCCCTCATAAAAACCGGTTATTATTGCAATTCCCATAAACCCGTTCCAGCGAGTGACACCCTGAAAAATGCTTGTAAAGGATGCATTCGTCATGCCGAATACACCTGTATAGAGGCGTCTGCTTGCTATCAGTAAAGCTCCACTGATAAGCGTTCCGCCGACCAGTGCAATGGAAAGTTTATAAAAAGGCAGGCCAGTCAGGTTTGCAGAATAAAGCGTCTTTGCCAGCATGCATGGAAAAAGAACATAGTAACAAATGTTACCAATTGCAGTCCAGCTGTCATCACCAAATACTGAACTTCGCCGTAGCATATGCCCGACGATAATAACCAGGAAGATCGGTACTATAGCATTTATAACCTGTAGCATGGCTATGTTCTTCTTTTTCTTTCCGGGACTGCTCTAAAGCGCCTTCATCCTATCCAGTGCTCCCTGAAGGATAAAGCCCGCTGCCATTTTATCAATGACTTCAGATCGTCGTTTCCTGCTTGCATCAGCTTCGAGTAATGTGCGTTCTGCTGCAACAGTAGACAGTCTTTCATCCCAGAGCACAATTGGTATCTCCCGCAGTTGAGAGATGTTGCGTGCAAAGGATCTGGTGGATTGTGCCCTCGGTCCTTCGGTGCCATCCAGATTAACCGGCATTCCCAGGATCAGTCCTGCAATCTCATGTTCATCAATAGTTGCGAATAACTCTTCGGCATCCGCTTTGAACTTTGTGCGTTTGATGGTGCTGAGAGGGGTTGCTACTGTCCGGCTGACATCTGATAGAGCCATACCGATTGTTTTGGTGCCAAGATCCAGTCCCAGAACTCTCGCATATTCTGGCAGTTCAGATACCAGTTGTTCAAGTGAGACCGTGGGGTCATTTGCCATAGATTTTATTTTCCAGCCTGATATCTGCGCAGATATCTATTGTATCAGTTTATTTATAATGTGAAGTGCCTGTCTAACCGTGGCCTGCCTGACTGGACCGCGCCCTATATCTCCAAACTGACAAGCTTCATGATAATCCGTTCCAGCTTTGTTTAGCCCTGCAATATGTACAAGTCCAACTGGGCGGGTTGCACTGCCGCCGCCGGGCCCTGCAATTCCGGTAACAGCAATAGCCACAGAAGCTCCTGAGTTTTTAAGCGCTCCCCGAGCCATCTCTCGGGCTGTCGGTTCGCTGACAGCACCATGCCGGGCAAGAGTGTCCGGGGATACTTGCAAGAGATCAGTTTTAGCCCCATTGGAGTAGGTTACAAACCCTCTGTCAAAGACATCTGAAGATCCGGCAATTTCTGTAAGCAGTGCTGAAATTAATCCGCCGGTGCAGGATTCTGCGGTCGCAAGTTTGAGGCCATTTGATCTACATTTTTCAAGTATATCAGTTACTTCCTGTATCAGATCGTCTGAGAACATAAGTCAATACTCCCCTTACTCCGGTAGCCATACAGAGACTGTTGCCATGCATGCAATGCCTTCTCGCCGCCCGGTAAAGCCGAGCTGTTCTGTTGTTGTGGCTTTGACGCTTATGCGGTCTACAGGAAAATCCATGATTTCTGCAAGTTTATTACGCATAGCCATGCTATTTGGCCCAATTTTGGGCTCTTCACACATGAGTGTTATATCCAGATTCTGGATTACGCCGTTACGTTTCTTCACCTGATTTACTGCGTGTTCCAGAAAAATATGAGATGCAGCACCTTTCCATTGAGGATCTGAGGGTGGGAAATGTATTCCTATATCTCCGTCTGCTATGGCTCCGTAAATAGCATCAGTCAGAGCATGCATGGCAACATCTGCATCCGAATGGCCTTTCAGGGCCTTGTTATGAGGAATATTCACGCCGCATAAAATAACATGATCTCCTTCTGTAAATGCATGAACATCAAAGCCGGAGCCGGTTCTGTAGGATCCTTGTGGTTGCTGCATATTCTGCTCCATTTTACTCTGAGCCCATTCAAGGTCTTCCAGAGTTGTCAGTTTTCTTATCTTCTCACTGCCTTGCACCATCGTAACAGAAAGGCCATGCCATTCGGCTATTGAAGCATCATCCGTAAACTGTATGTCTGTGGCGTTTTTAGCGGCATTTTCATGGGCAGCTAGAATTTTGGCAAAATTAAATGCCTGAGGTGTCTGCGCCCGCCAGAGATCGTCTCGTGCAATAGTCTCGCTAACCTGCATTCCCTTAACGCGTTTCAGGGTATCTGCTACAGCAACCCCAGGCAGAGCGCCATCTGCCTTGCCAAGTGCATGAAGTAGAGATTGCATAATATCCGGAGTTATAAATGGCCTTGCAGCATCATGTATATAAACATTCTCAGGATTATGTTTTGTAATAGCCTGAAGGCCGTTCAATACTGATTGTTGCCTCTCTCTTCCACCGAAAGCGGGTGGTAGAAGCTTATCGCAATCAGAAGGTATTGATGAATAATACAGTTCTTTGTCATCAGGGTGTATTACAGTCAGGATAGCGTCAACAAAAGAAACTGATGCCAGAGAGCTGATGCAGTGGTTAAGAATCGTTTTTCCGGCAAGTTGTAGATATTGCTTGGGGTCGGAGCCTGAATCTGTCTGCATTCGGCTACCACGACCTGCGGCAACAATGATTACAATATTTCTGATTTTTGAGTCCAAAACTAATATCCTGAAATTCTTCTGATTTATGCTGATAAAACTCAGAGCAAATTAATGAATATTCACTATTTTGCAAACAGAACACTCAAAGCTATTGCCAAAAAGATGCAACTAGCGTATTTTGCCTAAATAAGGTGCATCATATGGCACTGCCTATTAACAAGGCAACGTAGCGTGAATACAGAGAATAGTCATAGCAAAAACGGTATCAAGCCGCTCAAAATAGGGTCTATAGAGATTCGGAATCCGGTTATACTTGCGCCAATGTCTGGCGTGACAGATAAGCCGTTTCGTCAGGTTGCTTATGATTTTGGCGCCGGGATGGTTGTAACCGAAATGGTGGCCAGCGAACAGCTTCTAATGGAGCGACCTGATGTCCTTCTGCGGACCGAGAATTCAGACGTGGATCCTTTTGTTATCCAGCTTGCGGGGCGAGAAGCTCACTGGATGGGTGAGGGTGCACGTATGGCTGAAGCGCTGGGCGCAGACATTATTGATATTAATATGGGTTGCCCTGCCAAACAGGTTACGAGAGGACTGTCCGGTTCTGCACTTATGAGAGATCTGGATCATGCCCTTACTCTTGTTGAAGCTACTGTAAATTCAGTCAATGTCCCTGTAACCCTTAAAATGCGTCTCGGATGGGATGATGAAACTATCAATGCCCCGGAATTAGCAAAACGTGCCCAGGATGCCGGCGTCAGGATGGTTACTGTGCATGGTCGCACCAGATGTCAGTTCTACAACGGTACAGCAAACTGGGACCTGATTTCAAAAGTTAAGGAAGCCGTTGCCATACCCGTTATTGCAAATGGTGATGTGACGACTTTGTCTGATGTAAGTAAAATGCTCAAGGCATCAAGAGCAGATGGCGTTATGATTGGTCGCGGAGCTTACGGCGCCCCCTGGTTTCCCGGACGTGTCGCGCATTATCTTGAAACAGGTGAAGATCGGGGTGACCCGTCATTAGATAAAAAGCGCAAGGCCATTATCAAACATTATAATGAAACAATTGAACTCTATGGCGAGCATATGGGTGTAAGAACTGCCCGCAAACATCTGGGCTGGTATCTTGAAAAGCTTATAGCAGAGCCAGCAGAACAGAAAAAATGGCGCTCTCGTATCTGCAGGGAAGAGAAGCCGGAAAAAGTACTGGCATATCTTGAAGATTGTTTTGAAGAAAAATATGAGGAGGCAGCATGAGTGAAAAAGTTCTCGATATAGCCGCTTCAGCAGCAGATTTAAAAGGTCTGTCGGATGACCCGGCAAATATTCTGAATGCACTTGTTCATCCTGTTTTACTAGTGGATGAAGAGGGGCGTTTTATATATGCCAATATGGCAGCAGAAATATTTCTGCAAACCAGTCTGGTTGTGCTTGTTCGTCAGAAGCTGACTGATATTATCGCATTTGACAGCCCACTGGTTGCGCTGGTTGATCAAGTCAGACGTACTGGCAGCACCATGAATGAATATGGTATTGATGTCGGGCTTCCTCTTATTGGTCAGGAACATCTGATAGATGTTTTTGCAAGCACGCTATCGGAAAATCCCGAGCATGTACTGATTATGCTTCAGCAGAGAACTGTTGCGCAGATGATTGAGCGTCAGCTCACTCACAGAGCAGCGGCGCGTTCTGTTTCCGGTCTGGCTTCAGTCCTTGCACATGAAATAAAAAACCCTTTATCTGGTATACGGGGAGCAGCTCAGTTAATAGAAAGCATTTTGCCGCCAGAAGAAAGAAATCTGACGCAGCTGATTGTTGCAGAAACAGACAGGATTTGCCGCCTTGTTGACAGAATGGAAGTCTTCGGGGATGAGCGCCCACTTGCTATAGAGCCTGTTAATATCCACGAAATCCTGGGGCATGTGAAACAGATTGCGGAAACGGGATTTGGTGCAGCAGTTACTTTTGCGGAATATTATGATCCCTCACTTCCTCCGATCCCGGGCAACAGGGATAAGCTTATTCAGGTTTTTCTAAACCTGATAAAGAACTCGTGTGAAGCGCTTGGATCGGATGGTGCTGACAGTAAAATAACTTTGTCGACAGCATTTCGTCCTGGAGTTCGTCTTTCGGTGCCAGGTTCTAAAGCGCGTGTAAGCCTGCCGCTGGAGGTCGTTATTGAAGATAATGGTCCGGGTATACCGGATGCGCTTCAACCACATCTTTTTGATCCCTTTGTAACAACCAAACAATCCGGTTCCGGGTTGGGACTTGCACTTGTTGCAAAAATTATCGGTGATCATGGAGGCATTATAGAGTGTGACTCTCAGCCCCGCTCTACAATATTCAGGGTTTTATTACCCATGCAGGAAACAAGTAAAAGCTAGGAGTGTAATATGGCAAGGGGCAATATTCTTATCGCAGATGATGATGCTGCAATTCGCACGGTGCTTAACCAGGCGTTAGCTCGCGCCGGATACTCTCCAAGAGCAACGGGAAATGCTGCTACTTTATGGAAATGGGTATCGCAGGGGGAAGGTGATCTGGTCATTACTGATGTCGTAATGCCTGATGAAAATGCATTTGACCTTCTTCCAAAAGTAAAAAAGCTTAGGCCAGAGTTGCCGATTGTTGTGATGAGCGCGCAAAACACGCTCATGACAGCAATCACGGCAGCTGAAAAAGGGGCTTATGAATATCTGCCCAAACCGTTTGATCTGACAGAGGTTGTATCAGTCGTTGGCAGAGCTTTGTCGGAGCCTCGGCAAAACGCACGTACAGACCATGTTCCGGAAGTTGAGAGGATGCCTCTTATCGGGCGATCTCCTGCCATGCAGGAAATCTATCGAATTCTTGCGCGGCTGATGCAGACCGAACTGACTGTTATGGTGACGGGCGAATCCGGTACAGGTAAGGAGCTGGTTGCAAAAGCACTTCATGAATATGGCAAACGTCGTCACGGTCCGTTTGTTGCTGTTAATATGGCGGCTATACCAAAAGATCTTATTGAATCTGAACTTTTTGGTCATGAAAAAGGTGCATTTACCGGCGCCCAGAACAGAGCTTCGGGTCGCTTTGAACAGGCAGAAGGTGGTACGCTGTTTCTGGATGAAATCGGTGATATGCCAATGGATGCCCAAACCCGGCTTCTTCGTGTTCTTCAGGAAGGTGAATATACAACTGTCGGGGGCAGAACTCCGATTAAAACTGATGTTCGTATCGTTGCTGCAACTAACAGAGATCTTATGCAGCAGATACAGCAGGGAATGTTCCGTGAGGATTTGTATTACCGTATTAATGTGGTTCCAATCCGGCTGCCTCCATTAAGAGAAAGACTGGAGGACATCCCCGATCTTGTTCGTCATTTTCTGTCAGAAGGTGTCAAGGAAGGCTTGCCGGACAAGTCTCTTGAGGCAGGTGCCTATGATCGTCTGAAGCAGTATCAGTGGCCGGGGAACGTGCGTGAGCTAGAAAATCTGGTAAGACGGCTATGTGCCTTGTATGTGCAGGATACGATAACCGCGGATCTTATCGAGAATGAGCTTAGTGTTACCAAGAATCACAGCTTTGAAGAAGCTGACAGCAGCGGGCTTGATATTGGTGAAGCCGTTGAGCATTACCTTAACGACTATTTCGCGGGTTTCGGAATGCAGCTACCACCAGCAGGATTGTACAACCGGATTCTGAAGAAAATTGAATATCCATTAATCTCTTCAGCACTTGCCGCCACAGGTGGTAACCAGATACGTGCTGCTGAACTGTTAGGTTTAAACCGAAATACGCTGCGTAAAAAAATTAGAGATTTGGATATTCAGGTGATAAGGTCTTCAAACTAATTGTTCAATTGAAGGCTAATCACTTTGGAATGGCAGGATCAGGCAATAATTCTTTCAGCAAAACCTCACGGCGAAAATAATGTCGTCGTTGAGTTGCTGACTGAAAATCACGGTCGCCATGCCGGTATGGTAAGAGGAGGACGGTCAAAAAAGAACCGCCCGATGCTGCAGCCCGGCAATCATGTATCTGCAGTCTGGAAGGCTCGCCTTGTCGAGCATCTCGGATTTTATACGATTGAACTTATTCAGGCCCATGCCGCGGTTCTTATGGAGGACAGGGCAGCTCTGGCTGGTATCAGTAGTTTGTGTACGCTGGCCAGATATCTTCCTGAACGTGACCCTCATCCAGGCCTCTTTGAAGCATGTCTGTTAATTTTGCAATATATTGAGAATAGAGAAATCTGGCCTCCTCTATTAATTCGCTGGGAAATGGAGCTGCTCAATGAACTGGGTTTTCAGCTTGATTTATCTGAATGCGCTGCAACGGGCAGTAAAGAAAATCTGATTTATGTTTCTCCTAAATCCGGTAAGGCTGTTTCAGAAGTGGCAGGAGAACCTTATAAAGACAAGCTGTTGCGTATACCCGATTTTCTGAGAGATGGGGCTGGTGATGAGGGAGCATTGGAAGAGATTAACCTGGGCTTTCAGCTCACCGGTTATTTTCTGGAAAAGTATATTTTGCAGGTGAGGAACCAGACACTGCCTGAAACCAGAAGTCGCTTGCTTGGATATCTGAAATCCCAAACATCATAATCCACCAAAATACTATTATTTAACTGAGCTCATTTATAATGAAATCAGAGGGATAACCTTTTATTGATGATTGGTGGTAATATGGAAGCCCGGCTGTAATGAAGGTAAGGATATCATCGGTGTTTGTGGGACTTCTCAGTCTTACATTGATCGCATCTTTTACAGTATTTATTTCCTTACTTCTGGTTTCATTGCGTAAAAATACACTCACAGAGTTAAATGAAAAGTTTAACGCTGTCCTGAATTTAAACGAGCGAGTGTTGTATGATTTTCACGAACGTAATTTATTGCTGACTTCTGCTCTCTCCGACGACTATATGATTCTCAAGGCATTCGTTGACCTCAAGCATGGATTTGAGACGAGTAAAGTCGATAGAATTAGGGACATTTATCAATCTGCCCAAAAGGATCGCAACTCTATCCTTATGAGGGATGGGGTTGAACTTTATGAATTTATGCATGAAGCCCATCATCAGCAGATCAGAAAGTATCTTGGCACATCTTTTTTCTCTGACATTACCCTGCTTTCTAATGATGGTCAGGTATTTTATTCTTATCAGAAGGAAGAAGAGTTTTCCAGAAACCTGTATAAACAGCAAAATGCATCGCCGAAGATAAAAGCTATTGTGCATGCGACAAATATACTTGATGAGAGTAAAAATGTATCAGCAACTATATATAAACAGTCCGATTTACACTGGAGCTTTGTGGTAGCATCAGCAGTATATATAAAAAATAAAAAAGCCGGTTATATAGTTACTACTACTCCTCTCCAGTATCTGGAAAAACTTCTGAGTAAAGCCGGTGTCCTGGGAGAAACGGGTGCTATCCTGTTAAGCCATAAAAATGGCAGTCCTCTGGCCTGGAATGGTATAAGTCAAAGAGGTATCGAAAAACTGCTGTCTGTTCAGTATACATTGCTTCAAAAGCTCAGGGTAACTAAAACCGTACAACCTATCGTGTTTGAAGGTATTTCGTACCATACTCAGGCCAAAGAAATTCATTTGGGAAACAAGCAATATAAGTTGATGATAAAACAGAATGACAGGGAAGTTTTCTCAACCCTGCACGGATTGCAGAGGAAGCTTGTTTCTGTTGGCATTCTTATTTTATTTATATCACTTGCTGCCGGCAGTTTTCTTATGCGTTTCCTATCGCAACCACTGGCTTCTGTTACAAATAACTTGATGAAAGTCAGTGAAAACGACTTTAGTGAAGTTTCAAAAATTAAAACAGGTATATATGAGGTTCAGGAAATTTCGACAGCCCTGGAGAGCTTTCATACTGCAGCTATGGAAAAAAGAAAGCTGGAACAAGATCTGGTCTGCCGTTCTCATGAAACCGAAGTTCTTAATGAAGAACTCAAACACGCTAATTCAGAACTGGAGCAATATCGGGATCATCTTGAAGAACGCATAGCGTCTCGTACCGAGATTATTGAAGAACAGGCAGCTCAACTGGAGCAGGCGCTACAGGCGCAGAAAGATCTGAATGATCTGCAAAGAAGTTTTGTATCCATGGCATCTCATGAATTTCGTACGCCACTGGCTGTAATAGATACAATTACACAGAAAATTCTTCGAAGGGTTGATAATATAAAACCAGAGAGACTTACAGAGCTGGGTACTAAAATCAGAACAGCAGTAAAGCACATGACAGGTCTCATGGAAAGCACTTTAGCTGTAGCCCGTATGGAAAATGGAAAACTTCAAATTTCTCCTGAACCCTGTGATATCAGGGCTATCATACAAGAATGCTGTAGTAATCAGAGTGAACTCACACCTTCTCACAATATTAAAATTGAAACAGGTGATCTGCCTGAAACATTATATGCTGACCCCTCGGCTTTGGAACAGGTCCTGACAAATCTTCTTTCTAATGCAGTTAAATACTCTCCTGATGCAGATGATGTACTCGTTGAAGCTATGCAGGAAAATGAGGAAGTTGTTATTCAGGTTACAGACTATGGTTTGGGAATAGATGAAGGTGAACTGCCAAAAATGTTCTCAAGGTTTTTCAGAGCAAGCACATCAACAGGCATTGCCGGGACAGGGATAGGTTTGAACCTTAGTAAAATGCTGATAGAGGAGCATGGAGGTAATATAAGCCTGAGCTCCACAAAAGGGAAGGGTAGTACATTTAAAGTTTCCCTGCCTATTACACAGCAGGAAGATCCTCATTAGCAGGAAATGAAACGACTTCAACCGGAATGTTGTTATCTCTTAAAACCACAAATTCCGACCTGAGGTCTTCTTCGTTTATTTCAGCACAACGAATGGCATCCATTGAAATGATTACTTCAGATTCTTTTTGTTTTGTAAGTTCTTCAAGTTTTATAGCGAAGTTGACTGCCGGGCCAATGACCCTGTCTGCTACGGAATGACTATGTCCCAGGCGCCCAACCAAGAGCGGGCCAACGTGCAGGCCGATACCTGCTTTAATAGGTCCTCCGAGTTGTTTAGCCAATTTTTTGTTCAGCTTTCTAATTGCCTGACGGGTCTTGCGAATAGCATTTAGTGCCTGTTTGCACCCGGAAGCAGGGTTGGCCTCTTTACCGAAGACAACAAGCAGCCCATCACCCATATAATTGTCGATTTCGCCGCCTTCAGATATTACGGCAGTACCGACGGATTCAAAAAAACTGTTTAGGATAACAACGGTTTCCTGAGGTCCTTTATCCTGAGTTATTCTGTGAAATCCACGCAGATCAATGAAAAGTACAGCCGCAACCTTTTTTTCACCAGCAATGGAGGTTTTAGTCGGTTTCTGGGAAATTGTATCAGGAGCATCGGTCAAACCAGATCCAGCCTGAGAAAATTGCTCATTAATACGCAGAGCAAAAATAGCCAGAATTATTACTGAGATTACGACAACCAGAAATGGGAACAACTGTTCAGGGCTGCTATTAACAAAACTATATAAAAGATTTGACAAAATTTTCTCTTTTTCTGGGGTGGACGGCCGTATCTTATAATGTACAATTCATAAATGTCAGAGACAGGCGCGGACTAAATTAATAGATCCTGCCCGTAGACTTGTTGCACAGGAAGGTCAAAATATCAATGTAGCGATTTTGTCGTAACATTATCCCGATACTCTTTGGCAACGCTTCAGTATAAGTTCAACACACCATATGAAATGAATACAGGCAGAATTGCTTAATATGACCGTGAATCTCGTGAAATTATGTGTGGGAGTGGAAACACCTTCTGTTCTGGGTGAGTTTATTGCCCGGCGGATAAAAGCTGCAAAGGATAGCGGCATAGCGCCTCGTGTTTCCCATATTACCCGTATGTCACCGAAAAGGCGTGATGAATTGCTGAATGGCGGTTCTTTATACTGGGTAATGAAAGGTAGTATTCAGGCCAGGCAGCTTCTGATTGATGTGGTTGATTTTACTGATGATGAAGGTGTCAAACGGTGCGAGCTGGTCCTGAAGCCTGAGCTTGTTTTAACTGCCGTACAACCAAGAAAGGCTTTTCAGGGCTGGAGATATCTTCCGGTCGAAGATGCCCCGTCCGACCTTTCTCAATCTGTTGTTACAGACAAAATTGATCCTAAAATGCTTTCAGAGCTTTCGGAACTGGGGTTGTTATAACCCCGGTTTTAATGCGCAAGAGGCCAGTCTAGTTTGTATTCGGGAAAATCTCGCTATCCTTAAACGGGTCTTCTCTTTTCCTGCCAGTATCGTGCTTGAATAATTCGTTGAATATACCAAAACCAACAATCGAAGCCGGGTTGACTGATACCTGTGGCTGATCAAGGTTACCACTGATGCCGAAGGTAATACTGATTACGCCTTTCTCTCCAATGAATGGAAGAGGTCCAAACAGACTGTTTATGCCATAAATTGGTGTATAGGTTCCTGCCAGGTTTATCTTTCTGTTTTCAAAGTCAATATTACCATCCAGGAATACGCCTATTGAAGGCCCTTTGATAAATGATTCATCCAGCTCAAATACACCTTTGCCTGTAGAGAACTTTACCTTCATCTGATCAAAAGGAATGCGTTCGCGCAGCTGGCGAATACGTCTTCTGAAGCCGCGCTCCTGCCCAACAATACCGCTGCCATCTTCTGCAGATCCGGAAAACAGTTCTTTCTCGACAACACCACCAAGAATAGAGAAATTTCGCGTCCATAATGTTCCGGATTGTTTGGATTCACCTGCATCGAGGTTAACGCGAATAGCTGTTTCACCGCTTTCAATATTGGGGTAGAAGCCAATCATTTTGAATGCATATCCAGTGTCATTGGTTTCGGCTTCGAGGATCCTGGCTTCGTTATCAGCATATTTTAGTTTGGCCAGCAGTCTTCCCTTACCCAGATTGCCGCTCGCTTCGAATACACTTAAACGCCCCTCTCTTTGCTGAAGGAAAACCCGAACTTTCTGCATCTTTGTATTTGAGAATCCCAGCACTGTATTAATAGCAACTGAAACTTCAACATCAGACTTATCTGATGATCCGTCCTGCTCTTTGGAAACCTTGCCAGTAGAGAAAATAGACTTGAAGAATTGTCGGCCGTCATAGGTTGGGCCGTCAACATTGATTTTCCAGCCACGCCGAGGGTCACGCCTGCCTTTAAGTACCAGTTGAGTGACAACATTTACTGAAAAATCAGGGAATGAGAAATAATCAAGCTTACCGTCTTTTCCTAAAGAAAGTTCACCATTTATTGTGATGTCATCACCCAGAATCTTAAAGTTACGGATGTCGGTTCTACCGTTTGCCAGTCTGTTAACCTGCATTTCCAATGCAGCACGTTTTCCCGGAGGTTTACTCCAGCCGAGCCTGCCAAGGATTAATTCAGCATTATTAAGATCTGCCTGAAGCTGCATAACCTGTTGTCCATTATCTCCAGGCCGAAGAACAACAGTTGTAGGTACATTTCCCTTGATAAAGTGATCTATCGGAATATTCAGTCTGGCCAGTTTTTCCGAGTTCAGATTTGCACTAATTCGTACTCCGGGCTGTTTATCAGCAGCCCCTCTGAAAATACGATGCCAGGATATATTGACCGGAACACCATTAAGGTAGAGCCTGCCTTTAGCATCAATCGCTTTTTCAGAGATGCCGAATGTAATTGTGCCATTCTCAGCACTCAGGTCTTTTGCGATCTTTGAAAATGCGGCCTGTTTTAAAATAATCTGGCCATCCATTTTCATGTCTTTAAATTTTACATTTTTAACCAGAGGCAGGGATAAAGCCATCCGGCCTTTTATAGAGCCAGATATGGATTTTTTATCAAAGTCAGCTTCTTTAAGGTAGCCAAGGCTTGGGAGATCGAGAAATTCCAGTAAAGGCTGAACGTCGCCGCCTGTATCAAATGATATATTGCCTGTCTGAACCTCTGTTCTCAGGTCAGGAATGTCAAATACACCATTGGTGATATTGATGTTCTGGCCTGAAGGAAGTCCTATTGTCCCGTTAGGTACAGTGATCGCAAATTTTCGTCCAGAGAAACGTGCTACCGCCGTACTTGCCTGAATAGGGGGGAGGTCAGTTACGTAATATGTTTCAAGGTCACGGATGCCGAGTTCAAAATTAAACGCATTATCATCGATATCAGCAGTTCGTTCAGACAGCTTTTTTAACATGCCTCCAGCAATCGATACTTTAATATTGCCGCCTGTAATATAACCTTTCGTGACCCGTTTCCCGATCCAGTCGCGGGCACCGGGTGCTGCCAATCTGGGCCACAACTGCTTGAATAAGGACATCTCCATAGGACTTACCTTGCCATTCAGCAGAATTCTGGGAGACCCCGGAGCATCAATAATATCTCCGGAGAAGTCCAGGTAACTTTTGCCTGATTGAATAAGCAGCTGGGCAAGGTTTATACGTTTTTGTGAGGGGACTATAAATCCACGGGCTGACCAGTTATCAATTTTGCGTTTGCCGATGCCAAATTCCTGCGTTTCGATAGCAGCTTCTTCTGTCTGGAACAGGAATTGCCAGTAATTAATACCATTATCGTCTGTGCCATGCTGAATACCACCGGAGAATACTGCATGGCTTCCGCCCCAGTGCAAAGATGATTTGAGTACCTGAATATGGGCGTTTTCCTTGTCATATTTAAAGCGCAGGTTGCCCCGGTCTATGCTCAGATCGCGCTTGCTGTCCTCACTGAAATGAAGAACACCTTTACTGAGTTTCAGGTTAGACCTTGCACTCAGAAGTTCTCCTGACCTGGACAGGTCAAAGCGAATACTTCCGTTTAAAGGCATTCTGAATGCCTGAAGAGCTTTCATATTTGGAAAAATATTTTCAAAAGCGCTTGGAGCAAGGTTGTTTGCGTTGACTATGAGGGATATTTGCTGGGAGTTTGGATTTAGTTCAGTTTTAAAGCTCAGATCCCATTTTCCTGTATTGGGTGTTACTTTTGCCCGGCCGCTGATTATGCTGGTATTACTTTTGTGCTGAAAATTAATCTGAATATTTGGCACTCTGAACTGAGTTTCACCTTTTGGCGTTCTCAAAAGAAAGGCAGCATTTCTGACACCGAACTGAGAAAGGTATGAAGTAGACCCTTTTCCGTCACGGGCATTTTTTATAAGGTTATAAAGTGTCTGAACGATATCAGTCTGCTGTGCCTGTGCTGCCGCAAATGTATTGCCAAGACGGTTGCTCAGACTTGATGATGTCTCGGGTGAAACTGTGCTACTATTATCAGGGTTTTTGTTGTAATTCTTTGAGCCTTTCTGGGAAAAGGCAAGTCCAATATTCCCGTCGCTGCTTTCCTCAAGAATGAGTTCAGGTCCGATAAAGTTTACACTGCTTGGTGCAATTTTTCCTGCCAGCAATCCCCAGGTGCTTATTCCGATAGCTGCGGAGGGGGTTTGTGCTATTGGGGCACCCTCAGAATTAAAAAGCTGAAGTCCTTTTAATCGAAATACAACTCCAAATCCGTTTTCCGCCTTTTGTATAACGGTATCTGATATTCTCACTGTTACATTATCCAGCTCCCTCTGGATTGCTTTTTCCATCGGTTTAACCATGAAGGTAAGGG
>JBOEGA010000078.1:0-59204 GCA_050633205.1 Methyloligellaceae bacterium | reverse complement strand
GTTACGGAATGCGTGTTGTTGCAGCATCAGCCCGTCAGATGTTGATTAGCGCAGCAGCAGACAAATGGAATGTGCCCGCCTCCCAGTTAACAACAGAAAACAGCTTCGTCATCCATAAAAAGACTGGAAAAAAACTTCGATATGGTGAGCTGGCAACAAGCGCCACCGAATATAGCGCATCAGCATCCCCGGTACTGAAAAACCCTGACCAGTATAAGATAGTAGGAAAGCCGACACAAAGACTGGATATTCCCGGTAAGGTCGATGGAAGCTTTCAGTATGGCATGGACCTTGAACTTCCTGACATGAGATATGTTGCCATGAAAGCCAGCCCCATTCATGGAGGAAAACTGGTCTCTGCCGATACTGCTGCCGCCTTGAAAGTTTCAGGTGTCGAGAAGGTTATAAAACTTAAATCCTCAGTCGCAGTTGTTGCAAAAAGCTTCTGGCAGGCTGGCAAGGGACTGGAAGCAGCAGCTCCCGAATACGCTCCTGGCAAGCAGAAAGTAGTCTCAACCTCATCCATAGCAGAATTGCACAAGGCTGCCCTCAATTCTGGAAAACGAAGAACACAACACGAAATCGGCGATGCAAAAACAGCAATCAAAACCGGCAAAATCTTCGAAGCAGAATATGAAGCCCCATTTCTCCACCATGCCGCCATGGAACCCATAAACGTAACCGCCCAATATAAAAATGGACATCTTACAGTATGGGCAGGAAGTCAGAATCCGCTTGATGCCAAATCTAGAGTTGCAGAACTGTCCGGTCTGTCCATCGATAATATAACATTTAAACCCATGCATACTGGCGGTGCATTTGGCAGACGCGGCCCTCGAATGAATATCCATATTTATCTGGAACCAGCCATTCAGGCAGCAAAAGAGATGTCCCCCAAACCTGTAAAATTAATCTGGAGCCGCGAAGAAGATTTCGCACAGGGGAACTTCCGCCCGAGAACTGAAACAAAAATAAAAGTTTCACTGGATGGCAATGGCAAACCACTCTCATGGGCTCAGGTCTTTATTGATGGAGCCAATGTACCTGACGTGCAGATTCTGATCCCGTATGATATTCCCAATCAGCTTATGGAATCCGTTGATGGACAGACACATGTTCAGACAGGCCCCTGGAGAAGTGTGAACCACTCACAACATGGTTTCTGGGCTGAAAGCTTTATCGACGAACTTGCCCATAATCAAAAACAGGACCCCTTGCAGTACAGGCTGGACTTGCTGAAAAAAGGTTCCAGATCCTATAACGTCCTGAAGCTTGCCGAAGAAAAATCAGAATGGAAAACACCCGTTCCTGCAGGCGTTGGCCGTGGCGTCGCTCTTGTTGAATCTTTCGGTAGTATTGTAGCCCATGTTGTAGAAGTCAAAATGGACGAAACAGGCAGGGAACCCCGGATTACACGCGTCACTTCTGTGGCAGACTGCGGCCTTGCCGTAAATCCTGAATCTGCAAAACAGCAGATTGAGGGCGGTTTTTTAATGGGAGCAGGCGCTGCACTGGGAGAGGAAATCACCATCGAAGACGGAAAAGTAGTTCAGGAAAACTTCCCGGATTACGAACTGATGACCCTTGCAAAAACACCCGCCCGAATGGATGTACATTTCATCAACAGTGGTGCTAAATGGGGAGGTCTGGGTGAACCGGGTTTACCGCCTGCAGCACCTGCTGTAAGCAATGCAATTTTCTTACTGACTGGAAAGCGTATGCGGTCAATGCCGTTTTCTAAAGCACTGGCAAATGATAAACTGGCTGAAGTAGCCAATTAAAACAGAAAAGCGCGAATGGTATGTTAAATACACAATATAAGTTTGGTGCCATTGTTCTTGCCGCTGGGCTATCTTCCCGCCTTGATGGCGAATGCAAACACACCAAACTATGGAATGGGAGACCACTCCTTCAATATTGTATTGATGCCCTTCGCCTCCTGCCCTTGAAACAGGTCGTTGTAGTACTGGGATATAATAAAAAAGAAGTCGTCGAAACTGTTAACCTTGAGGCTTTCAAAATAGTATCCACTCCGGCACCTGAAGAAGGACTGAGTCAGTCAATAAGAACCGGAGTAAAGGCAGTCACAGATAATCTGGATGGACTGTTTATATGTCTGGGAGATATGCCCGGTGTTGAGCCGGATATATTCACTGCTCTTGCCAAAAACTTTAACCCTGACAATGATAAGGATATCTGCGTCCCCACGCACCAGGACCGAACAGGCAACCCTGCTCTGTTTGGCAAACGCTGGTTTCAGTCACTGACGACACTCACAGGTGACAGGGGAGCAAAAAAACTTATTCAGGAAAATACACAACACCTCAACAAAGTAGAAGTTTCATCTCCAGGTATCTTCATGGATTTTGACAGGCAGGAAGATTTTTTGCGCTAGCACATCTTCCTGCCTGAGATAAACTTATTTGGCATTCACGGCATGGTTCATAACGTGAAAAATATAGTTTTGCTCCATAGTCCCTTCAAACAGATGCGCCCATGGCCCACTTGCATAAATTGCAACATCGGCCCCTGAATGAGCTTCAGACTTCAGATGGATATGCGTATTGTGCAGAAAATTCGGGCTTGTCGCTTCCTCATTCGTCAATGCTTTGCCATCACCAGCATATTTTGGACCTCTTCCATTTAAATAACCCGCAACAGTATAGGTTTTACCATCCTTCGTTTTATTAGGTTCATCTTTATGTTTTTCGCCCTGACTATCAACCTTGTAGCACAACCCGGTCACAGGCGATCCACGTCCGCAATATCCATTAAAAGCTACGCCATGAGCATGATCTGCAGTCACAATAATGAGAGTATCCTGTTCTGAAGTCAGCTCCATGGCACGCTCAACTGCTTTTGCAAAGGCCACATTATCAGAAACCGCCCGGTGCAGGCTGTTACCATGATTGCCATGATCAACCCGCCCGGCTTCCACCATAAGAAAATAGCCCTTCTTATTCTGCGAAAGATGCGTGATAGCAGCCTCCGTCATTTCAGTAAGTGAAGGCTCCCCTTTACGGACATGCTCAAACTTCATATGAGACGACTCAAACAAACCAAATATTGTGGAGCTACCATCAAGCTTCAGCGATGCAAATGACTTATCATCATAGGCATATTGTATATTGCCGGCTTTCACCTCGTTGATAAGATCTCTCCCATCCCTGCGACGCCCTAAAGTTCCTTCCTCCCCAGGCTTTGTTACAGGAATGAAGTTACGGCGCCCGCCCCCCAGAGCAAGATTGACTTTTCCGGCAAGTAATTTATCTGCCAGTTGCGCAGCTATGTCCTTTTGCTTACAGCCTGCTGGTATCTTGCTGTCAACTTCCCAGCCCCTGTGTGCCGAATGCGCATAAACTGCTGCCGGTGTTGCATGGGTAATTCTGGCTGTTGAAACAATTCCTACCGACTTGCCAGCCTTGTTCATCAGATCACCAAAGCTGCTTGTCTTTGCCTTTTCAACATCTTCGCATTTACCAAGACGTGCCGTATCATCAAGGCCGATAATACCGGATCTGGATTTTACTCCTGAATTTATAGCTGTTGCAGTCCCGGCAGAATCCGGTGTCTGCGCATTGGTGTTATAGGTTTTGATCAACCCGAGGTATGGCAGCTTCTCATAAGGAAGGACAAACTCATCACCATAACCACCAGCCTGCTGCCCCATATACAGACGACTGGCATAATTGGTAGCTATGCCATTTCCATCTGAAATAAAGAGAATAACATTAAGCGCTTTGTTTGTGTTTGGGGTTTGCTTCAATTTTTGAGCAAGTGTTGATTGAGCAGATTGATACCATTTATTACCAGCCTGTTCTGGCTCTGCCTTTGCCATATGAATACCGGCAACCGCACATACACCTGCAATGAAAGCAGTTCGAAATAACTTCATACTCACCCTCCGAAAATCCTGATCAGATTATATAGAATAGAGTATACGATAGCTATATCGCATGACACCGGAATAACAACTCAGGGGAAGAGAGCGTAAGGTAAATACCTTTAAAACAAAATAGGCCAGTGATTAAACCGGCCTACAAGCATTATGATTATATAGTCAGAAGCAGATCAATTGACTTTGACACGGTAGAAATGGCCTTTTCTGCTGGTTAGTGGACCGCCAAGCCCCAGATGAATTTCCTCATCCGTTTTTTCCCAGACAAGCTCAATCTGATTATCGCTCAAGACCTTCTTAAGTGAGGCGTCAATAGCAATACCGTCTGCAAGAGTAATATAGATGATGTCATAATCAGTGCCAAAGCTGGATTGAAAAGCATCACCAAACTCTTCTTTCATCGCATCGCAAATTTTATTCGCAATTTTCGAATTACCATTCTCGATATTGACCTGCGCGTATTTAGATTTTCCTGCCGCCATTTCCTGTCCTCACACTCCGTTGATAGTCACGGATGATTTGCAAATATGTTGATGAAAATAAGCAATCATATCCCGTATAGCAATGATAAATGTAACGCACGGCCCCTGCTAACCGGGATTCCGCCCGATCAGCACCACTTATTCCCATATATATGGTATTAAAATAATGGATATCACATATATAAGGCTTATCAACCGGTTTACATATCTTCTTTCATATCCTTATACAGATATGCACAAGGAAGAAAAGTCAGTATTTAATAAATACATACTCTCCGGGTGCGTCACAAACCACCGATTTAGAAGAACCTCCCATAGCAGGAGGATTAACCTGCTTGCCGGATCTCTCCTTCAACCATTTGGTCCATTCTATCCACCAGGACCCATCCTGAACCGGAGTATTACTCACCCAGCTCTCCGGATCTACAAAGGTTTCATCCGCTTCATGGTTGGTAATCTGATAATGCCGCCCCTTATGACCCGGCTCGGAAAGAATACCCGCATTATGCCCACCGCTTGTCAGCAGAAAAGTCACATGCGTATCTGTCAGATTATGGAACTTGTATACTGAACGCCACGGCGCAATATGATCTTTCTGGGTTCCGACACAGAACATGGGTGCTCTGATGTCAGAAAGAGCAATTGATCTCTCATCAACCTTATAACGACCATCCGCCAGCTCATTATTCAGGAATAGTTTGCGAAGATACTCGGTATGCATACGAAACGGCATACGTGTCGGATCTGCATTCCAGGCCATGATATCATTCATACCTGAACGCTCGCCCATCATATATTCCCGTAAAATCCGGGACCAGATCAGATCATTGGAGCGTAATAACTGGAACGCCCCGGCCATCTGTTCTGCATCCAGATACCCCTGCTCCCACATCATATCTTCCAGGAAAGTAAGCTGGCTTTCGTCAATAAATAACGTAAGCTCACCTGCCTCTTTAAAGTCCACCTGGGCAGCAAGGAAAGTCAGAGTTTCAAATTTGCGTATATCATCCCTGGCAAGAGTTGCCGCAAATATGGCAAGCATTGTTCCGCCGAGACAATAACCGACACCATGAACTTTCTGATTGGGAACAACCTCGTTAACTTTATCCAGCGCTGCTTTAACGCCGTAATTCAGATAGTCTTCCATCCCCAGGTCACGATCTTCGGAGTCAGGGTTTTTCCATGAAATTATAAAAACCGTATACCCCTGAGATACCAGATATCTCACCACAGAATTATATTGTGACAAATCCAGTATGTAATATTTCATAATCCACGCCGGAACGATAAAGATAGGCTCCGCATGAACTTTTTTGGTTGTAGGCTCATATTGAATTAGCTCAATCAGCCTGTTCTGGAAAATAACCTTGCCCGGCGTGATAGCAATAGTCTCACCAACCTTGTATTTTTCACAGCCAGGAGTTTCTCCACCATTCGTTAAATTGGACAGGTCTTCCAGAAAGTTATTATAACCCCGGACCAGATTTGCCCCGGCCTCTTCCCGTGTTTTTTCCAGAACAACCGGATTGGTCATCATATAGTTTGAAGGAGAAAACATATCCAGAACCTGACGGGACATGAAGTCTACAATTTCCTGATGCTTTTTTGAAACGCCGCGAACATTCGAAGTCGCACCGCTCCACCAGTCCTGATTCATCTGAAAAGCATTCTTATATATATTAAATGGATATGCCTGCCAGGCCTCATCCTGAAAACGACGATCCTCTGTAGAATCAGCCGGTTTGGTTTCAGCATTTGGATTATTTTCCTGCAAGGTCCGGGTCAGGAATTTTGCAAAATTCTCCATAGCAGATTTCGACAACTCCATCTGCTTGCCCTGATTAATACCCAGGTGAGATATCCAGTCCCAATAAGCATTGGCAAGAGACGCAGGCGACAGCCCTTTCGTCATCTGGGCAATCGTCGCATGAATAGAGCGATCCAGAACATCATTAAATGTTTCACTCTTTGGCCCGCTTCTGCCGGTCTCTTCCCTGACCTTTTCTTTAGGTGCCGACTTGGTTTCTGCTTTTTCTTCCTTGGGAGCAGCCTTAACTTTTGGTTTAGGCTTGGGCTTGGCTTCTGTTTTCTGGCTGGGTTCCGACCTGCGCTTCGGATCAGGTTTCAGCTTGGAAACCGTTCTGGAACTGGAAGCAGGCTTGGGCTTTGCCTGACGCTTGGCCCCGGATTTAGAATTTTCTTTAGTTTGACTCTCGGTATCAGAACTCTTTTTTCTTGGCATTAGGTGCTACTCAATAATTTTGACGCGCTTAAATCATATTTATATTAAGCCATTCTAACTACATTGATGCAAATCAATAATATTTCCGTACATAATACTAATCTATATCAGCATTATAAAAATCTAATTTATTTATTCTGTTTTCAATATCCGCCAGCACCTGTTTATAAGCTCCACTGTCAACATTCACGAAACGCTCCTCAAATTGTTCTCTGGTTAATCCTGCAGGCAATCCGGCTATTAACGGAAAAATATCAGCCTCTGATTGAAGCCTGTCTATAAGTTTCCTTAACCTCCGTCTGTCTGCTGCGAGCACAATTTCTGCAAATCGTATGCCAGCTCTGTCAGCAGCAAGATCATCAAAACTGAAACCACTTCCTCCCCTGTTGCTGTCGAGCAGCTCCTTGAACTCACCAATAGCAAAAGCAAAGCCCGCGTCGCTGGCAGCTTTAAGCCCGGCTGAAATAATAAAATGCTTACTCAGATCTCCACGTCTGGCAAATGTATTGTAAAAACACCGGGTCTTCCATTTACCCCTGCCAGAACCGACAGTCCCTACCACCTGCTCAAATTTCGGATGACCGCAATAAATTGCAAGCGCCAGAATAGCAGCCTGTTTTTGCTTTTGATACTCCACACCACCTTCACGCTCAAGCGTAAGATTCAGGGCGAAACGTATATAGGGCAACAATGATCCGCCCGTCGGCAACTCCCCCTCTTTGGCAGCACTATCAATAGCCTTATAATAAAAACGAACATCCTCCTCATTGCCTACGCCTGCAATTTCACGCACCTTGTTCTTGAATTTCCTTGCCAGCCGTTTACGGTCTTTCCGTCCGAGTGCCACATGAAACACTGCCTTTTTATCGGAAACCTCAACCTTGCTGATACTCTTTATAGCAACCTGCCCAAGCTGATCTCCCAATGAAAAATCAAGTATCAACCCGGCAAGAGGAATAAGCATCGAAGAAGGAAGACTGTAAGGTCCCAGTCTTGCGGCCTCCAGTTTCACACCTTTTTCTGAAGAAACAACAGTTCCCTCAACATTCAGCCACCCACCAGGAAAGCTCGGCACTTTAACAGATGCCCTCACTTTCAGCTTGTCCTGCTCAATTATTGAGCGCCCGCGCAATGTTGGAATCGCACGCCTTGCCAGACCAATAATGCTGTTGACATCATCCTCGGAGATTTCCAGGCTCTTTTTATTCGTATTCGCTTCGGTGAGAGCTCGGAACTCACGGAAAATAGTCCGCGCTCTTCGCGCATCTTCCGATTGAGTAACCACAGAGTCATTAACCCGTGGGCCGGATTCCAGTGCAAAAAATATCAGGATCAGGGGGAGAATAATCAAAACGGCAAAAAAGCCAAGCGCGATGTATAAATATCTTCTCATATTAAAACTGCTTTATATTAGATTTGATCTTATAAAAGCGCACTGCCGCCAATTCTGGCGGCAGCTTAAAAAAATTCAGTTATTATTATATTATTAGAAAATTCTAATGCACGCTCGACATTATTATTTAGAGTGTTTCGCACGCCAATCAAGTAATGATGCTGTAGATTCTTTCCCCACACCATCCATGGATTCCCGATCCCGGACATAGGGATAAAGCTCTTTGGCAAGCTCCTTACCAAGCTCAACACCCCACTGATCAAACGAGTTAATATTCCAGATACAGCCTTCAACAAAAACCCGGTGCTCATATAGGGCAATCAACTGCCCAAGGACAAACGGTGTAAGCTTTGGATACATAATGGTAATAGACGGACGGTCACCTGGAAAAGTCTTGTGCAGTGCCAGTTGCTCAGCTTCCTCTTCAGATGCACCACTTTCAATAAGGGCTGCTCTCACATCCTCGGTTACCCGCCCCTTCATCAGAGCTTCTGTCTGCGCAAGGCAGTTCGCAATCAGAAGTTCATGATGCTCCTTAAGCTCAGGCTCAGGCTCATGCCCCTGAGCTGCAACCATAAATTCAGTTGGAACAATCTGCGCTCCCTGGTGGATAAGCTGGTAAAATGCATGCTGCCCGTTCGTCCCCGGCTCTCCCCAGACAATTGGACCACTATCACGCACAACAGGTTCACCATCAAGCGTAACGGTCTTGCCGTTCGACTCCATATCAAGCTGCTGTACATAAGCTGGAAAACGCGCAAGCCTCTGATCATATGGCAGCAATGCCCGTGTTTTATAACCACAGATATTACTGTGCCATATACCAACAAGGCCAAGTAATACGGGTAAATTCTGATCCAGCGGAGCATTCTGAAAATGCTGGTCCATGGCATGAGCTCCATTGAGGAACTCTTCAAAACGTTTTGGACCAATTGCAATCATCACTGACAGGCCAATTGCCCCCCAGATAGAATAGCGTCCGCCAACCCAGTCCCAGTACCCGAAAATTCTGTCCGGTGAAATACCAAAAGCCTGAACCCTGTCGACCGCAGTAGAGATCGCCGCAAAATGGGCAGACACATTTTCTTCCCCAAGCTGCGTCGCAACCCAGGATCGGGCAGAGTTGGCATTCGTCAGCGTCTCAATCGTAGTAAATGTCTTTGACGCTACCAGAAATAATGTCCGTGCCGGATCGAGTCCTGCAAGGGTATCCGTAAGGTGCGCACTGTCAACATTCGATACAAAATGAGTACGCGGCCCATCCGCATAAGGCTTTAGCGCCCCTGCAACCATGGCAGGCCCAAGATCAGACCCCCCGATACCTATATTCACAATATCCGTAAACAATTCACCCGATGAAGACTTCACCTCGCCAGACCTGATTTGCTCGGAGAAAACCCTCATACGCTCAAGTACCCCCGCAACCTCAGGCATAACATCCCTGCCCTCAATCTCGAATGGCGTATCAACCTTGTTACGAAGAGCAACATGCGCTGCTGCACGGTTTTCGGTGATATTAATCTTCTCACCGCCAAACATGGCATCCCGCTTCTCTTCAAGATCACTGACCTCTGCCAGATTAAGAAGCCACTGCTTTGTCTGTTCATCAATTTTGGTTTTGGAATAATCCAGCAGCACCTGATCTGCTTCTGCAGAAAAATGAGAAAAACGCTCATTTCCTTCTCTGAACAAAGTCGTAATCCGCTTGTCTTTCAAACGCAGGCCATTCTCATGGAGCTTTCTCCAGGTTTCGGCTGCATCCCCTGTCAGCTCATCACTGCCGAGAGAGTAAAACACATCAATTGGCGTGCGGGCATGCCGGAGAACAGCGCGTATAGGCATATCCTCAATCGGTCCTCGCTCCATAACATGCTCAAACGTCTGAAATTTTTTCAAACCCGAGAACGCAAGAATAATATGCCTGCTGTCCAGAAGAGCCCGCAATGTCAGCGTAATACGCGGCTCCAGAGCACCCGGAGCATTAATCACACGGGCCATCATAGGATCATCGAGGTCAAGTGACTCTTCCAGCTGATCTCCCTGGGGAAACAGGCTGGCCGTATGGCCGTCAGCCCCCATCCCGAGTAATACCAGATCGAAGGGACGCATAATATTTGCGACATCCCTGTTGATTTCATCAATAACCAGCGACGGATCTTCACTGTCCCGATAAAGAGGAACAAAATGAGGTCTAACCTTAAGCGGCTCAAACAAAGTCATATTCAATAGACAATGGTTGGATCGCGGATGGGACGACGGCACCCAGCGTTCGTCCGCAAGAGTAATTTCAACCCTCTCCCAGTTCACATCCTCTTTACTCAGTAAAAGATAGGTCTTCTGAGGAGTAGACCCTCCGGAAAGCACAATACGCGCCTTCCCCCGCTCCCTGATTGCCTGTCGTAAATGTTCTGCAATTTCCGCCGAAAGCTTTCTGGCAAGGGTCGCCTCGTCATCAAAGCTGGTTAATACTGGAAACACTCTGTTACCTTCACCTATCACAATGAAATCTCCCTCCAGCGACGCTCATCTCTGGCCAGCAGTTCAATCGCAGCAGAAGGCCCGGCAGTCCCGGAGTCATACTGCTCCGGATACTCACCAGAATTCTGCCATGCCTCAATAATTGAATCGATCCATAGCCAGGACGCTTCCACTTCATCGCGTCGCATAAATAATGTCTGATTACCCCGTACTACATCCATAATAAGGCGTTCATATGCATCTGGCATGGTCCAGCTCTCACCAAGACTCTCCGCAAATGACATATCCAGAGGAAATTCACGCATTCTGAAACCACCGGGGCCCGGCTCTTTTGTCATGACCGTCATTGTCAGCCCTTCATCAGGCTGCAATCGTATCGTAAGAATATTAGGTTTGCTGCGCGTCTGCAGCCCGGAGAAAATTGAATGAGGCACTTCCTTAAACACGATGACAATCTCTGCCATCCGCGCCCGCAACCTCTTGCCAGTTCTCAGATAAAACGGCGTTCCCGCCCATCTCCAGCTCGCCACTTCAGCACGAATGGCCACGAAACTCTCTGTTAGGCTTTTTTCCTCACCGATTTCATCCAGAAACCCCGGCAGGGTTTCCGTGGGTCGGTACTGCCCCCGCGCCGTTGCACGCAACGCCTCCTCACCGGAAAGTGGCTTAAGCGCTTTTAATATCTTCAGTTTCTCATCGCGAACAGCATCAGCATCAAAAGTATGTGGTGGCTCCATAGCTGTCAGACACAAGAGCTGAAGCAGATGGTTCTGCACCATATCCCTCATAGCCCCCACATGACTGTAATAGTCTGCACGGGTTTCAATGCCTATGGATTCCGCAACAGTAATCTGCACATGATCAATATGACGGGAATTCCAGAGCGGTTCGAACAGAATATTGGCAAACCGCAAAGCCATCAGATTCTGAACTGTCTCTTTACCAAGGTAATGATCAATACGATAAATATGATGCTCATCAAAAGCAGTCGAGAGCTGGTCATTCAGGGCGCGGGCACTGTCAAAATCCGCACCGAATGGTTTCTCAACAACCAGCCGTGCATCTTTGGAAAGACCTGTTTCCCTAAGACATTGTGTAATTGGCGGAAATAAAGACGGGCCAACCGACAGATAGAAAACCCGGATACGATTATCACTGAACCTGTTAAGAACCTTGGCAAGCCCATCATAATCCTCCAGTTTGGTCACATCCAGAGAGATAAACTCAATCCGCTCCAGAAACCTGCCAACTGTTTTCGTATCCAGCTCACTGTCTTTGATATAGGTCTTCAGAGAAGTCTTGACCATTTCATGAAATGCTACCGTATCAATATCTGAACGGGCACAACAGACGATGCGGGCACCTTCAGGGATCTGACCTTCCCAGTCACGTCTGTAAAGCGCGGGCAAAAGCTTGCGCAGAGATAAGTCACCGGTTGCCCCCAATATAACCAGATCGAATAGATCGACTTCAATAATTCGGTGTACCATATAATCTCTCCAGTTTTTTATACTGCCGGACGCATTACATTTCTATAGTCATCCCATCAAATGCGGGTTCAACACCATCCGGCAATTCCCGAACCAGTTCTTCGTAATCCAGATCCACATGCATATTAGTCAGAATCGCATGTCTGGGTTTCATGCGCTCAATCCAGCTTAAAGTCTCATCGAGCACAAGATGCGTTTTATGTGGAGTCCGCCGCAGGCAATCGATAATCCAGACATCCAGATTTTCCAGAAGGGGTAATGTTTCATCCGGTATATCGTTAAGGTCAGGACTATATGCAAGGTCTCCAAACCTGAATCCCAGCGCATCGATAGGGCCATGATGCACAAGAAACGGAACAGCTGATATATCGCCGCCCTGCCCTTTAAGAATTACATCTTCACCACAATTTAGTTTATGACTTTGTAATATAGGCGGATACAGGCTACCTTCTGGAGTTTTGAAGCAATAGCTGAACTTCTCGGTAATAAGATCAAACGAAGTTTCATCCATATAAACATCAACACGCTTCCTGTGTGTCATCACCAGAGAGCGAAGATCATCAATCCCGTGCGTGTGATCAGCGTGTTCATGCGTATAAAGCACAGCATCAACCCAGTTCACATCAGCAGTCAATAACTGCTCCCGCATATCAGGACCAGTATCAACCAGCACGGTGGTTTTGCCGTCTTCACCACTACGTTCAGCAAGAAGAGAACAACGCATTCTGCGGTTTTTCGGATTTGCCGGATCACAGGCACCCCAGTCACCACCAACACGTGGCACCCCGGCAGATGATCCGCATCCCAATATGGTAAACCTGAGAGTCATCTCAATGCTATTCCCCGAGTTCAGCAGGTCTTGGAACTTTGCTGAACAGTCTCAGGAAGTTCTCGGTCGTGACTTTCGCCATCTCTTCTACGGAAACACCGCGCAATTCAGCAAGTTTCTCCAGCGTATATCGTGTATAACCAGGTTCGTTTTTCTTGCCCCTGTGTGGTACCGGCGCCAGATAAGGGGCATCAGTCTCAACCAGAATACGGTCAGCAGGTGCTTCTTTGGCAACCTGTTGAATTTCCTTTGCGCTGTTAAAGGTCACAATCCCGGAAAAAGACAGATAGGCGCCCACTGCCATCCCGCGATGAGCAAGCTCCGCCCCGGAGGAGAAGCAGTGCAGCAGCGGCTTAAATGCCCCCTTTGCAGTTTCTTCCTCCAGTATCTTTGCCGTATCCTGTTCGGCATCACGGGAATGAATGACCAGCGGCAACCCTGTCTCTCTGGACGCTGCTATATGCTGCCTGAAACCCTTTTCCTGAACTTCAGGAGTTGCATAATCATAATGGTAATCAAGCCCGGCTTCCCCAATTGCAACAACTTTCGGGTGTTGAGCAATCTCGATAAGCTCTTCAGCGGAAGTATCCGGCTCTTCAGCAGCATGATTAGGGTGCGTGCCGATGCTGCAATACACATTGTCATAAGCCTCCGCAATCACCCGAAGCTTTTCAAATTCTTTCACTTTTGTCGAAATTGTAACCATCAGTTTCACGCCAAGCTCATCGGCATTTTTAAGGACTTCATCCAGGCGGTTATTCAGCACTGGAAAATCCAGATGGCAGTGACTGTCGACTATAAACATATTATTCTCGATTATTTTCTTATTCTTTCATTCAAAAGAGCGCAGCCCCACAAACTGTAAATTAACTGCACTCTCAATTTTTTATTTAGCCTCTTCTGTTTCATCCACATATCTAGGGAACACAGGAGAAGGTTTGTTGATTTCAATACCCGGCTTCAGACGCCCGGCTTCACCAAGATGCGCAAAGTTACGCTCATCTTCAGGAAGCTGGAACAGATCAAGCAGCTTGTTAGCCGAGTCAGGAATAAACGGCAGTGCCAGTATACCAACCTGGCGAATAACCTCCGCAGTGACATACAGAACTGTATTCATACGCTCAGGGTCAGTTTTCTTCAGAGCCCACGGCTCCTGTGCCGCGAAATACTTGTTCGTATCACTGACCACAGTCCATGCCGCTTCAAGCGCCTTGTGAATAGCCTGAACATCCATAGCTTCACGTGCTTTGGCAAGAATACCATCAGCTGCCGCAAGCATTACCTTGTCCTCACCCGAAAACTCGGCAGGAGTTGGCAACGCATTATCACAGTTTTTCGCAATCATCGACAACGAACGTGAGGCAAGGTTGCCCAGATCATTAGCCAGATCAGCATTGGTCCGGTTTACGATAGCCTCATGGTTGTAGTTGCCATCCTGCCCGAACGGCACTTCACGAAGCAGGAAGAAACGGAACTGGTCAACGCCATATTCCTCAACCATTGAAAACGGATCAACCACATTGCCCGTAGACTTTGACATCTTCTCACCATTGTTAAACAGAAAGCCATGAGCAAAGACCCTGTTCGGCAATGGAAGTTTTGCAGACATCAGAAATGCAGGCCAGTAAACCGTGTGAAAACGTATAATATCCTTACCGATAATATGCGCATTCGCAGGCCAGAACTTCTGATATTTTTCCGCTTCAGTATCAGGGAAACCAAGAGCAGTAATATAATTCGTCAGAGCATCAACCCAGACATACATAATATGCTTGTCATTCCCCGGAACCTTGATACCCCAGTCAAATGTCGTCCGTGAAATTGACAGGTCACGAAGGCCGCCCTTCACAAAGCTGGTTACTTCATTGCGTCTGTGGTCAGGACCAATAAACTCGGGATGATCCTCATATAGCTTCAGCAATGGCTCCTGATAGGCAGACAGTTTGAAGAAATAGCTTTCCTCTTCCACCCACTCAACAGGTGTTCCCTGAGGTGAAACCTTTTCACCATCAGCATTTTTCTCCAGTTCGCTTTCATCATAATAAGCTTCATCACGAACAGAATACCAGCCGGCATAACTATCCAGATAGATATCGTCATTCTCTTCCATCCGCTTCCAGATCCCCTGTGAAGCAATATGATGACGCTCTTCAGTCGTTCTGATGAATTCATCATTGGAGCAGTTTAATGCCTCGACCATTTTCTGAAACAGCGCTGTATTTTCATCCGCCAGCTCTTTTGGAGTAATGCCCTTGTCTCTGGCCGTTTTGACCATCTTGATTCCGTGCTCATCCGCCCCGGTCAGAAAGTAAACATCATAACCGTCAAGACGCTTGAAACGCGCCAGCGCATCCGTCGCGATTGCTTCATATGCGTGCCCGATATGCGGTGCACCATTTGGATATGAAATCGCGGTTGTTATGTAATATCTTTTATTGTCATCCATAATTGGCCACATCCTGTAATTCTGAGACGCCCGGCTGTTTTATTGAAACTGGGTCTTGAAAAAACGCACTATCCTGCGTGATTATCCAGGAGACATGCGGGAAGTCTTTTCCAGCTTGTGAAAGGCCTCCAGCAGGAAATTTTTCCGGTCAAGATTAAGCGCCAGCGTCTCTCGCTTTGCTTTGGATAGTGTTTCCCACAGCTCGGCCCAATTCGCAAGTGTATCTTCACGCATATGCTTGAGTGCCAGATGAATTTCTGCCTCGGGAGCCTCACCACTTCCTGCCCCAATACGTATAAGGCGGCGCAAAAGGTCACTGAACAGAGTGCAGAAAATCTCAAAATCCGGTAGTGCCGCAGCAGTAGAAAGCTTATCCGCTAATGTATGCACCTGCGCATAATCCATTTTTGGCAATGTTTTAAACAGCTTAATCAGGGTTTCGTAGTTTTCAAACCCTTTCCCCTGCATCAACTCCAGTGTCTGCCTGACACTGCCCTGACTGATCTGGCTTAAAGTTTTCAACTGGACAGGATCAATTTCATCAAGCTCCGCCTTTTGCCGTGCATTTTGTACCGCAAGCCTGAGATCCCGCTCATTCAACACATTAAAATCCAGCTTCCTGCATCTGGATCGAATCGTGGGCGGCATTTTTCCCGATGCTTCAGTAATCAGAAAAAACACACAATTAACAGGTGGTTCTTCAAGAGATTTCAGCAAGGCATTGGCCGCATTCTTGTTCATCTCATCTGCACGATCAACAATCACGACCCGCCAGCTTCCTGCCTGAGCAGTCATGCCGACAAAGTTCCGCAATTTTCTGACTTCATCAACAGTAATCGCTGTCGGAAACTTTTTATCCTTGATACTCCAGTTACGCCTGATCAGCAGCAGGTTCGGATGGGACAGGGCGGAAATCTGACGGGAAACATTGCTGTCTTCTGAAGGAACATCAAGCGGAGGCTTGCCACCATCCCGCATATCATAACTCAGAATAATCCTTGCCATATGATAGGCAAAAGTGGCCTTTCCAATACCTGAAGGTCCGGACAACATCCAGGCATGATGCATTCGCCCGCTACCCCAGGCCTGCATGATCTGCTTAAGCTGATCACTATGCCCGAACAGATCCATCATCTCGCGAGGATGAGGAAATCCTTCAAGACGGTCTGCTTCCGGTGATAATTCCTGATCGGGGACCTGTTTCGGTTTTTTAGCCATAAACTGTTATTATGCCATGTTCCGGCAAGCTTCAAGTTTCATAACCATATGCACCGCCAAACACCCACAATAACCGTAAAAAATGAGCACCCTGAGACACAGGATGCTCAAAACACAGATCAGACCTGCCCTGACTTCACATGCACATCTCGTTGTGGGAATGGAATTTCGATACCTGCATCATTAAATTCATTCCAGATCGCAAACATGACATCACTTCGCGGCCCGTAAAGCCCCTTAACCACATCATCAACCCAGAAATGCAGCACGAAATTGATAGAGCTGTCACCAAACTCCGTCATAAAGCACTGGGGTTTGTTCTCTTTACTGCAACGAGGGTGGGAAGCAGCAGTATCAATCATTAGCTGACGAGCCTTTTCAGGATCAGAACTATATGAAATACCGATAGGAATTTCGATACGACCATGAGGATTTGAATAGGTCATATTGATTACACTGTTGGTAATAAATTCCTCATTGGGAACCATCACCTCTTTGCCATCATACCCTTCAATAAGAACAAATCTCGGTCCACTGTGACGAACAATACCCTTTGTACCATCTGCCAGTTGAACCAGATCACCCTCTTTAACCGACTTCTCAAAAAGCAGGATAATACCGCTGATAAAATTTGACGTAATCTTCTGCAGGCCAAAACCAAGACCGATACCGATAGCGCCACTGAACACAGCAAGCGCTGTAATATCAACTCCCAGAAACTCCGTAACCATAATCACAGCGGCGATATAGATGAGTATCGTAGAGAGATTGCCGATAATCGCCTTGTTTGTCGAAGAAAGCGTTTTCATGCTTCTGACACGCAAACGAACAATCTGAGAGATTATTGATGCCAGCCAGAAAAGGAAGACAATCGAGAACAGCCCCTTAATCAATATCCAGGCAGATATATGGTTCTCTCCAACCTTTAATGAGTATTCCTGGGACTGTAATAATGTAATAGCAGGATCGAGATACCCCAGATAGCCGGCAACACCCAGCGCTATAAAAACAACAAGTAATATCCACTTCACTGCACAGGTTCCTTTATTATTGTTGTCTAATGAAATCAGCCACTCCGGCTTTTTACATAAACGACTCACTTAATGATTTTATAACTAGGCTATTCTGAACCACGCGTCTCTTCAACCCACTCATATATTAAAACCTGCGGGCTTTCTTCCTTTTCTGGAAAGGGAAATGAGTAGTACTGATAAAAAATACCGAGGTAATATCCGAAATTACCTCATATTCGTTCAACACAAGAATGGAAAACCAAATATATATAGGGCAATACAGTACGAATATTACAGCATGTATACTAAAAACGTGAATGTCGTTCATAATCAAACTTATAATGGAAACAATATGATACTTATCAGCCACTATATTCATCTTAAATAGAAATATAATTCCTTAACCATATTATGATGCTTGGATAAAACTACAGTTTTCACTAGTATATCTGCTCGATATATAAGTGCTCAGTAAAATAATGAAAAAATCTATCTCGGGTAAATAATACCACAACAATGATTTCAGGGGTAACCGTGTTATGACAAAACGCTATCTGCTTGTTTTTTACTTACTATTCCTGCTTGTACCAGGCATACTGACAACGATCACACTAACCACAGGTGCAGCCGCACAAAACCTTGCGTTGCAGACGCCTCGTGTAACAGGTCAGAATTACAGCCAGATAAAAAATGTTTCTCTACAGCACAACAAAAACATATCACGGGTAAACAGAGGTACAGTCGGCATTATTGCAGGAGATATCGGCGGAACCTATATGCGAATTGCTGCTGATCTGGCTGCGGTGCTTGACAGCAACAGAAAACCCAAACTACGACTGCTTCCCATATCCGGCCGTGGAGGAAAGGCAAATATTGAAGACTTGCTTTTCCTGCGTGGCGTTGACCTGGCAATAGTTCAGTCCGACATTCTGGACTATATGGAACGCGAAAGGAAATACAGAAATATTCGCAACCGCGTTAAATATATTATCAAACTGTTCGACTCTGAACTGCACATTATTACCAACTCGAAAATCAATGATATCACTGACCTTGAGGGCAAAAAGGTCAATTTCCGATATCGTGGCAGCTCATCAGAACTGACAGGCCAGTCCATCCTGAAATCTTTCAATGTCTCGGTTATCCCAACCTATTTTGACCAGTCCCTGGCCCTGGAAATGGTCAAAAGAGGAGAGCTGTCAGCCAGCATAGTACTTGCTGGAAAGCCAAGCAGTGCGTATTCCCTTATCCCGCCAAATTCGGGCCTGAAACTGTTGCCAGTAAAATTCACGCAGGAACTGGCAGAAAGATATCTTCCGGCCAGATTTAACAGTCAGGATTATCCGGGACTTGTAAAAAAAGGCGAATCCATCCCGACTATCGCAACAAGTACCGTTCTTGCTGTATACAACTGGCCGGAAGATTCCCGGAGATATCAGAAAGCAGCACTACTGGTATACAACCTGTTCACTTACATCACCGATTTCAAAAAACCGGCCCGCCATAAAAAATGGTCTGCAACCAGTCCGCTTGCGAAAGTTCCCGGCTGGCAACGCTTCAAGCCAGCTCAGGACTGGATCGATAACTCGTTCCAGTTTGTAAACAACAGAAACGCATCCACTGCTATTTTCACAATTGCAAATACATCGGACCTGAATCTGTCACGCACCAAACTCAGCAATGCCGAGAAAAAAGAGTTGTACGGACAGTTCACATTGTTTCTGAAACTCACCAATAAGGGAAAGAAGATCAGCGACAGGGAGTTACAACATTTATTCCTCCGCTTTCTCGCTTGGCGAAACAGCACCCAGAAACGCTAACACCTGCCTGTACTCCCTGCCATTGCAGGGAGTACAGGCATACGCTCTGACTTTCTTGCAGTGTGGCGGCAAAGTATATGAAAATCAATCAATCGCCGGAAGACCAACACGCTCTCTGCCTTCATTATTTTTTATCGAAAAATCTGTACCCGCAAATTCGGCACCGCCTTCTCCACAAAGAAAACCAATAGCTTTTGCTACCCATTCAGCAGGAATATGTGCAGATGGATCAAGTTGGCTGACCGGATTAATTCCACTTTCCCGGATCACAACCTGCATTTCGGTGGCAACAGTTCCGGGACTTAAACCAACAACACGAATACCTTTATCGCCATACTCTTTGTCAGTGCACCGCGTCAGCGAAAGAACCGCCGCTTTGGTCGAACAATAATGAGACCAGCCTTCAAGAGCACCCGTGGCAGCTCCGGAACTGATATTAATAATTATACCACCACCAGCTTTCAGCATCTCCGGAACAGCAGATCGAATTCCGTAATAAACCCCTTTGTAATTCACATCCACAATCTGCCCCCAGACTTCAGGGTCACTTTCAGCAAGACATGCTACCGGATCAATTAATCCGGCATTATTCACCAGAATATCAAGACGCCCATATTCTTTAATTGCCGACTGAACCGCATTCTGCACATCACTATAGCTCGCAACATTTCCCGGTACAGAGATAGCCGACCCGCCACTATTCCCGATATCTTTGGCAATAGCTTCCAGCGCCTCTGCATTTCTGGCAAACAGAATAAGATTTGCCCCCTGTTCAGCAAAAAATCGCGCAGTAGCCTCACCAATCCCGCGGCTGGCACCAGTTATAAGAACTGTTTTGTCTTTGAAATCTGTCATATTCCCTCTGTCCTGTGCTGTGTTTCTGAATTCTTATGAAATCACGTTATTACAGCAAGTGACAAAGCGAAACGTCCATACTGGCAATATACTACTGCACAAAATGCATCAATCGGAAAATAATACTTAAACTATAATGATATAGCTCTTATGTTTTGCCGACATTCGGGGAAAATCTTGCAAATTTTCTTTTCAGAAAATCAATCGTCACACGAACCTTGTTCGGCAGATAGGTCCGGCTGGGATACAACAGCCATGCCGCAGTTCCCAGGGTCGTAGCCGTAACCTCATGATCTGGGAACAGATCAACAAGTTCTCCGGATGTCAGATGCCTGTCTACTAACCAGTTCGCCAGCAAAGTTGGACCATGTCCCGAAAGGGCACCTGCCTTAAGTGTCAGAGGGTTTGACACCTCAACATTCCCACTTACAGGCACCTCTGTCATCCTCCCCGATTTATCCTTAAACAACCACCTGGTCCTGTACTCCGGTAACATTAGCAACAGACATGAATGATTTGATAATTCTGAAGGGCTCGCAGGTTGTCCGTACCTGCTGATATACTCCGGGCTGGCGCATACTCTGTAACGGGTTTGCATCAGCTTTGTGCCGATAAGATTGGCATCAATCGATGGAGCCATGCGAATAGCAAGATCTACCCGCTCGGTAACCAGATCAATATTCGAGTCTGTTGCCAGCAGTTCCAGCTTGAGATTTGGAAACTCCTCCCTGAACTCACCTGCAATCGGCATAATACATTCATAACCGAACGCCACCGAACAGGTTAAGCGCAATATACCTGTCGGTCCTGTGCTGACAGCAAGCGCTTCATCCCCCGCCCTTGACAGCCCTTCAACCAGAGGCTCGACCTGCCGTAAATAGATATCGCCGGATTCAGTCAGTGACAGTTTTCTTGTCGTACGATGAAACAGTCTGATACCCAGCTCAGTTTCCAGCCCGGCAATAGTACGGGAAACTGAGGACGGATCAATATCATGCGCACGGGCAACAGCAGCAAAGCTCCCGGCATGAGCAGTTTCTATAAACAGCTTGAGTTCTCTAATATCCATTCGTGCAATATAAGCATCATTCTTATGTAATCAAAGGCATTTATTGTAATTATCGCACATCTTATTTTGCCTTCTGCCCATATAAGCCCATTAAACTTTTAAAGGAGGCATCCATGACAAGTCTGTTAAGGATTGATGCAAGTTCCCGTCAACAAGACTCTCACTCCCGCTCTCTTGGAGATTATTTTCAAAAGCGCTGGCTTGAAAAATATCCGGAAAAAAACGGTTGGCTGTCAGCAAAACGTAAAAGCAATTTGGTTTACCGTGACCTGCTATCCCCACCGATTGGTCATATAGCACAATCAACTATTACCGGCTTTTACACACCCCCGGAAGCCATGACGTCTGACCTTTCTGCAGCAACCGCCCTGTCAGATCAGCTCATTGACGAACTTCAAAAAGCTGACACTTTACTGATCACGACGCCAATCTATAACTTTTCTGTGCCATCGTCCCTCAAGGCATGGATCGACCAGATTGTCAGAATAGGTCACACATTCTCCTTTGATGGTCAGTCTTTTGGAGGTTTGGTCAAAGTCAGACAGGCTTGCGTCATCTGTGCCTATGGCGCAAGCGGATATCTGGAAGGTGGCGACTTCAGAGGAGCCAACTTCCTTGAATTATATTTGGCGTTCATTCTGGACTTTCTTGGCATCAAAGATGTGCGTTTCATCTCCGCAGAGAGCCTGACAGGAGACGAAGCGACAGTTCAAACAGCACTGGAAAAAGCCAGAACAGACATTGATCAGTTGTTCCTGTAATTCAACGATCAGATATCAAACTGAACTCCCTGCGCAAGCGGGAGTTCAGTCGAATAATTAACTGTATTCGTCTGACGCCGCATATATCCGCGCCATGAATCTGAACCGGACTCTCTGCCACCACCGGTTTCCTTCTCGCCGCCAAACGCACCACCAATTTCAGCACCCGATGGCCCGATATTGACATTGGCTATCCCGCAATCAGATCCGGCCGCAGACAGAAAATATTCTGCTTCCCGAACATCCGTCGTAAATATACAGGATGACAAACCCTGAGGAACATCATTCTGCATTGCAATAGCCTTATCAAGTTCCTCATAACCCATAACATAGAGTATCGGCGCAAAAGTCTCCTGCTTCACGACATCGGATTGCTCAGGCATTTCAACAATTGCAGGGCGAACATATGCGCCTGATGGTACGGCTTCAGTCACGGCATCACCACCATGAACCTTACCGCCCTGCTCTTTGGCAGTCGCCAGCGCCCTGCCCATCTGTTCCCGCGCACCTTCATCAATAAGCGGTCCGACCAGCGTTTTCGCATTAAGTGGATCACCGACTTTCAAACTCTCATACGCCTGAACAAGCCTTTGTGTCAGATCATCCCTGATCGTCTCATGTACAATCAAACGCCTCAATGAAGTACACCGCTGACCACATGTTCCAACCGCAGAAAATACAATTGCACGCACAGCCATATCCAGATCCGCAGACGGCGTTACAATCATCGCATTATTACCGCCAAGCTCAAGAATAGACTTGCCAAAACGTTCCGCAACCTTAGGCCCAACCATACGCCCCATGCGTGTAGACCCTGTAGCAGATATCAATGGTATACTTTCAGAAGCAACCAGCGCTTCACCTGTATCAGCCTTGCCAATAACAACCTGTGATAGCCCTTTGGGCGCATCACTGCCAAAACGCTCTGCTGCCCGTTCAAATATTTTCTGGCAGGCCAGTGCCGTTAGCGGCGTCTTTTCAGAAGGTTTCCATATAATACTGTTACCGCAAACAAGTGCCAGAGCTGCATTCCATGCCCATACCGCAACGGGAAAATTAAACGCAGAAATAATCCCTACGGGCCCAAGAGGGTGCCAGGTTTCCATCATTCTGTGACCGGGGCGTTCAGAGGCTATTGTCAGGCCATATAGCTGGCGCGAAACACCTACAGCAAAATCACAGATATCAATCATCTCCTGAACTTCGCCGCCACCTTCAGAGATAATCTTCCCGCATTCCAGCGTCACAAGCTGCCCCAGCGCATCTTTTGACCACCGTAATTCTTCTCCCAGCAGTCGAACAAGCTCTCCCCGCCTTGGAGCAGGAACCATACGCCACTTGCGAAAAGCCTTCTCTGACTGTGAAATGGCTTTTTTTGTTTCCGCTGGTGAAGTTTCAGCGATACAGGCAATCTCTGCCCCATCTATCGGAGTTCTTACCGGCAATGTGCCACCCGTCAACTCCTCATCAGAAAAGCCGGACTTCGACAATATTTCTTTATAGTCCATATCATCCCTCTTTTTTCTAGGCCGCATGTTCAAAACCGGAAGCTCCATTCTCATTATACAGAGCACCGAATGGTGTTGCCAGAAAGTCTTCCAGTCTCACCTGTTCCCCGGTAACAAAACCTTTTGACGGTAATTTTTCCTGTCTCATAAGATCCATAACGCCTGTAACACCGGCAGCAGTAGTAACCTGTATAGCACCCCAGGTTTCCCCAGCAATCTCCCTGCTTTTTGGCTTGTTAAGATATGACAGTTCTTCATATACGCCATTACGTATTCCCGAAGCCGTACAGAAGATAACAATCACATCCTGTTTGGTCATTGGCAATGCTGTATCAAGTACATCTTTCATAAGGTCCCGCCGCTTGATCAGACCAAGATCATGCAACAACAATTTTATGATATCCCGGTGTCCCGGATACCGGATAGTTCTGTATGTAACTGATCGGGCCTTGCCTTCCAGAGCATCACCTAAAGTACCCAGACCACCGGATGTATTAAAACACTCATATTCCACACCATCGATAGAAAAGTGTTCAAGATTTGCCAGTGGCTGAACCTGGGTTTTCTTATGATTATCAATCACATCACACGGATTACAATATTCATTGATCAGACCGTCAGTTGACCATGTCATATTATATTTCAGCGCATTTGTAGGATATAAAGGCAGCGCACCGACACGCAGTGATAACACATCAAGTTTCTCAAACTGTCTGGCAAGATCATACCCGACAATACCAACAAATCCCGGAGCCAGACCACATTGAGGCATCAATGCACTTTCAGCATTCTGCGCCAGTTCCTTGATCTTCCTGCTCTGCTCAACATCTTCAGTCAGATCGAAATAATGCGTTCTGCTGTCGACCGCCGCTTTGGCTATGATGTGATTTAAAAAGAAAGGTGTCGCACAGATGACTGCATCAAAATCTTTCAGCGCCATCATAACGGCCTGCCCGTCAGATAAATCAATTTTCTGTACTGTAATACCTTTTTTGGCAATTACCGCCAAAGCACTCTCATTTGCATCTGCTACGACAACATCATAATATCTTGCCTCGTGTAAAAGAACGGCAAGCATCTGTCCGATTTTCCCCGCACCTGCGATCATCACATTCCATTTTGTCATGCTGTACATCCTTTGTGAGAGTTCTGTTCTTTACAGAATACACGTTAACCATGTAGGGACGTCAGATAACAAAATGCCGGTTTTGCGGTTATTTCCGGCATTATAGCGCATTAAGCAGCATTTTGCCGATCATTCCAGCTGATTAGTGATCTTCTTCGCAATTTCGGTATATCTGCGGTCAAACTTGGTATTGAAAACAATCGATGTCTGTGTTCGCAAAACGCCGGGAATGCGGGCGATATCATCAATAACCAGCTCCAGATCTTCAACTCTTGAAGCGACGGCACTCAGAAACAGGTCAAATTCACCGTTAATAGAGAGGCACAACCGTATTTCTGTAAATCTGGACAAAGTATCAAGAACACGGCGCGTTTCCTGCTGCTTGATAGAGAGCATAATCAAAGCCTCAACACGGGCCTCATCAGGATCACGGCTAAGAACAACCGTGTATCCTTTTATCACTCCATCTCGTTCCAGACGAACGATCCGCTCATGAACGGTAGAACGGGCCACTTTCAGCTTCGCCGCTATATTGCTGGTCGATTCCCGCGCATTACTTTGCAGTTCTCGTATAATATTACGGTCCAGCTCATCTCTCGGTCCGGTCGTGTTTCTGGTCATAATGCAGCAAATCCTCTGATCTACCGCATATCACGTCAGTAGAATATTGCAACAACCGAAATCTTTACTTGCCGTTATTCCGCACAACAAACCAGTAAGCCCAGCCTATCAGGATAATCTGCAAAGGAACCCTGATTAAAAGATAAACAGGCCCCCAGCTATGACCACCCATCCCCACATGATTGATTGCCCCGTAAATATTGGCCGGAAAAAAGATCACAAACGTAATTATACACAAAACCCCGGCAAATCGACGAGTTTGTGGGACCAGTAAAAGTACCGCAAGAGCTAACTCGATTACTCCTGTCAAATAAACAAGCGCTGTCCTGAAAGGCACAAATGGCGGAAGCATCTGCACCATTTCCGTAGTTTTTATAAAATGCCCGGTAGCAAAGAACATAAAAGCAATACTAAGCCCGATAACAGCACCAGTTTTACCAGCTTCTTCCCCCGATATCAGCCTGAATGCGATATAAGGGAAAATAAGAATAGTTATTATTATCAAAGGAGTTATCATCGTATCCAGTCCATGTTATTCAACAGTCAATTTATGTAAATAATATTTACATCAAAAATACAAAGTGTCAATGGACCATACCGGACCAGCGCTTGCTTTCTGTTTTTCACCACGCGTCAATCCGTCATTTTACGGCAAAAGTTAGGTGCTGGTGCAAAGCATTTCCTTATGATAAAAGCCAGCTATGCGAGAAAACCCCATCATTTTCAGAAACAGAATCCTTGCGCGACTATTAATTCTTGGAATGTTATTCCAGGCATTCACCGCAGTGTTTCATATTTCTGCAAATGCGGCCGGGCAGAATGGTGCTTTATCCCTGCTCTCAAAAACGATCGTGATCTGCACAGGCTCCGGCATACAGACAATTACCCTTAATGGGGAAAACAGCCCGGATGACGGGCATGAACATAAAAGCTCTCATACAAAATGCCCGGTTTGTTTCTCATTAAGTGGAAATAGCACTGCCTTAAAACACCAGACTCATGTTCGGGTTACCCCCTTTTTCACACGCTCACGAATACATATAGAACCAAAAGAACTCACTGATAGTAAACCAGATTTTCGCCACGGCAGAGACCCGCCATTAAAAGCCTGACAACCACTTAAAACGAAAATCGAATTTTACTGATCAGGAGAACATTTTTATGAAGTTCACAGCACTATCACGCCTGCTAGCGGCAACCCTAATCTCATTGTTAGTTTCCACCTCTGCATTCAGTGCGGATATCAAAGCGGGAGACATTCACATCAAAAACCTATGGGTAAAAACACCACCTAAAGGAGCCAAAGTAGCCGGTGGCTATGTATTGATTACCAATACGGGCAAAACATCTGACCGCCTTATTGGTGGAACATTCAGCAGTGCACGCAAAGTTGAAATCCACGAAATGTCTATGAAAAACGACATTATGATGATGAGCAAACTTGAAAAAGGTCTGGAAATCAAACCGGGCCAGACTGTAGAGCTCAAATCAGGATCATTTCACCTCATGATCATGGGCCTGAATAACACTCTTAATAAAGGAGACAGTATTAAGGGTATATTACAGTTCGAAAAAGCTGGCAAAGTTGATGTTGAATACATGATCAAGGATGCCCCGGCTACGTCAAAAAGCAAACACACTCACCACTAGATTTCGGAGCTGAAATGAAACAACTTCGCACAATACTATGGCTTGCAGTTGCATCATTACTGATTGGCCTGGCCGTTATACTGGCAATAAAACCATCTCTCATAACGCCTTCAGTAAACTCGCTGGCAACCCGCTTTGGCGGCCCCTTTGTTATGACCAAACATGACGGAACAACGGTAACTGAGAAAGACCTTGCAGGAAAACCCTACGCAATGTTCTTCGGTTTCACACATTGTCCGGAAATTTGTCCTACGACACTCAATGAATTGACACAGACCATTGCTCAATTAGGGGCCGATGCAGATAAAATGAACTTTGTCTTCGTTTCTGTGGACCCTGAGCGTGACACTCAGGAACTCCTGAAAGACTATATGGCAAATTTTGACAAGAGAATTATGGGCTTAACAGGAACACCGGAACAAACCAAAGCAATTGCAAAGGCTTACAGTGTCTACTATGCCAAAGTTGGAGATGGCCCCGACTACAATATGAACCACACAGCATCCATATATCTTATGAATGCCCAAGGTCAGCTTGCCGGCACTCTGGCTCATCAGGACACTGATAAAACCAGACTGGCAAAGCTCAAGCGCTTGATAAATAATAAATAAACTATCGTGCAGAAGGAAATAAACTGCCCTTCTGCACGTAATACTAAAAAACTGATTTTTACAGTCCGATATGGGGGAAGAAATGTTCAGATATACCTGCGTAGCACTTGTTATGCTTATGACAGTAGGATCTGCCGGATACAGCCTGGCAGCAGATGCCGCCAGTCTAACATCAGATAAACTGCTGCCCCTGGCAAAAGAAATCATTTCAAAGCTGCAGAAAAAAGCAGAAAGTGAGGACTCCGATAGCTTTCAGACACCAAAACTGACGAACTCAACCATTACCAAAGATGGTGAAAAGGTCAAAATCACAGGCGAGCTTGCACTTGGCGAAGCAGTTTTTGGTAAAACTGATATGACCCTCGAAAATAGAGGGAGCTTCGTAGAAGTAAGTGGCACTTTCCCTGACTGGTCAGGCAAATCAGAGGATGATACTGACGGACTGAAAAACTGTGATATTGCACTGAAAGGCAGTACTTACAAACTCTCCTATAATATTAAAATGGAAGCATTTTCTGAACTTGAGTTCAAAATTAAAAACCTTGCTGGAAAATGCAGCAACGGTGAGTTTGACCTGAAAAACGGTGTTATCAAGTCTATATTAATCCCTGCTGGTACAGCCGGTGAATACAACACCAAAAATATTCTGACAGCAGGTTCTTTTACTGCAAGAGAAAGTCAGCCTGGCTCTCAGGTTCTTAAAGAAGCATACAATCTCGAAAACTTCAGCTTTGGATTTGATATTGGACCAGTAAACCTTAACCAGCGCACCACTCGCATTGGCCTGCCATATGAAGAGTTCTGGGCACTTAAAACCCCCTCACTTGCCTTTATAACCGATACCTTTTTCCTTCAGAGTAAACCGGAAAAGTACCTTCCTCTGATAGAAAAGCTGGCAACCCTCACAGCATATCTGGACGCTGACAGGTTTATGGACAGAAATTTCATAAGAACAAACAATGGAAAAAATGCAAAGCTGTTCTTTGACCTTCTGAATCTGCACATAACCTCAAGCTCGGATGACACCTCGAATATTGAGCTGCCAAATGCAAACCTGTCTGTTAACTATTCCAGAAAAGGCAATTTCGAGATTAAAGCCTCTGAAAAAATTGATACGGCAGCATTATCTGAACTTATAGGCAGAAGCCTAGTAAGCCAGATCACACCCGCTGATTTTATGCGTATACTGCCACAACCTCTTAATCTTACAATTAAAACAGATTTGAAAAGCGATAAGGGCACACTAAGCCTTGATGGCACGGCATCAATTGTAGGCTTTATCCCCAATCTTTCACTGACCTTTAAAGCTGATAATCTGGTTGAGGACTTCAACTCAATATTCACTTTTAAAGGCACACCTGACCCTGAAGTCAAAGCCTGCCTGGATTCGATTTCAGAGGCCCTGAAAACACTTCAGCCACTTGCCGAAAAAAACAATAAAACAAATGAGAAAACCTGGGCATTCCACTTTGAAGGTATGCCGGTTCCCGGCCCAATGACGATTAATGGTGAAGACCCTGCTTCTCTCCAGCTCCCGGCCTTCATGCAGGTGCAAGCCATCTGCTCGCCTGTCATCCCTCGCATCATGCGACGATAATGTTAACATAACCTATGGAATACTGTAGCTCTTAGCTTGACAGTATTCCATTTGCCCCACCTCTTGATTCCACCTTTGATTCCAATCTCGGGAATGCTCTGTCTGACGCGAACCACCCTGTTTTTTATCAGGAAAAACAAGCAAAAAATTTTATAAAATTTTGCAGTCTGTGTATTACGGGGATGGATTGTGTATGGTTAAAATGCGTTGAGGTTGACCTCGAACGAATCGGTTATCGTGCCTCTCATGGAACAGCTAAAACAACACCCCGCAGCGCATTCCGCGGAGGACCTCCCCTTCCGGACAGCGCCACATAATATAGAGGCTGAGCAGGCCCTTCTTGGTGCAATACTGGTCAATAACGAGGCGTTTGACCGCGTATCAGGTTTTCTGGAGCCGGGTCATTTCTATGATCCACTGCATGGCCGTATCTACGAAATATGTTCGAGACTTATCCAGTCCGGCAAACAGACGACTCCAATCACTCTCAAAACATTTTTTGAGAATGAAGAGCCCATTGGCCCTCTCACTGTTCCACAATATCTGGGCCGGCTGGCAGCGAATGCGACAACCATAATCAACACCTATGACTATGGTCAGACTATCTATGATCTTTCAGTTCGCAGAAGCTTGATTCTGATAGGAGAGGACATGGTGAATGCTGCCTATGATTCTCCTATTGATATGACACCAACAGCCCAGATTGAGGATGCTGAACAAAAATTGTTCTCTGTGGCTGAAGCCAAAAAATATGGCGCAGGCTTTTCCAACTTTTCTTCAGCACTGGTGGACGCTATCGAAATGGCAAATGAAGCCTATAAAAGAGACGGCGGACTATCTGGCCGTTCCTCCGGTCTGTCAGATCTCGATAATAAAATGGGTGGATTGCAAAGCTCTGACCTGATTATTCTGGCAGGACGTCCTGCGATGGGTAAGACAGCTCTTGCGACCAACCTCGCTTTTAACGTTGCCAGAGACTGTCGTGACATGGCTGCCGAAGCAGTAGAGAATGGGGAAAAACCCGGTGGTGTTGGCTTCTTCTCACTGGAGATGTCATCCGAACAGCTTGCAACACGTATTATAGCAGAACAGTCAGGCATTTCATCCGAGAAAATCCGTCGTGGTATGATAGATGAATCGGAGTTCCAGGAGCTTGTCCGGGTTTCTCAGGAACTTCAGGAACTGCCACTATATATTGACCAGACAGGTGGTATCTCCATCGCCCAGCTTGCTGCTCGCGCCCGTAAACTAAAACGCCAGCATGGACTTAGCCTGCTGATCGTCGACTATCTGCAGCTCTTGACCGGTTCCTCAAAAAATGCTTCACAGGGACGAGTTCAGGAGATTACGGAAATTACCACAGGCCTGAAAGCACTGGCTAAGGAACTTGCAGTACCAGTCATCGCTCTTTCCCAGCTCTCACGTCAGGTTGAGGCCCGGGATGACAAGCGACCTCAACTGGCAGACCTTCGTGAATCGGGCTCAATTGAGCAGGACGCGGACGTTGTAATGTTTGTGTTCCGTGAAGAATATTATGTGGGAAAAAATATGCCTCGGGAAAACACCCCCGAGTTTGAACAATGGCAGTTTGAAATGGATCGGGTACACGGTCTGGCCGAAGTTATTATTGCAAAACAAAGACATGGTGCTACCGGTGCCGTTAAACTGAAGTTCGATGCAAATGTTACACGCTTCTCTAACTATATTCCGGAAGATCATTTGCCTGAACGCATGGAGTAATCAAAATGTCAGAATTGCCTGATGCCACGAACCATGAGGCAATCGACACTGAATTCGCCGGCGACACAGCAATCCTTACGATTGATCTGGATGCGCTGGCAGCAAATTACCACCTCCTCAATAAAAAATCCTCCAGGGCCATATGCGCTGCTGTAGTAAAAGCAGATGCATATGGCCTTGGCGTCGAACCAGTCGTCAAAAGATTATTAAAAGAAGGTTGCAGAACATTCTTCGTTGCTAATCTGAACGAAGCCATTAAGGTTCGCGCTGTCTCATCCAATATTGTAATTTTCAACATGGGCGGACTGTTTCCCGATACCGCCCCTTCCTATACAAAACACAACATCTTCCCGGTTCTCAATACAGTTGAAGAAATTACTGAATGGACAGAGCATTCAAGACAACTTTCTCATGACACTTCAGGCGCCGCCATTCAGTTCAACACAGGCATGAACCGAATGGGAATGCAGTGTAAGGCATTAAAAGAACTGATCAGTTCGAACAAACTGAAAGCATTTAACCTCAAACTGATTATGAGCCACCTGGCATGTGCAGATGAACCGGATCACGAGCTAAACCTGAAGCAGTTAAAAGAATTTTCCACCATCAGAAAACTGCTCCCCGAGATCCCGGCAAGCCTGTGTAATTCAGCCGGAATTCTGCTTGGCGAAGACTACCATTTTGACATAGTCCGGCCCGGCATATCCCTCTATGGAGGATGTTCCACAGTTAAGGGCCCGAACCTTATGAAGCCCGTAGCCTCTTTGAATGGTAGAATAGCACAGATAGAAAATGTTCCCGCAGGTCAGTCTGTTGGCTATGGGGCCATGCAGACCCTGAAACGTAACAGCCGTATCGCAACAATTGCACTTGGCTATGCAGATGGCTTTTTCCGTTTCCTCGGCTCTACCGATGATATTCAAAAAACAAGCATAGCAATTGGCAAATATAAAGCCCAACTGGTTGGTCGTGTGTCAATGGACCTGATAACTGTTGATATAACTGATATCCCGGAAGATCTTGTGCAAAGATCAATGTTAGTAGAAATCATGGGCACACATATCAGTGTTGATGACCTTGCCAGACAGGCAGGCACTATTCCATATGAAATACTGACAAACCTCGGCAACCGCTATCGGCGTATTTATAAAGAAGCAGTGAAATCAAATGGCTAAACCCTCCAGAGCCTATGTCTGCCAGAATTGCGGAACGGTAAGTGCAAGATGGGCCGGAAAATGTTCCGACTGTAATGAATGGAATACGCTTGTCGAAGAAGCGTCCCTTACAGGCGGCGTAGGAGCTGGACCACAGACACAGCACTCCAAAGGGGCAACAATAAAACTGGAATCTCTGAAAGGAGAAACCAATGAAGCGCCCAGAATTCCAACAGGTTATGATGAACTGGACAGGGTAACCGGAGGTGGCCTTGTCCCCGGTTCAGCTATTCTCGTTGGTGGCGACCCCGGAATCGGCAAATCAACACTCCTTCTGCAACTGGCAGCAAAACTGGCTGCGGCAGACAGAAATGTCATCTATTTTTCCGGCGAGGAAGCAACCGCGCAAATCAGAATGCGCGGTGAAAGACTTGGTGTTGCCGATGCCCCGGTCAAACTCGCAGCCGAAACCAATCTCGCCAATATTATCTCTACAATAGAAGATGGAGAAGCACCAGACCTTGTAATAGTCGATTCCATCCAGACTTTATGGTCCGACATACTGGAATCTTCGCCCGGAACGGTTTCTCAGGTCAGAACCTGCGCCCAGGCGCTGATACGCGTCGCAAAAAAGAACAACACCACACTGATCATTGTCGGACACGTAACAAAAGATGGCAATATCGCAGGCCCTAAAGTGGTTGAGCATATGGTGGATACTGTACTCTATTTCGAAGGTGACAAGGGATATAATTTCAGAATCCTTCGCTCAATCAAAAACCGTTATGGAGCAACAGATGAAATAGGCGTTTTTGAAATGGCTGGCGCAGGCCTGCTGGAAGTGCATAACCCCTCGGAATTGTTTCTTGGTGAAAGAGATGAAAACACCACAGGCTCTACGGTATTTGCCGGAATGGAAGGGACCCGCCCTATTCTGGTTGAAATTCAGGCACTTGTCGCAGAATCCAAACTGGCAACACCAAGACGTGCAGTTATCGGATGGGATTCCAACCGCCTCTCCATGATTATCGCCGTACTGGATGCTCACTGTAATTTAAAACTTGGCGCTTACGATGTATATCTCAATGTTGCCGGTGGACTGAAAATCACGGAACCGGCAGCAGACCTGGCAGTTGCGGCAGCATTGGTCTCTTCTTTAACCAATACTGCCTTATCCCCCGGTCAGGTCTTCTTTGGTGAAGTAAGCCTCTCAGGTGCAGTAAGGTCTGTAGGGCAAATGCCATCAAGGCTGAAAGAAGCAACAAAACTGGGATTTACCTCTGCTGTTGCACCGTCATCGGGGAAAATTGATAAAATGGGCAAACAAATTAAGGTTAAACGTTTGGCATATCTTAAAGAACTGTCTAATATGATGCTGAATAATTAAGAGTAATTCTGCTGTACAAAGGCAAATGGACGAAAGCTTCGTTGAAAACTGTCTCCGAAGCTACATATGTCAAAGAATCCTGACATATAAAAACCAACTGTGCATAAATCTATGGCTTTAAGCCTTTAGAGAGCAGATTTATGCTTTTTACGATATAGGACAAACACGAAACAAACAGACAATAAAAAACATCTCCTGCTTTGTTTCTATGGTTAATTGGATTTAAGAGGACCTGCACCCAATGTTCTCAATACTGGACGTTATACTCGTACTCGTGATGTTTCTATCTGGAGTTCTGGCAATGATTCGCGGGTTTACCCGCGAAGTTCTTTCAATCGCTTCCTGGCTGGCATCGGCAATAGCAGTCTTGCTGATGCTGAAATATTTCCCGGAAACCAGTGCTATTCTTGAGAAATTCATAGGGCACAAAGTTGCGGCTCAGGCTATCTTCTCGTTAATTTTAGCCACAATAGTTCTGGTCTTTGTTCACCTCTTTACTATATGGGTATCAGATCGGGTTCTCAGCAGCAGCATGGGAGCACTGGATCATACGCTTGGCTTTATCTTCGGACTTGGGCGGGGACTGGTACTGATTGTCGTTCTGTACTTGCTTTTTGCAAATTTAGTTACTAAACAGACACATGATAGCTGGGTGCAGAATTCCAGATCACTGCCTTTGGTACAGGGAACCGGAGAGATGATAATTTCTCTGTTACCGGAAGATCTGGCTAAGGACATAACTGAGAAATTCAAGAAAACGACTTATAATGAGCAACCTTCCGGTGAAGGAAGTCCTAACCGCAGAAGAAATGCCAAAAAAGACGTGAATCGCGGCTACCCTGGTAATGAGCTTAGAGGAATGGATCAGCTCGTTGAAAGTACAGGGTCAGTTACGCAGAACTGAGCAGACGTTACTATATAGCCAAGGAGATATTCTGTGTCCGATATTGTTGGTCATAGCCAAAACACATCCACACTTGAAGGTGAAACAGAAGCTTCATGGCTGGACGGCGATCGCTTGAGAGAAGAATGCGGCGTATTCGGTGTATATAACCACCCTGATGCTGCTGTATTAACCGCACTTGGCCTCCATGCTCTGCAACACCGTGGACAGGAAGCCGCTGGTATTGTTTCCTATGATGGTGAGCGCTTTAACACCCAGCGCAGAACAGGCCTTGTTGGTGATCATTTTACAAAACAAAGTGTAATTGACCTCCTAAAAGGTGATAGTGCCATTGGCCATGTGCGCTATTCCACAACAGGTGGCGCCAGCAACCGTAATATTCAGCCCCTGTATGCTGACCTTCATTCCGGCGGTTTTGCTCTTTGTCATAACGGAAACCTTACAAACGCCCTTTCCCTTCGAAAAGAACTCATAAAAGAAGGCTGTATCTATCAATCAACCTCCGATACGGAGGTTGTTTTGCATCTGCTGGCCAAAAGCGACAAAATCCGTTTTGTTGAACGCTTTATTGATGCGCTGCTGAAAATTGAAGGCGCATATGCTTTTGTTGGAATGACAAACAAAAAGCTTATTGGCGCAAGAGACCCTCTTGGAATTCGCCCTCTGGTACTTGGTAAACTGGGGGATTCATACGTTCTGACCTCCGAAACCTGCGCACTGGATATCATTGGCGCTGAATTCATTCGTGAAATAGAGAACGGCGAAGTCGTGATTATTTCCGAAGATGGCATTGAAAGCCACAGACCATTCCCTAAACGCCCTGCCCGCCCATGCATCTTCGAATACATCTATTTCGCCCGCCCGGATTCTATCGTAGGCGGAACATCAGTTTATGATATCAGAAAGCTTATGGGTACCCAGCTTGCTATTGAGTCCGGCGTCGAAGCTGATGTAATTGTTCCTATCCCGGATTCAGGACTGCCATCGGCTATTGGCTACTCTCAACAATCCGGTATTCCATTTGAACTTGGCATCATCAGAAATCATTATGTAGGGCGAACATTTATTGAGCCTGAACAGCAGATACGGCAACTTGGTGTTAAACTGAAGCACAATGCCAACGTTAATGCAGTTAAAGGCAAACGTGTTGTTCTTCTTGATGATAGTGTCGTTCGCGGCACCACATCCGTAAAAATTGTCAAGATGATGTATGATGCTGGAGCCACTGAAGTTCATATGAGAATTGCCTGCCCTCCTATCAAACACCCGGACTTCTACGGAATTGATACTCCCAACAAACAAAAACTTCTTGCAGCAAACCATGACCTGGAAGAAATGTGTAAACTGATTGGGGCATCATCTCTGGCGTTTTTATCTGTTGACGGTATTTACAAGGCAATGGGCTATGAAGGTCGCGATAACAGCAACCCTCAGTTTACAGATCATTGCTTCACTGGTGACTATCCTACACGTCTGAGGGATCAGGAAGATTCTTCTCAACAGAAGCAGCTGTCATTGCTGGCAGAAGCAAGCTGACAAAAGTCAGGACCTGTCATTTAAATTAGGCTTATTCGGTTTTCTCTGAATAAAATCAATTTTGTCGCCTTGTTATAGCCAAAAGTTTAAAAACAGGTCTTTTTTCCAAACCTTTCAGGCCTTATCTTATCTGTCTGCTCCTGTGTAAATATACAGGTGGTGACAGATGACCTTGTTACTTTTCTGATCGGCTGATACAAATTCACTAATAATTTTGTATCTGTCATACTGCTTCCAATATGCAGTTTCATCAGATAAACATAGTTCATATTTTATTATGTAAATGTTCCGGGAGGACAAATTGAGACTATTTTTTTCAGTTCTGAAAACGGGCCTTATTTCAGGTTCAGTAATGTTTTTCATCCCGCAGGCATTTGCATTTCAAATCAATACAGCCGACAAAAGCAGCGCATACCACAAAAAGTTCTGCCCTCCATTAAAGAAAGCTTTGAAGAAAGCCCAGTTTAAATACAACTGTATCGCTACTGATGGCTCTTTTAATAATATCAAGCTTGTAGGAGAGGATGCCCGCCAGCTGGGATATGCTCAACTAGACCTTTTTGCGTTGGAAAAAACCATGCAGGGTGGAAAAAAGCTATTCCATACACTCCGTGATGATATTGCAAAAGTCTGCCTGTTTATGGTCTCCAAAGATAAAAATATCAAAAGCTATGGCCAGGTTGCAGCCGACCCTGATAAGTACAAATTTGTTTTACCGCCACTGAAAAGCAATCATGTTGGCACCTTTCAGTACCTGCAACAAATTGATCCAAAAGGACTTGGCACAGCGAAAAATATTTCGCATGTAAAAAATACAGATGAAGCCATAGAAAAAGTCCTGTCTTCAAGTGATGATAATCTGATTACAATGTTTGTTCAGTTCCCTGATGCTAATGATCAGCGCTTCAAAAATATTGTAGAAAAAAACGGTCAGTTTATACCGGTAATTGATAGAAATATTCTTCGTCAGGATATAAACGGTGAAAAAATTTATTTCGCCGAAGATACTCAGATTGCCAACCCGAAATGGGTTAAAAAAGGAGAAAGCCTGGTAACATCCTGCACTCCGATCGTTTTATTCACAGGCATTTCCAAACTCGTCAAAGACAAGACTGAGCAAAAAGACCATACAGACCTGATTAAGACTGTAGAAGCCCTTCCTCTCAATGAACTACAGCCTAAAAAAGGATTTCTTTCTGCAATATGGAACAAAACCAAATCCATTTCTGCAACCAGCGTGGAAACAATGGTCAAGGCATCTGATCAGGCACGTCAGGCGGCAAAGCCAATGGTACATAAGGCCAGGGAAATTGGAGGTCAGGCAATAGATGCATCTAAGCCCTACATCAACAAAGCCGCAGAAGTTGGCAGTAAAGCCATGGACAAGGCAGGCGAACTGGCTGAGCAGGCAAAGCACAAAGCTCAGGAATTGATGAAGAAGAAAGAAGAACAGTAAGTCATACACTCTTTGCAATCAGTGTATAGGCTTGTCTTATGTAAACATGCTATGTCTAAGGCGACTCGAAATAACATAGAAATAAGAAGATGAACCAATCAGAGTGGAAACCGGACGTATGCATTCATCACTTTCCATGTGATGACGGATTTGGATCGGCATGGTGTGTCTGGAAAAAATGGGGCAATACGATTGAGTATGTCGGCGTCAATCATGGCGATACACTTCCCAGCATGAAAGACAGAAATGTTCTCTTTGTAGATTTCGCATTAAGCGCAGATAAAATGACTGAACTTATCGAAGAGGGCGAAGCGAAAAGCATCATCATTCTGGACCACCACAAAACTGCTGAAGCTGAACTTTCTGGATTTTCATCTCGCAATGCACTTGATTATTCCAATGCATATGAAGAAGCCCGCATCAAATATGATGATGAAAAAAAGCCTTTTATCCTCTCTCATTTTGATATGGAAAAATGCGGAGCAAGACTTGCCTGGGAATTCTGCTTTCCGGGAGAACAACCACCGGAGTTCGTCCTCTACATAGAAGATCAGGACCTCTGGAACCTCAAATATGAACATGTACGCCGCTTCTCGCTGGCAGTTCGTTCATACCCTTATGAATTTGAAACATGGAATGTTCTTTCTGTTAAAGTCAAGCAACTGATTGAAGAAGGCAAAATCATAGAACGTTTCTATGAAAAGAAAATTTCAGACATCTGCAAACTGGCTGCCTATGAGGAAATGGCCGGACATAAAATCCTTGTTGCCAATGCACCTTCATTTATGGCTTCAGATGTCGCCCATGAGCTGTTGAACAGAGATCAGGAAGTCCCCTTTACTGCCGTCTGGTATGAAGCAAATGGTAAACGGGCGTTTTCTTTGCGCTCAGAAGATCACCGTGTAGATGTTTCGGAAGTTGCAAAACAGTTTGGTGGCGGCGGTCACCGCAATGCCGCTGGCTTCCGTATTCCGGCAACAGGCAACCTGACCGGCGAGAGTTAAGGTAAACAACTGTTTTACTACGTTTTTTCATCGCTCATTCTGGATATATATGCTATTTTCGGACATATCGGTGAGTCTCAGAGTGGTTTGTCCTAATCATGTATGCCGCAAAAATTTCTGTATCAATAGAAGATATACAGCTCCAGCATTCTCTTGCTATATCATTGGAAGCCTTGCTGAGAAGCTGGCGTACTAACGGTCAGATTCTGGGTAAGGAACAACCCGTATTTCTCAACCACAACGAACTTATTGCAACTGCCATTATCCCGGAAGAAGACTCTCTTGAAGCTCTCTATAATACAGAGGATGCAAGGTCGATTATCCTGACTATAGGTGAAACGGAGGGGGCTGTTCTCGATATCAAAATCGTAGGCATTTCCCCCTACGGAATTGCTGCTTGCGAATGTGAAAAGCCGGGTTCATATATTCTCTATACCAATTACGCTTCTCTTTCTCCGCCTATTCGGTGCGGAGACTGCTCTTTCCCGGTTCCGCTTTATAAAATACCAACCCGGAATGATGAGGAACGCAATCGGATTACCCTGTGGCAGGCGAGTTACCAGTCCTGTGATATGCTCCACGTAAACTCTGCAATCGGTGAACAGTTCAGCCAGCGCCAGGTACAACACCATGATAGCCCTCTTGCTAAGGAAGGGCGTGATATCTGCAGCAAAATTGAAGAACACACAGAAATTCCAACCTTTTATTATCTGTCCAAACCTGGCGGCAAGTCACTTAAACAGGAAAAGAAGAGAACCTGCCCTTCCTGCAAGAACAAATGGCTTCTGAAAGAGTCATGGCATGATATCTTTGATTTTAAATGCGAATCCTGCAGGCTTTTGTCCAACATAGGCTGGACAGTCCGCTCAACACCTGAATAAACATTATTGAATCCTGATTTATTTTAAGCGCTTGCCCTCTCTGGCACGCCCATTGCTTCTGTCAGAACACCAGCAATCATAGTACTCAGGTTTAAATGAATGAATATTCTTGCCACCTCCCCTGCTCCACGCCTGTCAGCCCCCATTCAGCCTGATAATAAACAGGCAAATAGCAATGACTTTATTCCAGGGAAGACTCATACTCCCCCCGGCCCGGCAAATATTGCCCGGTCCAAAGAAACATTTTCCGGGACTGCCCTGTCCGGCGAAGTCAATTCTGTATTATTCCGGCAGCAGGAACTCATAGGGCCAGACACCACCAAATCTACTGTCTCCATGAATACCAGCAAGGGAAATATAAATTTAAATCTTGAGAACTACTTCGCGGGCAATACAGGTCCCGTTAACAGTTTAAAGGACGTCACTCTTCTTATGCCAACAGCAGACAATGTAAAGGCTTTGTCAAAGCACGCCTCCACACGCTTCAGACAATTACTCCAGGACTATAATATACCTGTGGCACCCGATACCCTCACCTATAATCAGGAAGGCAGAATGATCCTTCCATCAGATTACCCTTACACAAAGGAACTGAAGCAGGCACTCAATGAAAACCCCGGCATAAAACGTGTGCTCAGCACTTTAAACGCCATAACAAGTCAGTATGCCGAATTACAAAAACTACAGCCTTTTCACAATGAATATTCAGGTGCCGGAAGCCCGGCGGATATTCAGGCCACTATAGACAAATACAGCCATCTGTTATGGGGCAATAGACAGAACTCCACCATTGCACTGTCGTTTACAGAAAATAACAGCCTGAAGCCGCTGATTGATGGTGTTCCCCTTAAAAATACATAATCGTAGAATTGGACCGGATAGTTAGATAGTCTTCAGAGCTTCATAACTTCGTGGTTTCACAACACATACATAAGAATCCTTAATCTATAAACAGCAGGCTGAAAAGAAAAGTCAATCTTTTCAATAACGAAACAAAAAAAGAACAAAAGGTGAAAGATAGTTCTTGAAATGTTCACGGAGAACATGCATAAAGAAGACATAACCTGTCCCGCAAACGGAGTAATAAAAATGGCTGTAACAAGATATATTCAACACATCACAATGGCAGAACACGCACAAAAAGGCTTCCGGTTTAATTGTAAATGCAGAAAGTGCGGGCACAGCAATTCACCATCAGCCGAAGAAATGATCAGGAAAGGCGTTCCTGCCGATTACCCTATCAGTAAGCTTGATTATATCCTGAAATGCATCACCTGCGACTCAACAGATATTGCCACCCTGCCCGTAAACAGTAATCATGTTCTGCACGCTCAAAATGAAAATGATCTGCTATGCGCATGAGTTTTACCCCGAAAAGCAGCCTGAACATATTAAAGCAACATCCTCATATGTTAGCAAAAATGTCAGGCTGTGTTATCCTTTTGTGATGTGGTGACAAATTATTGATAATATGACCTCTAATCCTTCCCCACACTATTGACAGAAGGCCTAACAACCTTTAAACCCAAATCTCAATTTGTTGAGGGCCCTTAGCTCAGTTGGTAGAGCAACTGACTTTTAATCAGTAGGTCGATGGTTCGAATCCATCAGGGCTCACCACTCCATATTGGTCCGTTCCGGACACATAGGTTACAGATTATTCTCAAAACATAGGTAACAGTTTTTGTGGTAACACTTTTTCATCAAACGGATTGATGACAAAGATCCACGACCTCCCCTTGCCAAACTCCTTATTAACCATTGCGCAAAGACTTGCCCCTGATAGGTCAACAAGCCACAGGCTTAACAATCTTATCTTCAAGAAGAGCAATCGGCTTGTTAGCGAGCCTTGGATCCGAGTGGGAACACAACTTCCCCTCAGCCTCTTGCGCAAAAAAGTTTTGCCCGTCACTCTTATTTACAAACAAATAGATTTCTTCACTATTTTTTTGGCGCCCCCACTAGCACCACCGTCCTCTCCAGCGGAAGAAACTTCTGGCTGATACCCCGCGAAGCCCTTGAACCTCGCAGCCGTCGCCAAAGATCCGATGGACACAAAATTGCTCAATCGCATTTGACGGGCAAAGTAAATCCCGGGATGGGAGGCATCCCGCATCCTTGGCCCCAGATGCGGAAGACTTTCAAGCGCACCCAGCTGGCCATTTCTCATGCCATACTGAACAACATAAGACATATGCGAATGCAACTTAAGCGAGGTACTCTCATAAGCCCCGCGCTTGTTCATAAGCTCCCTGTCACGCTTCAGCTCTTCCGGAGTATAATCGCTTGGCAGTAAAATCGAGGAGGTACTTTTATTGGCTCTGGCCGCAACAGACTTGCGCAGCTCCCATCGCTCCTTATCAATCTCCTTAACCCCAAGCCGCATCCGCGTCTGCTCAAAGCCTATAGAGGCAACAAAATCAAGATATTCAGTTCGGGTAAGATTTTTTAAGTTCTGAGTGTCCTGACTGGCAGACTTGAGCGCCTCCTGCGTCCCCCCTGCACTGTTTTGGCAGATTGAGCCGTTTTAGCGATGACCGCACTTCCACCCGCGGTAAGACCTGCGAGACTTGGCCCTAAATACTCAAGCCCCTCGGCAACACCTTCGTCTGCAAATTTATTGTAAATCTTATTAAGATCATTACCGACATATCCGAAACGCCTGCCAAGCTCCTGTTTACCCTCTTCAACATAGACACCCACATGGCTCCAGCCGTTCGGATTTATCGAAGGGTCATTAATAGCATCATCAACGATACTTTCGATTTTCTTTGCGTCATACGCATAATAGAATTTGGGCTCTGTTTCCTTTTTACGCTGAGCCCAGGCAGGACCACTTATTGGAGCAGAAGGCCCTGCCTGCTTTTTTTCCAAATCAAGCTGCGTTGCTTCATAAGCTATTTTTTTGATACAGGAAGCACTTTCCAGACACTCAAAAGCACGTGCTTTTCTATCTTCATCCCCATGAGTAACACTGTACCGGAGATTCTCAATAGCTTCGGCTGCAGCCTCATTGCCATGCTTAGCAAAGAATTCAGGGGCGAGGCTTATGCTCAACCCAATGGATATAAAAACTTATTGAAAATGGAACAACCTCAAAAGCTTCCGAGTATCGAAGGAGATAATTTTATGCACATGTCATCCAGTCGAACATCGTGTCAAAGGTTTGAATGAAACTTCCTTGATATTATTCTCTTCTAAAAGCTTTTTAATTTCCTGATCAACAACTAAGGCAGGCCAATGCTTTAAACGAAATATATGATGATCGTTTGCCTTCTGTGGATCAATCATAAGCTTACTAAAACTCTCATATTTTCCGGAGCTTCCCCTTTACGAGGTTTATCATGACACCTGCGAAATACAGAACGAGCCTCATCAATACAATCAAGCTCGAGCAAAGGATTTAGTATTTCCCATTCCTCATCATTGCCCTCAACCTCAACCGGTATTAGCTGTAATTCATCTACTCCTGCAAAATTACCAATCTTATCACAGAGCCATTTAGAAACCACCACCATTCCAAATCCAGTAAAGTTAAAGGAAATTTTCGGTCCCTCTTGATACACTTTAACTACAAGTCTCCCCTCTAAATCAAAGGGCTTAGCACAAGAAAATACTGTGGGATGTATCTTCTCTGCTCCTTGATAAGGACCATCCAAGTTCCAAAATGGCCACTCTTCTGAATTAAACCATATATCGAAATAGTCTTTGCCTTTTTCCACTTTATTATACTTTTAAAAAATAATTCTAAATTATTTCCTATTATCATCAATCAATTTCTCTAACATGTATAAAGAAACTCCAGGCAGTCCAGCCAGTTGCCAAGCTTGATAATAATCTGGGTAATTGCTGTATATATGGCTTCCAACCTTCTGTGATTTTTCCTCATTGCCAGGATCATTAAAACGAATTACGTAATCCAAATGACGTTGAGCCATAGCAGCTAATCTCCGAGAATGCTTATCCAAACTTTCTATAGCATCCAAATCAGAATATTCTGATGTTCCAGCAAGCATATCGTGTAATTGTTCATGAAGATGCAGACTATCAACAATCTCAATCAAATCTTTTTCAGAATAAGTCATATTTTATTTAAAACCAAATTTCACTTTTACCCTTCCATTTTCAGGAAGTGCCACCAATGTATTAAAGCCTAAATCTTTCATTGATTTACCAAATGGAGTCTGCCAAACCGCATATTCTTCAGTTTTTCCCGCTTTGACAAGACTCTCGTACACTTTATAATTATCTATCCCTAACTGCGCTGAAACCGTCTTGACCTTAGAGGAGCCTGCCGCCTCTACTGCAGTTGAAATCATCTCAGTCCCGACTTTTTGGCCTGGCTTGGAGTTTGAGTAAAAGCGTATGTAAAGGTCTCCATTACTATACTTTGCTGCTAAATCAGAATACTCTTTAAATAATCCTCTTACCTCAATTTCCACAACATCGCTATTTGGCCAAGTTTTTGTCAAAACATTATAATCATACTTCTTATTAAATGATTGATAGGCTGCAGGCAATTCATCAATAGACCGATAAATCTCCCCGTTCGGCCCCTGATAGTGCACATCCCCATTCTGAGCAACAATCCGCTTGAAGTCCTTAGGTAGGCCTGCACCACCACTATCAGCAGCACTAAGCGTCCCCCTGAACTCACTATAACCCTTCGGAAGCACTGCCCCGGCATCGTCTATAATGAATGCTAAGGAACCGCTACTGGCCCCATCAAGCAACTTAGGCTGCAAACTATACTCAATAGCATCATCAACCCAGCCCAGACCTTTATTCGCAACGGTAACACCACTTGCAATAACCAGACCCTGAATTCCGGTTTCACCTGCTGGCAAAAGTAAACCCTCACCAACAATGGCGCCATCCATCATCGCTGTGCTTCGGCAGTGCAGATTGCGCACACAATTATACGCAATCAGCCCCCACCCCTGCACTGTTTTGGCAGATTGAGCCGTTTTGGCAATGACCGTACTTCCACCAGCGGTAAGACCTGCAAGACTTGGCCCTAAATATTCAACATGGGCGCCCCGAAATGCCCTTCAACAGCCACATCCAGAAGTCCACCAAGCGTCCGCCTGTTATGAGACAAACGCGCCCCAACAACCGACAGTTTACGGCTGCCTGTCGCAAGCTCGGCACCATCAATAAAGGACTTCGTGTCCTTATAGGTCATAAAGGCAGACAAACGGGTCTTGCTCACCCGGTCCCGGTGTAGAACCCGGTCCAGCTCAGCCGTCAGATTAGTACTGTCTCCCGTATTTTTGAACGACTGAACAACGCCTTCAATTTTGGAGCATATTTGAAATGACTGCCTGACAGGAACAATGTCCAGTATCCGAACGGTACAGACAGGCTCCCTGAAAATTCCTCGGACGTATTCTCATTAAAATGAAACGGCTTGATGGTCTTGTAGCCAAAGTTCAGGCTGCTGTACAAACCAAACGGGTCATTAATAGAAATTGTGCCTCCCGTCTGATATTCCCCGGTAGACTTCAAACCATAATTATCAATGGTCGCCCCTGTGACCAGCCCCGAAGTTTTCTCAGTATCAACCCGAAGGCGGCTATAGCCTTTCTTCTTACCCGGCTCAATTCTGATTTTCGCTTTATGGGTTGGCAGTCGGTTGATCTGGTCAAGCCCCTGCTCAACATCACGGATATAAAGTCGCTTGCCGATAATGCGGGGAAAGGCGGTATCAGCCCCGGACCGAGGCTTGCCATTGTCATAAATATCGACAGCTTCCGTGCGTCCCTCAATAACCCGGATAATCAATACCCCTTTTGAAAGATCCTGCTCAGGAGGCACAGCACGAGCTGTAATATAGCCCTTGTCAATATACCAGTTGGTGATAACCCGCACCACCGACATGATATCAATAATACTCATACATTTGCCGAGGAAAGGTCGTTTGAGGGCTTCTCTCGCGGCCACATCCTTATTCAGCAATACGCCATCTTTAAAGATAATCTTCCTGATCGGCAGGCAGATTTTTGCCGTCCCGTCGATTTCTTTCTGACGACGGTCTGCTTCTTCTTTAAGCGCTGGAGTTTCGCGCAGACGTCGCAATTCTTCCCTGCGCTTCTGTTCCTGCTGCTGTAAAATCTGTTGTTGTTGCCGGAGTGCCCGGTCAATATCATTACTTTGCGCACTGGCGCACTTAATAAGTGCAATCTGGATAGACACAATCATTGCAGCAGCAATGACAAGCCTCCAATCCCCCCTGGAAAAACTCATTACTATTACTCTTTTTTACTTATGTTAAATACTGCTAATTGCAGAAACAAAAAAATTAAAGGTCATTATAGAAACCAAAACAAGGCGTCATTGTGCCCCGCCTTTGCGTTATGGAAAGCACAAGAGAATTTAAAAATAAAATTTCTGCAAAGCACAATTTTACAAAACGAAGAACCTCCTCCTGCTTTTTTAAAATCACAGAAGAAGGCTCCCCGCTTTTCCATAACTATCCTGATAATTCAGTATTTTATACCTTAGGTGAGCGACCACTCTCCATAGCTTTCATCGCTTTGGACAAGCCCTTCAGAGAGAATTTCACGTTGATGTTCTGACCATTAATCAGGCTCATTTTAGCAAAGCCAAACTTGCCTTTGCTCATTTGCTTCTCAAGTTTGTCATTGACCAGATGCTGAATCCAGCAACCTGCTTTGTTGCAATTGCGATATTTAAGACCTGATGCTTTATTCTTGTCTACAGTCAAAGTCATTCCGGCAGGAAGAAATACATTTAGTGGTGCCAATACTGTAATAACAGTCTGCTTTTTCTTCTTCTCATTTTCGATCCGGGACAAAGATATAGTCAGAAGGTTGATAGTTGTCTTCTCACGTTTTGTTTGAGCAATCTGAACAACCTCACAGCGCTTTGACTTTTTCTTCTTAACAACAGTTTCCGAACAACGGTAATACCAATCATCAAAACGCTCTGATTTAATGCGCGGCCCCTCGCCTGCAGCAAAAACATTCGAACAGAATAAAATGGAAATCAGAAGGAAGGAAAAAATAATACGCATCTCGACTCTCTCTTATTGTTATTTAGTAAAATCTGAAACTATCCCTTGATAACCAAATATGGCATTTTATTGACCAATCCAGCAGACAGGTAAATCTGACGCTATAATTTTCAAGGATCATAATCAGGTTAGAGAATAGTGAGAAAGAAGCTGAATGTTACAAAGTAGAAAAATATGAAATATATAATAGAGACACAAACACTCTGCATCTCATGCTAAAGGCCTGAACGAGTAAGAGTGGAAATTACTCATATCAAAACCTCGCCCCACCATTTAGCGAAACCAAAGCTGAGCAGTTTCGTACCTAACGGAGTTAAGAAGAAAGAAACCAGTTTCCAAAACGATTTTATTGTGATGTATCCAGAACGGACCAATATGGAGTGGTGAGCCCTGATGGATTCGAACCATCGACCTACTGATTAAAAGTCAGTTGCTCTACCAACTGAGCTAAGGGCCCTCAACAAATTGAGATTTGGGGTTTAAAGGTTGTTGCCTGGTTAGTCAATAGGCAACGCCAGAAGAAACAGCCTTTATGGCAAGATAAATATATTTTTTTGCAATCCAGCCATTTGCGAAACTATTTACCATATAAATCTACAGAAAATATGAACAGCATTCCTCATGGAAATTTACTGTTTGTTTTCATTGGCTTCCCTTTATGAGTCAGAATTAAGGATTGCACACAATTATATTCTATGACATTAGGTCCTGAACCCTCTGTACAGTTATTGTACTGTATATGAGTATCAGGATATCCTTTTTCATGTCAAAAGTACTCCCCTCCCCTGTCTCAGTATTAACTGAACCCAGAATATTGTTTGCCATTATATTAATGTGCGCATCCAGCATTCCATTCTCAATCATGGATGCCAGTGTCAAATATCTGGGGGAATATGTTGGGGTTGCAGTAGCTCAGATCATCTGGATCAGATTTCTGGCCCATATCTTTTTTACAGTTATACTGATTGGCCCTAAAGCAGTTCCCGGTGCTCTCGCCGCAAACAGACCCTGGCTACAGCTATTGCGGTCTGTTTTTCTGCTCGGAGCAACAGGTTTTAACTTTTACGCATTGAAAACTTTACAATTGGATCAGACAGTTACAATATTTTTCCTGTCCCCACTGGTCGTTGCGGCACTTGCCGGACCTATACTGGGAGAATGGGTCGGCTGGAGACGCCTGATCGCTATCTGCGTGGGATTTATCGGTGTAGTCATCGTTATGCAGCCCACTGTCGAAGGAATTAAACCCGCCTTCTTGCTCGCCTTTTGCGCTGCTATTTCATATAGTTGCTACAATATATGCACACGTTATCTATCAACTTATGACAGTACAGCAACGACACAGTTATTTTCCCCTTTCGCTGGCCTTATAGCTGTTTCCCCATTTGCATTCATGCAATGGAGCTGGTCTCATGACTGGATTACATGGATTATCCTTTTATCACTGGGTATCACTGGAGGTTTTGGACACTGGCTTCTTATTGTAGCTCACAGGCATGCCCCGGTATCAACCCTCGCCCCATTTGTTTATGCAGGGTTAATAAGCATGGTCATCGTCGGGTATTTATTCTTTGGGGATTTGCCGACAGACTGGACTATTATAGGTGGCAGCGTTGTTATAACTTCAGGAATATATCTGCTTTATCGTGAAAGAGTGACCAAAGAAAATAAATAAAACAAAGCTAACCCTCTGATACGGCAAGAGTTTAGATCTGTCACCTGGTACGGTTACGCTATTTTAAGAGCAAAATCATATAATGCCCCCTGATCGGACGCTCCCTTGAGGCAATTTAGATGATTTGAGATGAACCCTATTCAGGAAGATAGTATATCTTCGAGTAAAAATGACAAAACTGGCGACGATCTAAACCAGTCTCCTTCAGCCATGGGGAATAAAATTGGGCGTTTTGAACAGGGCCTGTCACTCACAGCCAGGTTCAACCTCGCAGTGATACCTCTCCTGTTATTGATATTCGCTGTATCTGCATTTGTAATTCAGTACCAGCGCAAAGCTTCTTTCGAAGATCAGCTTCAGATCCTGCATTATACATTCTCTAATATCAGTCATGATCAATCTGCATTTAATCAGAAAACCTATCGTGTAGGAGAAGAAAGGATTACGAACTTTCTTATTGAAGTATCAAAAACTCCTCTGGCAAATAATCAATATAAAATTCTCGATGAAGTTATTAAGACTGCTGCAAGAAGCCATCTTATATCATATGCAGCATTTTTCTCCCATGATAATATCCTGATATCCGACACAGGCAAACCGGCCCGTCACCTCAGATTAAAGAAACACGCTATTCGAAAAGATGACAAGACGCTGGGTTATCTGGTTCTGGGAATTAGTGACCTCTCAAGCATACTTCAAAGTAACTACATACAATCTACTGCTGAAAAACAGGTTTCACAGCTTCGGGATTTCCTGTTCAAAGTCCAGGTCGATAACAGATTTTCTGCTATGATTGCCTTCACCTTTCTGATTTGTGCAATATCCTTCACTGCCTACTTTATATTTCAACGCTTTATTACGTCCCCGCTCGCTCGCTGCATTTCAATTATGAAACAGTTTCAGCAAAAAGAATATGACATTGAAATTCCCTACCAGTCCAAACAGGACGAAATTGGGCAGATAGCCCGGTCACTTGAAGCCTTTCGCATAAAACTAAAAGAACTTGTAGCACTGGAACATGATACTGAAGCAAAAAATACCCAGTTAATCAGAGCTATGGCAGAAGCTGAAAGACTGGCATATGTTGATGAGCTGACAAATCTGCCTAACAGGTCATGCTGCAAACTGGATGCACAGGAAGTATTTTCCAATGCCGATAACAACGCCTGCTTTGCACTTGTCTATCTTGATCTTAATGACTTTAAGAGAGTAAATGACACTTTGGGACATGCGGCAGGTGATAGCTTGTTGTGTGAAGTTGGCAAGCGACTGGGAATACTTGCCAGATCCAAAGAGAATAGTCGGGTTTATCGCTGGGGCGGTGATGAGTTTGTATTAATTTACGATAGATCCAATGGTGCTACTGAGGATTTTTGCAACGAAATCACTAAGATACTTGGCACTCAATTACGCTTTGGTTCTCATACCTTGTGGCCCAGTGGAAGCCTCGGAATAGCCAAGTTCCCCGAAGATGGATCAGACTTTGAAACGCTTATGATTAATGCTGACCTGGCATTACATAAGACCAAACTTAACAGCAATACATACCATTTCTTCACACAGGAATTAAAAGAGAAGGTAGATGAGGAAACTCGTATAGAAAGCGAGCTCAGAGTAGCTATAGAAGAAAAGCAGCTCTTTCTGGTTTATCAACCTCAAATTGATTCCAAAACTCAGAAGGTACGCGGTATAGAGGCTTTGATCAGGTGGCGCCATCCGGAACGCGGAGTTCTTTCTCCCTATCATTTCCTGGATGTCATCGAAGAGTCACGGCTTGCTCCGATTGTAGGAGCTTATGTTTTTGATGAGGCTTTCAGAGCTGCAAGAAGCTGGCTGGATAACGGGCTCGATTTTGGAAGAATTGCAGTTAATCTCTCTCCAAAACACCTGATGCATGGCACCCTGATACACGATCTTGCCCATGCAATGAAAAACTGCAGGCTTGACTCTCAATACATCACTGTCGAAGTACTGGAATCTCTTCTGATTGACAATAATGACGATCAGCAGAAAGAGTTCATTTCTGACCTTAGTAAAATGAATGTTCATATTGAACTGGATGATTTTGGTACAGGATATGCTTCGCTATCTCACCTGTCCACCCTGCCAATTGATGCCCTGAAAGTTGACAGGTCTTTCACAAATCAGATTTTAACAGATGACAGGAAAGCTATAGTTATCCAGTCACTGTTAAGTCTAACAAAGTTATTGCAGATAGGACTTGTTTGTGAAGGAGTTGAAACCGCGTCACAAATGCAGAAAATACAGGCCTATGGCAACTGCTCCCTGCAGGGATACCTTATCGCAAAGCCAATGGAATTCAATGATATGACAACATGGCTTGAGGAGGAGCAAAATCTGCATTTCCTGAATATTCACCAGGATGACCAGGCTGAAAAGACTGCCTAGACTCTGGACCTGCTATGCAGCAGTTCTCCCCGACTGCGCTGGTGCAACCACATCAAGATAGGAATTAGGGGTCGGAGCAGAAGCCAGAGGATCCTGTTTACGGCGTGCACTACCTTCAAATACAGCTTCCAGCTCCATGCCAAGTTCAGCATGAACTATATCGCCAAGAATATGGGCCGTGGACTGAAGAGCAACCCTGTCAGCATACACATCTCCCCGAATGCTTCCGGCTATGATCACATTAGGAGCAATCACAGAGCCAAGAACAACCCCACCAGGAGATATAATCGCCTCTGCACAGTACATATCCCCTTCGATAGTACCCTCGACTGTCACAACACCATTACAGAATAAAGTGCCAACAAAAGCCACATCATCGCTGATTATTGTATCTATATCATCTTTAGAATGTAACAATGCAGGACCAAAGGCCTGCTTACTCGCTTTTAGCTCTACAGGCTCAGCCTCGATACAATCGTCCTTCACACTACGCTTGGACTTCCTCTCGAACATATGCAACTGGCTTTCCGAAATTTATTTTGGTGACTCAGACCTATCAATTATGAATAGATTTGCCCGTTAGGCTAGCATATTTTGATAATTCACGGGCAAAAAGTTATTTTGATGACAATATGTATCATTCTGGCCTCTGCAAAACATTAGTTTTTGTAACTACTGGAAGTTACAACAGCCAGAGCAAATGCCTGCCCGGATCCGCAATGATTATGGGAAAAAATGCATTTAATCCTTTTCTCCATTTGACAGTTGCAACAGAATTCACCATGTTCAATCGCCAAACTCGAGTAAAGTTTTTACCCTGAGGCAATATGAAAAAGACTTTATTCGTTTTGCAGAATGATGTTTTTCAACTACTTAAACCCCAAACTTCAGGGATAAGTTGTCAAAAAATTAACCTGCATTAAATTAGTACAAATAAATATAAACGACAGATACTTGCATGAAACATGGTGGTGCTGGTCGGTCACACGGCTAAAAAACCAAATATACTGGGGAAAACTCAGAGTAAAACCTTCAACCTGATTAAGTGTTATACGGAACTCATGAATATCGTAATTGTTGAATCGGCAGCCAAAGCAAAAACTATTAACAAATATCTTGGAAGCGACTACAAGGTTATTGCTTCCTATGGTCATGTCAGAGACCTTCCCTCAAAGGATGGAGCCGTTGAGCCTGATGAAGATTTCCGGATGCACTGGGATACAGATGCCCGCTCCGCCAAAATACTGAAAGAAATCACGCAGGCTGTTAAGGGCGCGGACAAACTGATTCTCGCGACCGACCCCGACCGTGAAGGTGAAGCTATATCCTGGCATATCCTGCAGGTTCTTGAGCAAAAAAAGGTCCTGAAAAATGTTGCTGTGGAACGTGTTGCGTTTAATGCAGTTACAAAACAGGCAATCTTTGACGCACTAAGATCTCCACGTGAAATCGATTCACCTCTTGTATCTGCCTATCTGGCAAGACGGGCTCTCGACTACCTTGTTGGCTTTACGCTGTCGCCTGTTTTATGGCGAAAACTTCCAGGTTCCCGCTCGGCAGGACGTGTCCAGTCGGTTGCTTTAAGGCTTATCTGCCAACGTGAACTTGAGATTGAAGTTTTTAAAAGTCAGGAATACTGGTCAATAACATCCCAGCTTGCCAAAGCCAGTGGAGAAACCTTTCTGGCCCGCCTGCATACTGCTGAAGGCAAGAAACTTGGAAAGTTTGATATTCCCGATGAAGAAACCGCAACCCGCCTTAAAAAGGCAATAGAGGGTGCGCCTCATAAGGTTTCTTCAGTTGAAAGCAAGCCGCAAAAAAGACACCCCTATGCACCATTTACCACCTCGACCTTGCAGCAGGAAGCCTCAAGAAAGCTTGGTTTTGGCGCAAAGCGCACGATGCAGGTAGCACAGAAGCTCTACGAAGGCGTCGATATTGGCGGCGAAACTCAGGGCCTTATCACCTATATGAGAACGGACGGTGTGCAGATCGTTCCCGAGGCCGTGCAGTCCTGTCGTTCGGTTGTGAAAAAACTGTTTGGTGAGGAATTTTTACCAGCAAAGCCAAGAATTTATAAGTCAAAAGCAAAAAACGCCCAGGAGGCTCACGAAGCTGTCCGGCCAACTGATCTGGCCCGCCTCCCTAAAAATATTGCCTCCAGCCTGAATGCGGACGAGGCAAAACTTTATCGGCTGATCTGGCAGAGAACAATTGCCAGCCAGATGGAAAGCGCTGAATTCCTGCGCACCACTGCAGATATTGAAGTAGAAGGTACTGATGGCAAGGCTTATGGAGTACGCTCAACTGGTTCTGTGCTGAAGTTCGAAGGTTTCCTTAAACTATATGAAGAAGGCCGTGATGACAGCTCTGATGATGGTGATGATAAGCGTCTGCCCATGCTGGAACGTGGCGAGGATGTAAACTCCGGAAAAGTTGAATCAAAACAACATTTTACAGAACCTCCCCCACGGTATACAGAAGCAACCATTGTTAAAAGAATGGAAGAACTGGGCATTGGCCGCCCCTCCACTTATGCATCCACACTCAGCGTTCTTGAAGACCGGGGTTATGTTCAGCTTGAGCAGAAAAGACTAATCCCTGAAGATAAAGGGCGACTGGTTACAGCATTTCTGGAAAGTTTTTTCGAACGCTACGTACAGTATGACTTTACTGCCGGGCTGGAAGAGCAACTGGACCTCATTTCTGATGGAAAACTGTTGTGGCAACAGGTTCTTCACGATTTTTGGAATGACTTCACGAAGAATGTTGAAGATATCAGTGAGCTGAAAATTACGGATGTGCTGGACGCCTTGAATGATGTGCTTGGCCCTCATATATTCCCGGATAAGGGAGATGGCAAAGACCCGCGTCAATGCCCATCCTGCGATGAAGGAAAGTTAAGTCTTAAGGTCAGTGGAAAGTTTGGTGCATTTATCGGGTGCACCCAATATCCTGACTGTAAATACACCCGTCAGCTCTCCAGCAATGGAAATGAGGATACTCTTGCGATTCCATCAGAAGGCAAAAGTATGGGGCAGGATCCTGAAAGCGGACTTGAGATTACACTTAAAAACGGTCGTTTTGGACCATACCTTCAGATGGAAGCTGCGAGTGAAGATGACAAGCCTCGCAACATTTCTATTCCGAAGGGATATGATGTCAATGAAATGACACCTGAATATGCTGTAAAGCTGGCTGCACTGCCAAGAGTGGTTGGCAAACACCCTGAAACAGGTAAAGACATTACTGCCGGATTTGGCCGATATGGGCCATTCGTCCTGCACGAGCGTACTTATGCTAACCTGGAAAGTGCAGAAGAAGTTTTTACTGTTGGTATTAACCGTGCTGTTACTCTGATTGCGGAAAAACAAAAATCAGGAAAAGGTGCTGCAAAGGCTGCTCCATTAAGAGAGCTCGGCGAGCACCCTGAACTGGGTGGGCCAATGGAGGTTATGGATGGGCGCTACGGACCCTATATAAAACATGGTAAGATCAATGCTACTATTCCAAAGTCATCTGACCCTGAAAAAATTACGGTAGAAGAAGCTGTTGCTCTTATTGCCGCCAAAGCCGAAAAGAGTGGCAAAGGGAAAACCAAAGCAAAGACTGCAACTAAAAAGGCAACAACAAAAAAAGCTCCTGCGAAAAAAGCAGCCGCTAAAAAAGCTACGACCAAAACTACTGCAAAGAAAACTGCAACAAAAAAAACGGCTGCAAAAAAGACTACAAAAAAAACAGCTACTGCTGAAGGTGAAGAAAAAAAGACTAAGTCTACACCTAAAACAGCAACCAAAAAAACCGGCAGCACTACTAAAAAAGCTGCAAGCACTTAAGGGGCAACACCTGCTAAGGTGGTTCTCTCCCTTAAAAATAATAGTGAGCGAGATTAAACTGTGCCTTCAAAAAAGAACCGTAAACAGGGTAGTTCCTCCAGAGAATTACCCTCAAAAAGTGAAATTCTGGATTTTTTGCAAGGTGCAACGGATAAAGTTGGTAAGCGGGAAATTGCCAGAGCATTTCATATCCGCGGAGACCAGCGCAGGGAACTGAAAGAGCTTCTGGCCGAAATGGCAGACGAAGGACTGATCACGGGTAATCGAAAACAACTCAGTGAGCCAGGTAAATTACCCACAGTCTCTGTTCTCGAGATTACTGGAGATGATGAGCATGGAGAAACCTTTGCAACCCCTGTAAACTGGGATAAGAACGAATTTGGCCCTCCACCAAAAGTGATGATACGCGCCAAATCAGGACGTAAGAAAGATAGCTCACAAGGGATACCTGAAAAAGGCGCACGTGTACTCGCCAGACTTTCTCGCATAAAAAAAGCAGAGAGAGATGGCTATGAATACACTGGCAATATCATGAAGGTGCTGCCCAAAAATGCCAATCAGCTTTTGGGAATTTATCGCTCAGTCCCTGAGCGGGGTGGTCTGGTTCAGCCCATTGATAAAAAACAATTGAAAGACTGGCCTGTCGCCAAGGGTGATGAAGGCGGCGCGAGTGATGGCGAGCTGGTTCGATTTGAAATACTCAAAGCAGGCCGTTTTGGTCTGGCCAAGGCACGTGTAGAAGAATGCCTGGGAAACCCTGATGATCAGAAAGCTGTCAGCCTGATAGCTATTCATGCTCATGGTATTCGCAACCAGTTTCCTGACCAGGTAATAAAGGAAGCCGACGCGTTATCTGAATGTACGATGGGTCAACGTGAGAACCTTCGTGATATCCCGCTTATCACTATTGATCCGGTTGATGCACGTGATCACGATGATGCTGTCTGGGCAATGCCGGATGAAGATCCCGATAATAAGAATGGATGGATCGTTCTTGTTGCAATTGCAGATGTTTCTCATTACGTTACTTCTTCATCTGAACTGGATATTGAAGCGCGCAAACGAGGGAACTCGGTATACTTTCCTGACCGGGTTGTTCCTATGCTGCCTGAACGCATCTCCAATAATCTATGCTCACTGAAGCACGATGAAGAGCGGCCCTGCCTTGCCGTCAAAATGATATTTGATGCCAATGGACACAAGAAAGGCCACAGGTTTATCCGAGGCTTCATGAAGTCTGCTGCAAAACTATCCTATGAGCAGGCCCAGCAGGCATTTGATGGCAAACCCGATGTCGTTGCAAAACCAATCACAGACAGCATCTTAAAACCATTATGGAATGCTTATCAGGCTCTGGCAGCAGCAAGAGATAACAGATCCCCACTGGATCTGGATTTACCCGAGCGAAAAATCGTTCTTGATGATCAGGGCCAGATTGATAAAATAGTTATTCCCGAGCGACTGGAAGCCCACCGCCTTATTGAAGAATTTATGATACAGGCAAATGTCTGTGCTGCAGAAGAGCTTGAGAAACACAAGGTTCCACTGGTCTATCGTGCACATGATGCACCTTCTGACGAAAAAATTACAGCACTTGCCGAGTTTCTTTCATCACTGGATATCAAAGTGACTAAAGGCACGAATATGCGGCCTGAACACTTTAATAAAATCCTGCATCAAACCAAAGATTCTGCCTATTACCACGTAGTAAACGAGGTCGTATTAAGATCACAAAGTCAGGCTGAATATACCCCGCAAAATGCAGGTCATTTTGGACTTAACCTGCGAAGATATGCACATTTCACTTCTCCCATCAGACGTTATGCAGACCTGTTGGTCCATAGAGCTCTGATATCGGCTCTGGAACTGGGTAACGATGGCATTACTGACAGGGAACAGGCTGAATTATCAGAAATTTGCAAGGAAATATCTGATCTCGAACGCAAGGCTATGGCCGCTGAAAGAGATACCATAGACCGCCTGGTTTCATCCTACCTGTCAGAACATGTTGGCAGCTCCTTTAATGGCCGGATTTCAGGCGTCACCAAAAGCGGGCTTTTTGTCCGATTGACTGACACTGGTGCTGATGGCTTTATACCAGTATCAACCATGCGGGATGATTATTATATATTCGATGAACGTTTAAAATCGCTCGTTGGGGAGCGTACAAAACTCAGCTACCGACTTGGCGACAATGTTGAAGTAAATCTCGTTGAGGTGGTTCCCAGTGCGGGAGCGATGAGATTCTCCTTAATCAGCTCAGGTAAAAAGCTGCCTGGTAAAGTTTCTGGTAGCAAGCAGAAAGATAAAGGTAACAGACGTGGTACAACACTCCGCAAGTCAAAAAGGCGTCGCCCAAAATAAAGTCAGACGATCTCTTTCGACAGCAATGTGGCGGGGTGCAAAGGGGCAATGCCCTGCCTGTGGCACAGGCCGTATGTTTGATAAATACCTGAAAGTTTCCGAGAGTTGCTCTCAATGTGGTGAAGAACTTTTCCATCATGAAGCCGATGATGCTCCTCCATATTTTACCATTCTTATTCTCGGGCACCTGCTGGTTCCGATTATTATAATGGTTGAACGCGCTTTCACACCCTCCCTATGGGTACATGGGGCCATATGGCTACCTGTAATTATAATACTCTCTCTCGTACTGTTACAGATCACAAAAGGTGCAACAGTAGGTCTTCAGTGGGCGTATTTAATGCATGGCTTTGGCAATGAACAAAGAAAAAATGAGAAATCCAGCTCTCTAAACTGAAAATAAGCCTACTGATTCCTCTGATATCTGTTATGTAAAATTTCCCCTGTGGATAATAAAAGAGGTAATTCTGTGGCAATTTAGCAAAGAAAATCAATATACTACATGAGTGAAAGTGTGATATTTGGGTTTCTGCAATTATAAAAAATAAATGACTGACTTTCATCAAATGTAAGTAAATATACTTACTAAACTAAAGTACTACAATTTAAATTCTACATTCCCTGTCGCTGGCAGAAAATAATTCCCTAAACCCCTTGATTTTCAAAATTACTTTCAATTTCATGCAACCCGACGTTGCGGAATAAACTTCCTCTTCCGAGTAGAAACAGCGGGAAAATACAATATAATGGCTCCAAGGATGAGGAAATAATTAAAAACTTCCACAACCCAGAACTGTAGAGTCGGCAGGATAAGAATAACGCACCACTAAATTGGCAATTTAGAAAATTCCATTGCAGGCTTTACTTTACATCAAGAATTCCATTTCCTGTTTCCTGCCCTTCGAGTAGAGTGTGGCAGGAAGGTTAGGTTCCTGTGTGAGGGAAAAATGAGTAAAAATACCCTAATTCGCAGCGTAACATGTACGGTGTTAGCGACTATTCTGTATTTGAGTCCGGCGATATCATTGAATGCTGCGCAAACTGAAACCGAACCAAAAGAGACTCGTGATAAGAAGTATATAAGCCTTAATGCCCAAACAGGCACTCTTACCGAGCACGTTAGCCATAACAAACCTGTCGTTAAGCCAATAAAAAAAATCCTTATAAGCCAGCGTCAGGAAGTACCAAATGCTGTTATCAGAAAACGGTCAGATCAATTTGAGTATGAAAACAGGGTAAAACGGGAAATCAATGAATGGGCTTTGGGATTGGCCGCAGGCAAACTCATTGATACCCCGGTAAAAATGGCTTCAGAGCTATCGAGCATCCTGGATGATGGCAAAAACCTGCATGTTATTCCCATGGTCACTCGTGGCGCCTCATCAAATATTCATGCTTTGCTTTATATGCGCGGTGTTGATCTGGCCATTATCAATTCAGATTCACTTGCCCATTATAAAAAAGAAAATAATATACCGAACCTGGCAAGCCGCATAAATTATATCACTCAGCTATACCTCTCCGAGCTTCACGTAATTGCACGTCCGGGAATAAATTCTCTTGAGGATCTTAAAGGCAAAGTGGTCAACTTTAATACCAGAGGTACCGCTGGTGCATTTTCAGGTCCAATGATCTTCAGCCGACTTGGCGTTAACGTCAAAGAAAAGTTTATATCCAATGATGTAGCACTGCAGCAGATGAAAGAAAGCCAGGAAATAGCTGCTGTCGTTTATGTTACAGGCAAGCCGGTCAATACACTGCATAATGCAAAATGGCCAAAAGGCTTCCGCCTGCTGCCGGTGAATTATAGCACCAAACTTACAGATCACTATCTACCGACTTCACTCAGCAGTAAGGATTACCCAGGCCTGATTTCAGAAGGCGGCAGAGTACCAACCGTTGCTGTTCCAACGCTTCTGGCTGTTTATAACTGGAAGACAACATCAAAACGATATTTGAAAGTTGAGCGCTTTATTCAGTACATGCTTAAACGCTGGAAAACCTTTCAAAAACCTCCTTTCCATCAAAAGTGGAGAAACATCAATCTCAATGCAAAGATCCCGGGCTGGAAACGTTTCCCGGCTATGCAGGACCAGCTTGACCTGATGGCTAGGCTGAACAGAGACTCTGCATTGAAGAAGAAAACAGCAAGTGCAGCAGATGTTGAAAGTGATAAGAAGCTGAAAAAAGCCTTCGATCGCTTCCTGAGAAACTACGCACGGGCCAATGGGCTGAGCGGATTCACTCAACAACAAAGAGATAAGCTGTTCCGTCAGTTCCATAAATTCTGGCGTGAAACAGGTAGATAACAGGCAACATTCACAAGGTATGACCTTGTGAATGTTTAATGATAAGTTGAATATTGAAACGACAAGGGCGGCCGCAGACAGGTAGCGGATCAGTAGAGTAACAGCGTGGTGTTCCAAACGCTATTATACCGAGTGTATAGCGCCGATGTTACTCCCAAACGGAGTGTGACATGACAGTTGAGACAACAAGACTTTCCAGGGAGTACTCTGGAATATTTTTCAGGAAGGCAGCAAAAGTTGGAGCAGCAGCCCTTCTTACTGTACTGCTTGCCTTTTCACCAAAAACAACACCGGCCTATGCAACCAAAAACAATGTTTGGCTTGCTCAGGTAAAACCAATTGATGCGGACACTAAAACATTTAAAATAGCAAATCTTAATGGCCCTTCAGGGCAGCAGCTTAAGCT
>JBOEGA010000077.1:45390-46230 GCA_050633205.1 Methyloligellaceae bacterium | reverse complement strand
CTGCTAGACGGTTCGGTATAATCGGCCGCTCATTCCAGTGACTGCCCGACTCCAGTATCGTCTGCAAAAACTCACTGCGAACAAATTTGTACCGCCCGAGCACTTTCTCATCATCCTCAAGCTTAAAATAAAACCCTTCAGACAACCCCGTCATATCCGTCTCACGCATAACCTGTTCCGGCTCAAGACCAAGCTTCACAGCTTCTTGCCGCAGAACCTCTTCATGCTTGTCACTGATGTATAAAGAAGGACCAATCGCTTTCTCTATCTCGGAAACATTTTTTACCCTGCCTGTTTTAACAACCGGCACCGATATCACAGGCGACCCTGACAGCATCTCATGACGCCGGAACGTGGAGAGAAACACACCACTGTCTTTGTCATAGATATCAAACTCGAAAAAATAATGCGGCAGCTCATCATAAAAAACCGAGTGCTTCGCATAAAGCCACTCGCCATACATAATATACCGCGTACCCAGAATAGCCCGCAATTCTGCAGACATAACCTGCGCCCACGACTTCAATATATCGAATTGTCTTTCACGCGCCCCACCACTTAAAATATGACCTCGCGACTGTAGTAACAACTCACCATTTTCAGAAAAACTTATACCGCAGTTCGCACCATCCAGTTTCTCCTCCCACACCAGCAAACCCTCTGGCAATGCTTTAAGCTGAACTCTGATCCTGTCATCATCAACCTGCAGGCAGGACCCTTCCAGATGCTGTGTTCTGGGATACTTGATTATTTGCATCATCAATAAGCTCGCAACAACAGCCTTCACCCAAAACACTGCTTAGGGCAAAGCTGAAATTTTAGAGCATGTCGCGTTTAATC
>JBOEGA010000077.1:0-45378 GCA_050633205.1 Methyloligellaceae bacterium | reverse complement strand
TAATCTGGTTCACTTTATCGAGGAAGTTTTAATGTCAGAATCAAGTTTTAAAGTGCAGGAAATACCGGAGTATTTTCAAACTTTAAAGCGCAGATAATGGCTTAAAAGTTTCCAATAAATGAATCAGATTAAACACGATATGCTCTGGTTTTTGGAATTTTCACATAGGCATAAAAAATCACCCGGAACAAACACTTGTCCGAACGATCATCTCAAAAATGTGTAAGCCTGTTACATAACCGCCTCCATGCGAAATGCTTTATCGCATGGTATTATGGTCATTTTTTGAAAAGCGGAAAAATTTAACGGACCCGGAGCCTGGGAAATATAGCAACCTGCTATAATAAAGCTGGTTGCTATACGCATTTGTTCACAGATTAACGCGTCTGTATCCTAGTTACGGCCAGCCATAACACCACCATCAACATCCCAGACAGCACCGGTAACCCAACCAGCTTCTTCAGAAAACAGAAAGTCAATAACAGCTCCTGTATCCTTTGGTTGCCCAATCCTGCCAATCGGGTGAAAGCCATCAAAACCTGAGAGAGTTTCAGGAATTTTATCTTCTTCAATGAACGACTTGAAAATTGTTGTTTGCACAAATGCAGGAGAAACAGCATTCACACGAATACCAGAATCACCAAGTTCCATGGCCATATGCTGTGTCAGGGAATGCAACCCGGCCTTCGCCATGGAATAGGCAGAAGATGGAGTTGCCTTCACAGCCTGTTTGGCCCACATGGAACCAATATTCACAATAGACCCGCCACCATTGGCCTTCATATTTCTGGATACGGCCTGCGTGATAAAGAAAATAGCCTCGTTCATCCCCATATAGATATTATAATCTTCCCGGGTGTGATCCAGAAACGAAACCGGCTTGAAATACCCTACAGCATTCAGAAGATAGGAAATCCCGCTCGTACGGCCATCAATATTCTCAATCAGGGCATCAACATCAGCCCTTTTATAAAGATCTGCAGAAATAGTCTCAACAGCAACATTATACTCCCCCGTAATAGCAGTCCTTGCTGATGCAAGACCACCTGCATCTCGGGCAACCAGAACCAGATTAACGCCGCGCCTGGCTAACCTTAAAGCAGCATCCAGTGCCATTCCCTTGGACCCACCGATAATCAATGCAGTTTTATTACTCATGAAATTTCCTTTCTTTTATAACGCATAAGTACCTACTCATAGATAGATAAAACTTGAAAAACATTTCACAATTCTATCTATTTATAGGTAGACAAGATTGTTAAAAATATCACCCCTTAACGAGATGAGACAATGCCTCCTCCAGCACAACACTCATATACCCGGCCTCTCTGCGCGTCCGCGCAATCAGCCCCCCACCTTCCAGTGCTGCAAGCAGATGTAATGCAGCAGTTTCAGCTTGTATCGAAGACTTGATATCACCATCCTCAATACCCTTCGTAATCGTATCCATAATCCACTTTTCAAGATCCTTAAAGAAAAGCCGAAGTTCATAAATCCCTTCCTGTGGCAATGATAGAATATCAGAGGTCAGCATTCCGCAAAGGCACAGTTTCTCTTCCCTGGCGACATCAACAAAAATCTGCCCCATAGCTTTAAGCCGGTCAGACGCCTTGGAATATTTCTGGTCTATCCCAGCCAGAGCCCCGGAAAAACGTTCGATATAACGCTCCACCATAGCAAGCGCCAGATCCTGCTTCGTCGGAAAATAGTAGTGAATACTGGAAGTTTTTACCCCAACAGACTTCTGAATATCTTTATAACTGAACGCATTAAATCCGCGTGTCTGTGTGTATTGCTCCGCAACATCCAGAATTCTGTTTGCAGTTTCATTATGCTGTGTAGTGGCCATAGTGAAATCCGGTCTTGTTATCTACTTATAGGTAGATAGATAGCGGATGATTTTGGACTTGTCAAGACCCGCAAAAGAACAGGGACAGAACATTACCCTACAACTAAAATATCAAAATTTATTATTACCTGTGAACAACGAACAGGAAAACGAATAACACCCTGTTTTTATTACAGGTAAAACCAGCCAGGAAAAAAATCGCATTTCTTATCCCCTAAAGACCATCTCATTGCACAAGCAATAGTATGATAGACTTGTTTCCGGGAGCATATCTAAATAATTGTTATAAAAAACAACTCTGCAATTCCAGTCTATAAAATAGGAGACCTCCCTCTACCATCATAATTTTCACGCTTCAGATTTACGGAGATGCGAATGTCATTTAAAAAGCAATTGATAAAAAGCCTTTGCAGTGGACTCATAACTGCTGTCACAGTAACCATAGCTCCTGCAATACTTTCTTCAGAGGCTGAAGCAGCCAAATGTGTTGAATTCTATCAACATGCTAATTTTAAAGGAAAAAAATGGTCCTGGTGCGGAAAAAGACCAAACTTCAAAGACTGGAACGATGAGGTCTCATCAATTATTGTACCCGAAGGAAAAATTATAGCGGTTTATGAGCATACCAAAAAGAAAGGAAAAAGCACCCTCTTCGAAGGCCGCGTAAGTTATGTAGGCAAAGACTTCAACGACAAAATCTCCTCATGGAAAACCGTAACAGGCAGTCTCTCCAATTGTGTTCGGGCATATAAAGACACCAGTTACAAAGGCACAGTCTGGTATTTCTGCCCTTCAAGTTATGGACTGCCGAAAGCTGATCATTCCAAATGGAACGACCAGATCTCTTCAGTAAAACTCCCATCAGGTAAATACGCCAAATTCTGTGTTGATCTGGGCCACAGCGGTGGCAAACCCGTAGGCAAAACACTATGTCGAACCTATTTCAAAAACACCGCTAATGTTGGCAGTACTCTGAATGATAAATTCTCCTTTCTGAAATGGGGATCTTTCAATAAAAACAACTTCGTAATGGCCATGATTTCCGACCCGCAAATTGGGTATTGCGTGGCCTCAGCTTGCAAGAACGGCCCCAAAACAACAAAGAAAGCCAACGAGTGGCACTCCAAAAGTATCGAAAAGCTGGCTAACAGCACGTCATCTTTTGCCGGAGTAGTTGTAAACGGAGATATCACAAACACGATTGATAAAGATCAGCTTGAAACCTATCAGAACCTCTACGAAAAGAAACTTCTGAACCTCTATGTCGGTCTCGGCAATCATGATTATGACAACTACTACCCCAAATGGTGCGCAGGTGAAGGAAACGCAGTCTCAAAAAACTATTGCACACGCCGCCTGCTGGAAACCTTTGACAAGCACGTAAAATCAATCCCGACAGTAAGATATGACCTCTCAAAAGGAAAATGGAACAGGGACGGCAGCTACGCCTATTCCTGGGATATTGGTAACTACCACTTCATCCAGCTCAACAACTACCCGTCCTTTAAACTAAAATTTCAAGCTACATATCTTCGCGAGTAGGCAGTGAGAAGTTTAATATTAAAAAATCCCTAGACTGGCTTGAAGCTGACATCAAAGCCACCTCATCAAACAAAAAAATCGTTATAAATATGCACTCACTTTATGCCAGTGCTTTTAATTCTAGCGGTGGAAAAACAAGGCCAAAGGACAAGGACTGGTATAAACTGTCAGAAAGCGAACGCTCCACAAATACAGCAGCCGATTATACACGGTTCCTCAAAATCCTGGATAAACACCCCAAAGTAGTCGCAGTCTTCGCAGGACACCTCCATGACCGCATCGGAAGAAGCACTGACTTAACCTCAGGCGCAGGAAAAAAAGTCCCCGTCTACTTCACCGGAGCAGCAGAATATAACCACTACCTGAAAGTCACATACAAACCAAATCAGATGATCATCCAACCCATCAATAGCAGTAATGGCAAAGTTACAAACAAAGGCTCTGCCGATACCATAAACTTCTAAGTGCTATCAACCGGAAGGGACACTATCCGCGGGTCGTGACTTACAGTCGCGATCCCACCATTCTTGCAGGCCACGGATATTCCATGAACCTGTTTTTTCAATTTGGCAATGCCATTTTATGTTTCAGCCTTACGAGAGGAGTTCGTGTGATGAAAGACAGATATTCACCGGCATTTGGGGTAATTTAACGCATTTCCCGGCATTAAAACCGGGTATATAATGCTCCAAAGCAATGGGATAGATTGGGAGCAAGTCACTTCATGAAAATTATTGAACATCCTGTGCAATTACCTCATTCGGCCTTTCTGGAAGCAACCTGGGGCGATAAGTTTCAACTATCAACAACCAACCGGTTCGATAGCGCTTATGCAGCTGCTGAACAGATGATAGGAACACAACCTGCCTGGCTAAACATGCTCCTGAAAACCAGAGATGTAATTGTCTCTCCCTTTGGTCTTAAAACCATGAAAGACATCTCCGCAACTAAAACAAAAATGGTTGGTATATTTCCTGTACTTAAAGAAACTGAAAACCAGCTAATCGCAGGTGCAGATGACAAACACCTGAATTTCCGCCTTGTGATCAATCGCAAGCAAAATGACAATCAAACACTAATCTCTGTCACAACGCTGGTCAAAATCAATAACGTCCTCGGCAAAGCATATCTTACAACAATCATGCCATTTCACAGATTTATAGTCCAGCACAGCCTTCGTTCAATTGGCTAGCAGTACAACCTCCCCACAAGCCGGAAGAAGCATTCTGCCTCTTCTGAAAGTTCATGTGCCAATATATATATATAAATAAGTAACCTTCCAAACAATTGTAGTTTGGCTCTGACTATTATAAAAAGGAATATCTATAAAAAGTGATATGAAATAAAAGCCAATGAATGAATTCCAAAAAATAAAAACTACTGAATTTTGGCAATCTTTCTCTAATAACATTACCTCATTTCAGCAGATCACATCTCCGGAAGACACTCCTTATGAACAGGCACTGGGTAATTTGCAGGAGATTGATGAGGGATTATGGATCGAATATTGCCTTGATCCAGGAGGCAACGAACTTGTAATCACAGCTGAGGGCAAAGAGAATTTATTTCCTTTGGTTGAGGAGATTGTAAAGTTAGCTCCTGAAATTAATGGCTGGACCTTTACTGCCTTAAAGCCCAAACTTGGTTTTCCAGTCTCAACACAATATGAAGGTGTAACAATAGAGATTGGTTCTATTGTATTTGACCCGCTTTTCTCGGATAACGACCAGGGCCTCGGATTACGTATATATGTTCCGGGAATAAAAAATGATCAGATAATAAACGCAACGAACGGGCTACTAACTGCGTTAGATCATGGTTTAGGCGAACGCTATTTTAGCGAACAAATCCAGCATATTGAAGTTTGCTGCCTTGACGATACCATCGACCCGGATGAATTCATCCCACTTACGGATTTAGAAAAGTATATTAATTGGAGATTAGAGAAGTTGAAAACCGGGCAGAGCTCATGACACAGAGTTTCTTTATCCGGCGAAGGGAATGAATCTGGTCCCGGCAAACCGCAGCGGGGCTGGTTTTGTAAACCTGCCCCTAACTTTCTTGCAAACGGTTCAGCTCTTGTATTGCTTCTACGTATCATAATCAGCTGTCCAGGGTGGGGTAGAACACCAGATCATTGAGTTGCAAGTACAAGCGTGAAGCCGCTTCCAGATCGGGAGTTTTCCGGGCAGAGCTTGTAGCTCGCCCGGAACAGTTCATACAAACCTGCAAAATTTCCCCACAGCCGGAAGAGGCATACTGCTCCTTCTCAAAGTTCATGCGTTATTACGAAAAGTGACCTGTCCCAAAACTAAAACTTTCACCTTACACCCCACCGCACACAATCCACTATATCCCCCGTAGCATCATCGACCTTATACAAGATCCCTGAACCTTTGGTCGCTGTACTGACATATATAAATGTCCCAGCAGCCTCTTCAGATATATCAGATACATAGAGCGGCATATCGGAAAACGACATATTTTCTTCATCACACCTTACAATAGCAATTGCTTCTTCATCCGTAAGGCGGGTTTCAGGACGAATATATACCAGACCCAATTTTGAAAGAAGAACACGAATATACTGCTTCATCTCATACTCACTCAAAACTCTATACAGGCCAGCAAAAAACCGGGCCGATCAACACCTGGCTCTTTGGATCAGAAGTTCTTGGTCAGCGTCAGGTTTACATTATGCGAGTCGAATGTGTTGATATCGCTGTTGCTGTCGTTGTAGATATATTGATACTGCAGCATTGGGGCATAGCCCATATAATTCCAGTCACGCTTGGTAATATGCAAAGTGGCAAGATACCTCTGGTCCAGACGCCCTTCGGTTAAGCCGGGTGAGACGCCATCATAATCAAAGTGCATATATTTGCCTTCGGCATAAAGGCTAATTCCCATAGGAAGCTCCCTGTATAATCCAAGCCCGGCATATCCCATGTTATAATCAAGATGCTCGACCTCATTTTTATCCAGGCCAGCACCGCCAAGAACCCTTACAAAGGATTTGGAGTTAAGATAGTGGTCGAGAGATGTGCCGACGTTACAGGAATGTCCGTCTTTCCAGTCCTGTTCGTCATGTTTTTTATTCTGACATGAGATATCGGAAAATAGTACATTTTTTGAACCGAGACGGTAGGAGCCATGCACTCTGCCGCCCCAGTTGTAGCCATATTCTTCTCCGGCGTACCAGCGTCTCATTGCGGTTGCATATATGCCGATATAGCCAGACTGAAAACGATAGCGTGGTCCCATTTCCACTGAGAGAATGTTGTCATCAAATTCCTCGCCTTTATATTGCTTGATATGCACTCCTCCACCAACAACCCAGTCAAGTTTATCAGTTAAAGAAAACGCGTAACCAGCATTAACGCCAGCGGATAGCCCAATACCGCTTTTCTCTTTGGAAGCATCGTCGATCGTGAACGGGATGCCGTTAACGTATATTGTCTCGGTCGAGGTACCGTTATTTATATTAGTGCTTGGAACAAGAGATGCATAGGCCGAAACCTGCCACTTACGCTTTTTATAGATGGCATCAATAAATTTCTGAACACGCAGTCTAAAGTCCTTATTATCAGAAGAGGCGATGACCAGGTCAAAATGGTGCTTGGCACTTGTGTATTCTTTCATCAAAAACAGCGTATGCGCCAGCTCCAGACGAATACGGTTGAAGCCCGGATTGTTGGTCAGGACTTTACGGTAAATTGCAACTGTATCCTTGTATTTCTTCTGACTTTTATAAACCAGCCCAAGGAAGAACATCCGCTGAGCCGGATTGATTGTACGGCTGTATGTCGGGTCTGTCAGAAGTTTTTCCAGAACATCATAACGACCCGCCTTATTCAGCATTTCCAGTGTATGGACTTTCTCGCTGGCCGTCTTTTTATGCCATTGGCTGAACACTTCCTTTGCCTTGTCAGCGCGAGCTGCCAAAGAACTAAGACCTGAGGTAAGCAGTATGGCTATAAGCGTTATTATAATTTTCTTTGAACCGGACATTATTGATACGCCTGATTTTTTTTAATTATGAGAGGACGTGTTCCCCGGCCCGCATACTTCCTGATTGGGAAGAAGGACCGGGAAACAGGTAATTTAATTTTTGGCTGCGCCGTAGGCACCTCTGGCATCTACGCCCGTTGAGTTGACAGATTTGACCGTACCAACAACTTCAGAAGCACCTGACCCCATGAATTCACCCTGGTCTTTTGAATCTGTAGTCAAGCCGATGTTGGTATTTGTTCCCGGTTTTACGAGATCTGCAGTACCTGAATAGGATTTGTCGTTGATTTTGCTACTCGTTTTGATGTCATAATTTTTGTTTTGTGTACCATTGCGAATGTCAGTAATACGGCCCGCAACATCTCCGGAAGAGAAGTTAGCAGTTATACTTACATTACCGCTGATATCATCTCGTACATTACCCTTGTATTCTTCACCTATAAATTTACCACTATACGATGCCGTTCCATTTGTCGGTACGCTTGTACTTGTCGGCCCTTTTTTAAATGTCACAAAGTATTTTGCTTCTGGTGTGCTGCCTTCTACGTATCCAAATTCTGCTTGCTTAAGGTTACCTGACGTTGTGTAAACGTTGACATCACCGTCTGTTACTTTATTAAGGCTCACGCCATTAGCATATTCCTTTGTTCCCGATCTGGGACCTCTTACAAACGTTGGAAACCCTGTATTAGGATCATCTGTAAAATAACTGTATTCGGTAGGACGTCTGGTGGATGGAGTGTCACCGGTCGTTGGCGTTGTTGTTTCTGTGGGCGTTGTTGTCTCCACGGGAGTGGCCGTTTCCGTGGGAGTTGTTGGAGTTTTATCTGCTGTCTTTGTTGGTTCTGGTTTTGAAGACGATATTGGAGCAGAAATTGCACTTGAATTTGAACCGCCGCCTCCCTGACATGCGGACAAAGCCAATGGCAAGCCGATAACAATTATTGACATTGCAACTTTATTAAACATAATTAAACTCTAATTATTTGCTGTTAAACAGTAATTAGATATTGAATTGTGTCATAATTGTGATGTAAAAAGCATGTGCGTCACGAAAGGAGGAAGTGTGCCGATCAGGTTACGCTATTATGGTAACACTCCTGAATTATGTAAATTTTCATGAAACTAAATTGGAGGTGGTACTTGTGATTGCACTTATATGGTGTGTTTGCAGGGAAATAAAAATACCAACACGAGATCTGGCGCGGCCTTTGCCGGGCAGAGCTTGTAGCTTGCCCGGAACAGTTCATACAAACCCGCACAACCTCCCTACAGGCCGGAAGAGGCATTCTGCCTCTTCTGAAAGTTCATGCGCAGCTCAATAAAACCCCAGAGCCAGGCCAGCCGCTCATCAGGCACATTCCCTCAATTACTGTCATCACACGGCTTGACCGGGTGATCCAGTAAACGATATCGATAATTATTTCTATGATACTGCTACGGCTAAAAGTCTTTACACACAGTCACAAACCAGCCTCAAAATCGATAATTCAAAGTCGCCCTGATCGTATGAGTATCACCGCCTGCCGATGTCTCAACAAGCCTGTCCCCATCAACTGTAATAAGCCCCCCAAGAGCCTGCATCTCCGGCAGATCCAGAGACTTGTGCCCGAACTTTGTATAACGATACTCCGCACGAAGCGACCAGCCCCCATATATCATATATTCTCCACCAGCCCCGGCAAACCACCCGTCATAGGAAGGAAAATTAATTTTACCATTAGTGTGTGAATCAAGATCCGGATACCCCAGATTAGCAAATGTCATAGGCGCCAGTTCTACATTGGTGTATCCACCTGATACAAATAACAGTAGGTCATTTGATGCAATATAACCGACCCGTCCACCGACACTCCACTGCTTCAGGCTTGCATCATCAAAACTACTGGTATCAAATTCAACAAAACCACCAATCAGAAAATCATTACTGACCTTGAGGTCATACCCCGCTGTGGCAGAAAAATAACCTATCTGCGCACTGGTATCTTCTGAATAATCCACCATACCTAAAACAGACATATCGATCTGCCCCGGCAACTCACCATATCCGCCACCAATACCAATATAGGGCCCACTCCATTTATCTGCCCGCTCTCCATTAGGTTCAGGGCCCGCCAAAACAGAATTGCAGCACGACAGAATAATTACAAATGAACTTAAAAGAATAGTTGGGTACTTTTTTATTTTTTTCATACTGACCGCCGTAGTTAGTCATTATTTTTATTGAGTATTCTCACCTACGTATTGCGTAGATCAGAATCATGTCCTTTTGCAGACAAAACTACGTACGTAAAAACGAAGCTTAATCAAATACTTGGTTATGTAAACTGCATTGCAATACAAACAGCACAACACAAAAAAAGACCGGCCATTTCTGACCGGTCTAATCAATTTTCAGATCATATCAATTGTAAAGACTTACGCTTCTTCCTGACGTAGTTCCTTTTTCGACAATTTACCAATCATTGTCTTTGGAAGCTCATCACGGAATTCGATTTCCGCAGGCATCTCGATCTTCGAAAGCTGGTCCTGAAGGAATCCAAGCATCTCTTCCTGTGTGGCAGTCTGCCCCGCAAGCATTTTAACAAATGCCTTAGGTGCTTCACCACGATAGTTGTCAGGAATACCGATCACAGTCACTTCCTCAACACCAGGATATTTGTATATCGCTTCTTCAATCATACGAGGGTAAACATTGTAACCGGAACAAATGATAAGGTCTTTAATACGGTCAACAATATAAATGTAACCTTCCTCATCCATAATACCGATATCACCAGTACGAAGATAATCACCAACAAACGCTTCAGCAGTTGCTTCCGGCTTGTTCCAGTAACCCATCATAACCTGAGGACCTTTAATACAGATCTCGCCTCTCTCACCGATTGGCATTTCCTGATCAGGATTTTCCAGATTACGGATAGAGATGATTGTCCGTGGCATCGGCGTACCGATAGATCCCACTTTTGGCTTCTTCGTTGGGTTGGAAGCAACCACCGGAGATGTCTCTGAAAGGCCGTAACCTTCAGAAATCACAGCACCCGTCATTTTCTCAAAGCCCTGCAATACTTCTACAGGAAGCGGAGCACCACCAGACTGACAGAACTTCAATGAAGACAGATCATAGTCTTTAAGATTTGGCAGGCTCATAAGACCAGTAAGCAATGTCGGAACGGTTGGCATCAATGTCGGCTTTTTCGCCTGAATGACCTTAAGGTCTTTCTTGATGTCAAATCTCGCGAACATAACAATCTCGGCACCAAGACTGATACCGAAGTTCATTACAACTGTCATCGCAAAGACATGGAAGAATGGCAGAATACCTACAACCACTTCTTTTCCAGGCTCACGTTCAGTAAACCAGCCAAGACACTGCTGAACATTGTGATACAGGTTAGAGTGGGAAAGCATCGCACCTTTCGGACGCCCGGTCGTACCACCAGTATACTGAAGAAGCGCAACATCTCTGTAGATATCAATATTCACATGACGGTACTTGCCATCATTTTTGATCAGATCGTTATACTGAATAACTTTGTTGGCAACAGCAGAGGATTTGTAGTTGGCAACTTCCTTGCCTTTAAACAGCTTGAACAGAATAGAAAGCTTTGCAGGCAGCAGTTGCGCCATTGGACAGACAATCGCTTTGGAAAGCGTACCGGATGCAAGAAGCTTCTCAACGCTGTCAAAAGTAGCCTTAACATCAAGCGTCACCATAACTTCAGTGCCGCTGTCCTTCACCATAAACTCAAGCTCAGGAATGGAATAAAGCGGATTAAAGTTAACGACAGTCGCGCCTGTTTTCAGAATTGCATTATAAAAAATTATGAAATACGGACAGTTGGAAAGAAAAATACCAACCCGCGAACCTTTACCGATACCCTGTTCCTGAAGACCTTTGGTAACACGGTCAGTAAGATCGCCAATTTCCTGATATGTAAGATCTTTCCCCATGAAAGACGTACATTTGTTTTTTGGAAACTCCGCTACAGATTTATCAAGCAGGCTGAAGATTGGTTCAGGAGTAATTTCCATATTCCAGTCAACGCCTGGGTTATAACTGCTGGTCCAGCGAAGGTTAACAGGATCGCCAGACGTAGGTGTGTTAGACATTTCGTTCATTTTACGGTGCCCTTATTGTTAGTTCCGCGGGCTTATTTTTTGGTCCCTCCCAAGGTCAGAATATAGCTCCAGACCCGTCAGACCAGCCCCTCAAGAGAAATGGACCGGTAAGAACCGGCCCATCTGATCTGACAGTATATAAAAATTTCAGCTGTGGAAAAACTATGCGTCCTGACGCAGTTCTTTCTTCGACAGCTTACCAATCATCGTTTTCGGTAGCTCATCACGGAATTCGATTTCCTCAGGCATCTCGATTTTCGATAATTTATCCTTCAAAAATGCCATAACTTCCTCAGATGTTGCATTTTTGCCATCCTGCATCTTGATAAAGGCTTTAGGTGCCTCACCACGATACTGGTTCGGAATACCAATCACAGTCACCTCTTCAACACCCGGATACTGGTAAATGGCTTCCTCAATCTGGCGAGGATACACATTATACCCGGAGCAAAGGATCAGGTCCTTGATACGGTCAACGATAAAGATATAGCCATCGTCATCCATGTATCCCACATCACCGGTACGCAGATAATCACCAACAAACACTTCAGCAGTCGCTTCAGGCTTGTTCCAGTACCCCATCATAACCTGAGGACCTTTAATGCAGATCTCACCACGTTCACCAAGAGGCATTTCCTGTTCAGGATTTTCCAGCGAACGGATAGACACGATGGTCAGAGGCACAGGCGTACCAATAGACCCTTCTTTACCCTTCTGAGGAGGATTTGAAGTTGCCACCGGAGAAGTCTCGGACAAACCATAACCTTCTGAAATCTTACAGTTGGAAATCGCTTCAAAACCACGCTTGATCTCGATAGGCAATGGTGCGCCGCCCGATACACAATATCTCAGACTTGAGAAGTCATACTGGTCCAGCTTCGGATAATTCATCAACCCGTTAAACAATGTCGGAACACCCGGCATTAGCGTAGGCTTTTTCGCATGAATAACCTTGATATCCGTATCAATTTCAAATTTCGGGAACAGCACAATCTCGCCGCCCATGCCAATGCCGAAATTCATAACAGCGGTCATTGCAAACACATGGAACAACGGCAGAATTCCAATAACAATCTCCTGTCCCGGAACCCCTTCTGTGTACCAGCCAATACACTGGAACGCATTATAGGAAAGGTTCGCATGAGAAAGCATCGCGCCTTTTGGAACACCCGTAGTACCACCTGTATACTGCAATAGCGCTACATCTTTATTCACATCAATCGCGACTGGCTCAAACTTGCCGTCATTATTGATAATATCATTATATTTCAAAACTTTGGAAGCAACTGATGAAGACTGATACTTGGCAACATCACCACCTTTGAACAGCTTGAACAGAATAGACGTAACGCCCGGCAGAAGCTGCGCCATCGGACATACAATCGCCTTTGGCAGAACACCGCTTTCCAGAAGCTTCTCGGTGCTGTTAAATGTCACCTTCATATCCAGCGTTACCATAATCTCGGTACCGCTGTCCTTAACCTGATGCTCAAGCTCAGGAACAGAATAAAGAGGGTTAAAGTTTACGACTGTCGCGCCTGTTTTCAGAATGGCATAATAAAAAATGATGTAATACGGCGTATTAGGCAAAAGCAGTCCGACCTTGGACCCTTTACCAATGCCCTGCCCCTGCAACCCCTTTGCAGCTCGGTCAACAAGGTTACCGATTTCTCTGTAAGTCAGTTCCTTGCCCTTGAAAGAGGTACAGTTATTATTGGGAAATTTGGCAACGGAATCATCCAGAAGCTTGTAAACCGGCTCCGGAGTGATATCCATATTATAATCTACGCCCTCCATGTAACTCTTGACCCATATAGGATCGACAGGTTCCCCGGATGCTGATGCAGACATTTCATTCATATTCTGTGCCCTTTGTAATTGTGTATATCATAGACGCTTGGTGACGGCGCTATAACGGAAAACTGATACGGCTTTTCATAAGGTGAAAAGTAAGCCCGATACGCGGACAATCTTAATTTTTGTTAAAATTTCCATAAATCTCCACGCAGGTGCGAAATATTAGCACACAATGATACACTTTCGACTAAGACTATGGTTGACTTTAATTCCCTACAAACTCTATATTTTTCCCTGAAGAATGGTTAATGTCCGGGAAAGTTAAACGCGGTGTTAACCTTAACATGTTTAAGATTTTGACCTTGCAGCGGAAAACAGGCCTTTAGTGGGACTGAAACAGGCCTGCTGATACGATATGCAACATGCTTGAGAGTGATGCAGACCTGCGATAAATAAAACACAAGCTAGACTCTTGAAGATTTTATGTATATGTGAGGTCCCCTATTACCTTGATACTCCTGTATCATAAAGAATAGATTACCTAAATATGTCCCCGTTGTGTAAAAGAATGAACCGGGGAAGGGAGTTTAATATGGATGAAGTGGCAACAAAGATTATTGATATTCTGAAAAAGAATATGAAAGAACCGCCAGAAACTGTAGCATTGGAAACACCTCTTAGTGATCTCGATATCGAATCACTCGATCTGGCTGTGATTGTTTTTGATATCGAGGATACTTTCGGTATTGAAATTCCATACAATGCAAACGAAGAGGCTGAGGAATTTGCGACTGTCGGCTCTGTAGTCGATAAAGTTAAAGGAATTATCGCCGAATCTGGCGCTGCCGCATAAGAATCTCACAATCCGGCGTAAGAGTTCGCCGTTTTGTGTATTCGTACCTCGACCTCAATGAGAGGCAGACTTTAAGTACATGACAAATTTAAATGGACGCAAACGGGTCGTCATTACCGGTATGGGAGTAGCGACTCCCCTTGGTACTGGCGTCGATAAGACTTGGTCTCGTGCCAAAAAAGGCGAGATCGGCGTAGGTCCTATTGAAAGCTTTGATATAGAAGATCTGCATATTAAAATTGCAGGAGAGGTAAGCGACTTTGATCCAAGACAGGATCTGCGCTCCAGAGATATCTTCCGTGGTGACCGCTATTCCCAGTTGGCAGGCATTTCTGCCCAGGAAGCTGTTGACCAGTCTGGCTTGGAAGTACCATTTATAGACGCCGAAAGTTCAGCCTGTATCGTTGGATCAGGTATTGGCGGCTTGATGACGCTGGAAAATTCTTACCGCGATCTTTTTATCAAAAAAAGAAAAGCGACCAACCCTCTTACATTGTTGAAAGCCATCGGAAGCTCCGGGGCAGCCCACCTGAGTATGGAATACGGGGTTAAAGGCCCCTGCTTCGGTACAGTCAGTGCTTGCTCAACAGCAACCCACGCAATGGGCCTTGTATACCAGATGATCCAGCAGGGTCAGGTAAAACTTGGTATCGCAGGAGCATCCGAAGCCGTGATCAACTATGGCTCACTTCGCGCATGGCAGGCACTTCACGTATTAAGCCCTGAAGGTTGCCGTCCATTCTCTAAAGACCGTAACGGAACAGTCCTTGCTGAAGGTGCTGGTATCCTGATCCTTGAAGAACTGGAATATGCAAAAGCACGTGGTGCTAAAATCCTTGGTGAGCTTGTTGGCTTCGGCATGACTTCTGACGCCAAGGATATGGTCAATCCTTCAATGGAAGGCCCGGCAAATGCGATGCTTATCGCTCTGAATGACGCCGGACTGTCCACAAGCGATATCGACTATGTTAACGCACACGGAACAGCCACAAAAGTTAATGATGTAAATGAGACGAAAGCAATCAGAAAAGTTTTCGGCAAAGATGCTGATAACCTGCTTGTTTCATCGACAAAATCAATGCACGGCCATACATTGGGCGCATGTGGTGCAATCGAAGCAGCAATATGCCTCAAAGCCATGGAAGAAGGTTTTGTTCCACCAACAGCATCTCTGGATGAAGTCGATCCTGAGTGTGATCTGGATTATGTCCCAAATGTTGGCAGGGAAAAAACTTTGAACTATGTGATGTCTAATTCATTCGCCTTCGGTGGATTGAATGCAACAATCATTTTAGGCCCGGCACCACAATAAACAGACCGGAAAGTCTGATTTTTTAATAAATCTGATAAGCGTTCTCAAATACAAATGGTCATTTGAGAACGCTTTTAATTTTGTATATTAGGATTTATTTTCAGCCGTAGCAGCTTTAGCTTTTTCAAGCTCAGCCTTTGCTTCAGCGCTGGCTTTTTCAGCAGCTTCTTTTGCAGCAGTAGCTTCAGAAAGTTGCTTTTTAAGACCTTCAACAGAAGCAGTCGCTTCTTCAGCAGCTTTCTTCGCATCAGCAGCAGATTTTTCAGCCTCAGAGACTTTTGCCTGGGCAGCTTTCAACTCACCTGATACTTTAGAAACTTCAGCTTCAGCAGCAGCTTTGGCTTTTTCAGCAGCTTCAAGCTTGCCTGAAATCTCCTTGCCGGCATTCTCTGCTTTTTCTTTAAGCATTGAAACCTGCTCGGTTAAAGTTTCTTTATCTTTCTCAAGTTGCGTAAGTTCTTTTCGCAACTCAACACCTTTAAGGTGAATTGTAGCAGCGCCACCAATCGCCATTAGAGTAATTAAAAAGAGAGTTACTGTTAGTACGCGCCCCATGTTTTTCTCCTTATCATTCTTGATCTGCTTGACAGCCCTATTGATTGAGCCCTGAAACATTACCATGTCTATAGAGAATCTGGTTAATAAAAATATGAATACTGCTACTGATTTATAAACAATGCTGCATAAACAAAACGGATTCTCACTTTGAAAAAGCCGTAAATTAAATATTACATAACTAAAGTTGAAGTTTATTCATAAATCTCTCAGGGTAGGAATGTTATATCTAGAACAAAACTCCTGTCCCCAAATACAATGTTTCAAACAGCGGACCGTCTAAAGTATGCTCAACCCAGTCAAAAAATATAGCGTTACCCAATCATTAACAGTCGTGTGTACGGTAATATCGATTTTCTCTGCCAATACCGCACTTGCAAAAACCGATAGGCAAACCGGCACAAAAAAATACGAAATTCAGAAAATACTCAATAACCCTTACCGCGATATCTCTCCTGTACCGAACTACAGGGGAAGTTACATATCTCTTGGTGCAACTTATTGGCGTAAACCCGCATACAGAACATTTATTGGAGCAGCATCTGCTGGAGCCGTTTTCAAAAATGCTCCCCCCGCCAACTGCTCAACAAAATCAATTGTATATTATGCCGAACGAGCTCCGGCAAAATTCCAGCTTGAGAAAAAAGGTTTGCTATACGGCGTCCGGACCCACACACCTGCAACCAGAGTTGATAATATCCCTGGCTATAACTCCTGTGCTCTTGTGGTTCACGCTATACTGAAAAAGGCAGGGTGCAGATGGGCAAGGCGCACAGCAAATGCCAAAACAATTTACGATCAGGCATATAGAGCCGGCTGGAGACCCACAACAACTCAACGGGCTGGATGCATAGTAGCCTGGAATGCAAATTCAAAAGGCTTCAGAGCTCGCATTGGAAAAGGAATACACCGAAAAAAAGGACAAAGCCGTGGCGTCGCTTACCGCCATGTCGGCATAACCACTGGAGCCTGGATGGCAATGGACAACTCCTCAATATTCAGCCGTCCGTCATCATTCATAACCACAAGACCAATACGGTATGAAGCCCCGCTGTTCCTTTGCCCGGCAAAGAAGAAAAAACGTAAGAAATAGGAAAATACTGTTTAATTACTGCTGATAACAGGCTCAACGGGCATATCAATTGCCCGGATAGCACCAACAGTAACTCTGTGCCATAACTGCTCACGGCAGACCCAGCTGAACAACACCTTGGCGCAACCCTTCACAAGAAGCTTGCGCCGCCCCTGCGGGTGCATTTCTGCACGGTATTCCTTACCATCCTCAGGATTATAAACCCGTCCTTCCCACGAACCCGATTTTGGGCGCATATCCAGAAGGATTGGCATACCAAGGATAGTCCGCTTGCGCAGTCTGGGATTAGCATTAATCTGGTCCCGTAAAGGTTCGCCCTTCTCGTTAAACGGCTTTTGCAGCCATATTATCTTGCTGCACAAAGTACTGCGAGGCCCCCTTTGTCCTTTACAGGGAGCAATATTTATCAACGACTTACCTTCTTTCGTCACCCAGATACCTCTGGGCTCTGCCATAGCTGAAGAAACAAAAAAACTGACAGCAAATAACGCGGTAAGTAGTATCCTGGCAAAAGCTCTCAAAAGACACCTCCCACAAATCAATCCATTATCGACATCTATCAGAAAAACCCCGTTCCCCCAACATGAACCCCTCTTAGTATAGGAGTTAATTAAAGGCAAAGTTAATCTATAGAGTAATGAGATAATAGAAAGACAATGAGACGAAAATGGGCAGAGGGAAAAATCCCCCTACTGCCTGTCTGGTCAAATATCTGTCAAAGAGTATGTCAGCATCTTGTAACACAACTTCGCCGCGAGAAAATCACAGGCGTGCAATCCCTTTATCGGTGCCAGCTCAACCACATCAGCTCCGACAATTTCGCTGACCGCACACACTTTGCGGAGTATTTTCAAAGTTTCGTCAAAAAACAGTCCACCCGGTTCCGGGGTTCCGGTTGCAGGCATCAGACTTGAGTCAAACCCATCAAGGTCAAAGGTAATATAAACCTTTTTTCCCTTCACCAGATCAACAATCTGCTGAACATCCCAGTCAGATTTGTCTTTCGCCCAGAAAATACTGATACGCTCTTTATTATTTTCAAGAAACGGGATTTCCTCAGCCGAAATATTACGAATACCAACTGAGACAAGGCTCACATTATCATGATCCAGCACTCTGCACATGGCTGCGGCATGGGAATAATGCTCTCCATCGTACCCGTCCCGTAGATCAGCATGGGCATCAAACTGCAGCACCACCAGATCATCATGGCGTTTGGCAAATGGCCGTATGCTTCCCGCAGTCAGCGAATGCTCCCCTCCCAAAACCAGAGGAAACTTACCCGCTTCAAGGACTGCCTCAACAGTCTGCTCAAGAACATCAAGAGCATCTTCCAGTCGATCTGGAATGGCAGTCTCCGCAAGCGTAGCGACGCCATAATCCCGGAACGGTTCGGACCAGGTCTCCTCGTCAAACAGTTCCGCCTGATGACTGGCTTCCAGAATGGCAGCAGGTCCCTTATCAGTCCCCGAACCGTAACTGGTCGTTTTCTCAAGACCAAAAGGAATAAGAACAGCCTTTGCATCAGATGACCTGAAGGCGTCATCGCCTTCAAGTCCCAGAAAACCTTCTGATGCTTCAATATAGGTTAAAGCCATCACTTCACTCTATTTATACATTCTGGACCAACGGAACTTCTTCCGCTCTTTCCAGTGCTCTCTATGATAGACATCACTCACCATCAATGGCAGGACACTGGTTGCTTCCGCATAGACCATCTGCTCAAGAGCTGTATCAACCTTCCCCCAGGAAGAGGCTTCCTTGAGTGTAGAGCTTGAACACGCACCATCTCTGACATCGGCCACAGTAATCTGAACCGCATATTTATGCATCTCGACGCTTGAACCAAGAAGCTCGGCACAGACAACAGTATCCTGCGCAAAGTTCTTCGGCACACCGCCACCAATCATAAACAGACCGGTTACACCTGCACGTATTTTGATATCCGTTAATTCACGGAAATCCCGAATTGAGTCCAGTGTCAGACTTTCCTGACGCGTTCTTGCCTGATGCAGAACAAGACCAAACCCCGCACTGGAGTCAGTAAACGCCGGACAGAAAATCGGAACATCATTGTCATAGGCAAGCTGGATCAGAGAATCTTTCTTCTTGGCATGACTGCGCAACCATTTTCCCATCTCCGCAATAAACTCTCGCGAAGAGTATGGACGCGGCTCAAGGCTGTTCGCAATTCCGGTAATGGTACGGTCACAGATCTGCAGCTCGTCTTCATCAATAAATGTATCGTAAATACGGTCAATACCAAGCTCACGAAGCTCGTTATCATCTTCACCGGTCGTACCCTGATAATGCTTGAAGCCCAGCGCTTCAAAGAAATCCATATCGATAATACTGGCACCCGTAGCAACAATAGCATCAACCATATTATGCTTGACCATATCTGCAATTATCTTCATGCAGCCGCCAGCCATCGCAGAACCGGCAATAGTCAGAATGACTGAACATTCCTCATCTTTAAGCATACTGTTAAAGATATCAGTAGCACGGGCAGTATCACGGGCAGTAAATGACATTCCGGCCATTTGATTAATAATAGGACGGGCATCAAAAGATGTAACATCAATATGCTGCACAGGCTTTGCCAACAGCTCCGCCTTGCGACCGGTACGTTCTTCCATTTTCAGGTAAACCTTCTATATATGCTTCTGAAGAGCCACAAGGCCTTCAATATTCTCAACAGAGCGCTCTGTGCCATACATGGACATGATCGGCTCATCCTCAAGCTCGACATACTCATAACGGCCAAAACCGTTAAACAGCGTTGTCATGACTCTGCCATATGCACCAAGCTGTCCGATCTCAATAAAATCTCCTTCGCGTACATCACTCGGAAGATAAAAAGGCCCCGGCATAAAATCAGCGCTGTCACAGGTCGGACCGTAAAGGGCAAATGGTTGCAATGTTCCTAACGAACCGCCGTCTGCCCGCACAAGTCTGGCCGGAAAAACAAATCCATAATGAGCAGCATCATGCAGACAGCCATAAGAACCATCATTTATATACAGATGCTGCCCTTTTCGGTGTTCGACACGAACAAACAGAGAGCTGGCTTCAGCAACAAGTGCTCTCCCCGGCTCACACAACAGCTCGCATGTTTCAACCACATTCATTTTTTCAAATGCAGTTTCAATCATGCTCATATAGCTGGATAATGGCGGAGGCGTTAACCCCGGATAAACTGAGGGAAAACCTCCCCCCACATCAATAACATCCGGCAACACACCTGATTTTGCAATCATGGCACTGACAGCATTAAGAGCTTCCCCGTAACGCTCTGGCACCATCGCCTGCGAACCCACATGAAAAGCAACTCCCAGCTTAAGAGCAGCTTTACGCGTAGCCATCAAAAGTTGGTAAGCATCCTCATCACAAACACCGAACTTGTCATCAAGGGCAATCTGCGCCCCCTTGCCATTGCATGACACACGCACAAACAGATTCAGATCTTTCGCATTTCCGGTTTCTTCCAGAATTTTGTTAAGCTCGTCCAGTGAGTCCAGAGAAAAATTCCGGACACCATAATTATGATAAGCCTCGGAAATAACATATCGGGGCTTAACCGGATTCATCAGATAAAGCTCAGCTTTATCATATGCTTTCAACTGCTGGATCTCGGTAAGAGAAGCAACATCAAACGCACGAATACCGGCCCTGTACAGCTCCTCAATCACTTCAGGAGTGTCATTGGCTTTTACGGCGTATAAAGTTTTTCCAGGAAAATGCTGCATAAAAAAAGTCGCAGCCCGACGTAACAAATGCGGCCTGGTCGCAATGACAGGCCGATAAGGCATACCATAACGAACTAGCTCTGCGGCAGATGCGTGTTTGTCCATTTCATGAGACCCCCAACGGACGCAATACGTCCTCACTGTTGCTGAAAATTCAATTATTTTGGAGGGTGTCGTATGTTCATTTTACAGGCTTGTAAAGCACTTTTTTAAAATAACAGCAAGCACATGATTTATAACACATTTTTGCAGGTTAACAGGCACCGGTAAGAAGCCTGTTTTATCAATAACTGAAACAGGATCATCCCTTAACTATAGTAATATGAAAGACCCCGTTAACCGCCTTGTTCTCAATCACCCTGTCGGAGGTCATCCCGCACAGATCCTCCAGGTCCCCCGGAGCGTTAGGATCAGTGGCCATAACGAGAACCTCCTGCCCCTTCTCAAGACCCCGCAATGCCTTTTGTGCCTTCAGAACGGGCAGCGGACATTTCAGCTCAGTAGCATCCACAACAGTCATACTCGCTACTTCCCCGTATAAATACTCAGAACACCAACCTGAAACTTCTGCTTGCCCAGCGCAGCCTTTAGCAGCCCCTGCAATGCTTTCGTATCTTCAGGCACTTTCATCTGCGAAAGTGTGCTGTGCAGACCACTAAGGATTTTTGGCGAATAAATAACAACCAGATGCTCTGCTCCATAAGGAGGGTTAGCCACGCGGAATTTCTTGAAATAGGTCTTGCCGGTCCAGTCCTTTTTCCGCCCCTTTTTGTCATCAAGAAGTGGTTGTAGATATTCAACCTTCCCGTCTGGGGGCAGGTTAAAAACAGTGATATGAGGATATCTGATATCGGAAACAGAAATCTCGACTTCCTCAAGTCTGCGATATCTGTGGTTCCCTTTCAACAGTTCCATTTTTAACGGATCCACAAGCGACTGACTCTTTAACTCCTTGAGAACCCGCCACTTCATAATCACAGGCCTGATTGAGGATGCATCAACATTCTCGGCAACAATCCCACCAACAGGATGGCGTACGGTACCTTCTTTAACATTCCATATAATATCAGCCTGCTTATGGTCAGTAACTTCTGCAATATCTGGTATCTTGCTTATTAAACCAAAGCTCCCGCCAGAAACAGCAACACGCAGAACATTCCCCCCTCTCTCCGTGCCATCAATAGACCCTGTTTGCGGAGCCCGCTGGGAGCCGGAAAACGCATTCTCCACCAGAACCGGAAACATTGGCACACCGGCAGCCCGTACCGGAGTAATCTGGGGCGATTGCTGATTCTCTACATGCATTCGTACAGCAGCAACCACAAAAGTCACCAGCTCAAACTGCGAAACAACACCATTCCGGTCAACATCTGCTTTACCTTCGAGTGCCCTTGCAAATGACCAGCTCAAAGCACCACGAAATAATCCGTCAATCGTCACTTCAGGAGTCAGCCGATCATCAGAGGTCGCACCAATAAATGTAACATTCTCAAGATCTTTTTCAGTAATTTTAGCAAATTTCTGATCAGGATACCGAAGCTTGTCTCCGGTAATCTCACTGAACTTACCCTGACGGTAACGAACCGGTGTAATACCCACCGCCCGGTTCATCGTTCCCGAATGGCATGAATCCGCGACAAGAATAACATTGATCCCCTTGTCATCCGCCACCTTGGTCCAGGCAAACAGTTCATCATCAACGATACGCTCTTTTGTGTAATATCCCGATGGCTGAAATCCGGCTAACAGAAAGTTCTCATTCTTCCCGTCTACTTCACCATTGCGTCCCGGTGGCTCCTGCTCCTGAGAACCGTGTCCGGAAAACGTAAAGACAATTGTATCCCCGGCCTTCGCCTGCTTTACAAGATCAAACCAGGCACTGGAGATATTCGCCTTTGTGGCATCTTTATTGAGAAAACGAACAACTTTTCTGGCACCGATTTTATTGAGCGCCTGATTTATATCCCGGGCATCATTCACAGCACCAGCCAGATCATTATCTGTTCCGACATAGTCATCAATCCCGACAACAAGCCCGTAAATATCTGCCGAAGAGGCTATCCCGCCGGACAGGCACAAAGCCCCCAGCATTACAACTGCAACATGAAAACAGCGGCAACTCTCAGATAGCTTTTTACCACCTGATAAAAAAGGTAAAAACATAGTCACTCTCCGGCAATAGAACCCGACACAAAAGACGGTCTATTTCTTTTTGCTTTCTACAGGAGGAAGAGATTTCAGATATGCAGCAATTGCCTTTCTGTCCTCTACGGAAAGCTTTGAAAGATTCTTCCAGACACTTGTCATGGAACCACCCAGCGAGTCAAATGAAGGTGTAAAGCCTGTGGTGAAAGCCTCAACAAGCTCATCCTTCGACCACCCGCCAATACCGGTTTTATGAGAGGTAATATTGGGTATAAAGCCACCACCTTCAGGAGCAGCACCACCACCAAAACGCCTTGCAGTATCAACACCACCCAGCGCGTTTCTCGGACTGTGACACTCACCACAGTGTCCTGGCCCCTCAGTCAGATAGGCCCCGCGGTTAATTTCATCACTTGCACCAGGATCAGCCTTGAATTGCTTTCCATCCAGAAACAGAACTTTCCAGAGCCCAAGCCCACGTCTCAGCTTGAAAGGTAAAGCCAGATCATGAGCAGGCGCTTTCCCCTTAACAGCAGGAAGACTGTCCAGATAGGCCTTCATATCAATAAGATCAGTATATTTCATACGCTGGTAGGAGGTAAACGGAAACGCCGGATAATAATGAGAACCTGAAGGAGACACCCCCTTCACCATGGCAGTAACAAACTCTGCATTCGTCCAACCACCAATCCCGTCTTCTTTATCAGGAGAAATATTGGGAACATAAAATGTACCGAACGGCGTTTTCAGACAGCGCCCTCCAACCAGTTTGGTCGGCTCTGAATATTTATGATCATCACATTTATCAGAAGCAGGTGCCGCATGACATGAAGCACATCCGCCAGCATAAAACATAGTCTCACCATTCTGGATACTTGCTGTATGCTTCGGCAATTCAGCCTTTGTAACAACTCCCGGGATGGTCAACCCGTAAAATACTGCGAGCCCCATAACACCAAGCACGACGATCGCTACCAGAAAACGTTTCATAAAATCCCCCAACACCAGAATAATTTATTGGCCATAATACACAAAAGGCGCCTCTGGTGATAGTCACCACCAGAGACGCCCCCGTAAATTCAACGATGAAAAAACTATTGCTTTTTCACACGGTATGCCTGGTGGCACCCACTGCACGTAGCAGCAATCGCTTTAAATGAGCCCTTCAGAGAGTCCAGACCACCTTTTGCAGCTTCTGAACCTTTCAGTGCAGCAACTTTCAGCTCTTCCGCTTTCTTTTTGAAGTCTTCCATGTTTTCCCAGATTTTCGGACTTGCTTCCGAAGTTGGAACTTTAGACATGTCAGTGCCTTCTTTAAACAGCTCAGGAAACTTGCCTGCAGCTTCTGACATCTTCTTCAAAGCTTCTTCTGCAGCAGCTGCATCAAAAGGAGTTGCACCACGAATCATTTTCACAGTTACACCCATTGAACCACCAATGGTTTTCATCAGCCCCTGACGTTCCTTAACAACGTCACCTTCAGCAAATGCACCAGCAGAAGCGATTGCAAGACTGCCCGCAACCAAAAAAAGTTTGGCAAATTTTTTCATTATCTTTCCTCTCCGATAGATATAAGTCCGGGAAACAACATATTCATGCTATATGTATAACGTTATAGCACCAGTCGTTATTCCATCAAATCGAACAATATTATTCTGGTTTTGTCAGATATCCACGAAAATAAAGAATTTTAATGACATTGAATTCACAATTTGGATATTACGGGCGAACAATATAAGAATAGCAGGTAAAATAACCCCATTTTCAGGAAGTCATTATGCGCCACGGCGGTCAGATACTGGTACATCAGCTAAAAACACAAAATTGTGATCGGGTATTCACTGTTCCCGGAATAAATTTAACAAATATACTTGATGGCCTGTATGAAAATGCAAAATTGCAGACAATAACCTGCCGCCAGCAAAGTGCCGCCTCTATCATGGCTCAGGCTCATGGCCAGTTAACAGAAAAACCGGGAATATGCCTCGTCTCCGGACTGGAAGGCGCCATAAATGCTACAATTGGCCTTCATACCGCCCAGTCAAATGCGACACCACTTATACTGATTGTAGGCCTTCCACCTTCGACTCTGCTTAACCGGGGAACCACAAGAGATATCAACTTCATCTCCTATTTCTCCAACGCGACAAAATATTGCGCAATCGTGGACAGTGCAGAACGTATCCCTGAATATATCAGTCGTGCATGGCATATAGCTACTTCAGGAAAGCCCGGACCGACAATAATCGGAATTCCCGTAGACATACAGGAGCAGCGGGCTCATATAGAAGACCTGAAACCCGCAAAACGCGGCTTTTCCTCCCCTTCCGATGCAGATATGCAGGAATTGCAGTCCATGCTGGAAAGTGCCAGCCGCCCATTGCTTGTCGTTGGTGGATCAGGATGGAGTGCAGAAACCTCCCGAAACATTCTGACCTTCGCCGAAAACTTTGATTTGCCCGTAACCGCAGCCTACCGCTGTCAGGATTATATCAACAATCATCACACACACTATGTGGGGCATACCGGTACAAACATGAATCCGGCCCTGACCAGACGCTTCCGTGAAGCAGATCTGGTAATAGCCCTTGGCACCGAACTGGAAGAAAACACGACAGATAACAACGCTATTCTCCGGACGCCACAGCCGGAAGGCCAGTTAATACATATTCACCCGGACCCAAGCGAACTTGGACGGATTTATCAGGCAGATCTGATGATTAATGCCAATTCATTACAGTTTTCTGAAAAGCTGATGAAACTGGAGCCTTCACAATCTATTCAGTGGAATGAATGGCGAGCTGACGCCCGCAAGGATTACGAAAACTTCCTTATTCCTCATGACACTCCAGGCGATGTAAAACTTGAATATATTATTCGCGTCATAAATGAAGTTGCCCCTGAAAATACGATAATCACTCACGGTGATGGAACCTACGCTGACTGGCTTCACAGATATTACCAGTTCAGAGAACACAAATCCCGCATCGCACCAAACAGCAATGTACCGGAATATGCCCTTCCTGCCGCAATAGCTTCAAAACTGGCTGAACCGGCCCGAACAGTGATCGCAATAGTCGGAGATGGAGGCTTTATGGTGAACGCTGGCGAACTTGCAACGGCAATGCATTATGGACTCAAAATCATCGTCATTCTTGTAAACAATAACATGTATGGCGCAGCTAGATTCGCCCAGGAATCAAAATATCCAAACCGCGTTCTGGGTACTAGCCTGAGTAACCCTGACTTTATGAAATTTGCAGAAAGCTTTGGTATTACAGGAGAAACCATCGAACATAGAAAAATGTTCAGAACAATTCTCAAGCGCGCACTGAAGTCAAAAACGTCAACCGTAATTAATCTTCCTGTAAGCGAAAATGCAATTTCCACAAACCTGTCTTTATCGGATTTACGGTCAAAATCCTGAAATCCTCTATATTTTAGAGACTTACCAAGTATAGAAAAATGGCACAAAAAGCATAGTCAGAATAAAAATCAGAAATACCAAGTATTACTATTGCACTACTATGCGATTATGATAATAGTGACCGAACAACGAAGCACATACGCCGCGCTTCAAATAAAAAATAGACGGGGATAAGTATTTTTCTTCCAATACAGCAATAATACTGCCCAAATCCTAAGATATCAGCACAGGAATTAGGAGGCATGCCTCCCTATACCTTGATTTCAGCGGGCTGTCACATATCTATGTTATGTGGCGGATAAGGTTTTTTCGGCCATTATTATGCAAGGCGGCCAACTAGAGGACAAGTTCAATGCTTGCAAATTCGAAGCTATTTACGGCTAATTCAGCGGAGTTAAATAGTGAAAGCTACGAGCGTTTCGCAATTTACTACGTACCAGCTCCCAACTCAAAACTGGCAGAGTTCGGCCAGGTCTGGTTTGGAAGTGACAAACTGGAAGACGATGATATCAGAATTTTTGGGTTGGACAAAAATCTGGTCTCCGATATCACCGCTAAACCGGCAAGATACGGTCTGCATGCAACATTAAAAGCGCCATTTCACCTGGCAGAGGGCTTTACACTTAAAAAGCTGCTGCATCAGGCCAAATGTTTCGCCAGCAACAGAAAGAGCTTTTCACTGGGAAAATTGAAACAGTCCTGGGTGGGTAATACAATGATACTGGCTCCTGAGGGCAATGGACACCAGATCAATCAGTTTGCCTCACAATGTGTTCTGGGTTTCGAAGATTTTCGTGCACCTCTCACTATGAAGGAACGCACAAGAAGAATGGAAACTGGGCATTTAAGCCTGCATCAACGCCTGATGCTTGAAGAACTAGGCTACCCATATGTACTGAGTGAATTTAAGTTTCATATCACATTGACACGTAGTCTGTCAGAGGAAGATAAAGAGGTCCTCCTGCCCAAACTGTCTCCTGTTCTGGAGCATATCTGCTCGGAGCCCTGCCTCATTGACGGTATCGCAGTGGTTGGTGATCCCGGAAACAACAAACCCTTTGAAGTGATCCAGCGCTTCAGCCTGTCAGGCTGACCAGGCTGACCAGGCTGACCAGGCTCCGGCTGACCTGCTTTTTCCCTAAAATCAAAATACATCAGAAAGCCAGACACTAATGGCTTTCTGATGCGTATTGTTTAAACCAAAACAATACCTCTTCGACAAATAAAAAAGGGAACCTCGAAAATCAGCTGGTTCCACAACCAGTCAACATTCGATGATTCCCTTAATACTGATATTAGTCAGTTATATCTAGTTCCCGCGCATATGCTGACGAACAAATCTTGGAAGACTGGGGACATCCCCTTCCAGTCCAAGATTAGCAGTCGCTTCCGGGTTAAACGGGTTAGGTAAATTTCCCCCCGCTGCCGTTGCCTGGTTCTGCCCCTCATTCGGGAATGAAGAACCATTTTGCGCACTGGAAGTAATTCCCGGAGCCTGCACACCAATAAACCATGCTTCAATCAACTCAAGTTCATCAGTCGATAACTGCAGACCATTCTGCCTGCAACGTGCAATCACGAAATTACGAACACGACCGGCAAACAACTCTGGCGAAACGCCTTGTTCGAACCATGGATCAGCTTCACTGACAACATCCAGCAGGAACTGAACATCATCACGCGAAATCTCAACACCACTCTGTTTTGATCTCATTGAGATGCTTGAGATTGTCTGCCCGCCATTAAGCCCCTTCTCCGAAAGTTCCTGCGTCATCACTTTGAATAACACCCGGTAATCCGGTGGAGCAAGAGGAGGTACATGGCTGGCTTCATGAATCCGCGCAATAGACTTCTGCAGATCCAGACTTGCTGTTGAAGCCTGTTTAACAGGTGCAAGTTGCGAACCTGTCGCTGGCGGTATCTGCGAAGAACCTGAATTAGGGTCACCAGAAAACGCCGGATGTGCAAGCTGTTGCAGATCAGGTTCGGCATTATAGTTCAGCTGATGCCGCTCAGGATTAAAAGCATAATAGGGTGGCGTTTCCGTTAGACTGATGTCTTGTGGAAGGTTCTCATTCAGAAACGTTCTGAATGCGCCAAATCCCGCCCAGTTGGACCCGACAGTTTTATCATGTCCCAGGCTGCGTTGTGCTTTATCCGCAAGAAATGCAATCGGCACAGGCTTATCAGAAGAGTTAATTGCCCCCACAACCTCTTCCATAATCTCACGCCGTAATTCTTCATTATTATTATGCAGTTCCTGAGGTGCAATAGCTGGTGCCTGATCGACCGAACTTGGCAGTTTCCCGTCAAGAAGAAACGAAATCAGATCGGCCTCACGAATTTCACCATCGCAAATAGCTGTATAAGGTGTAGCTGTATATTCATTTGCATATATAACGGTACGACGCGCATGGGACCTCAACCTGTGCAATACAGGCGTAAAGTCAGCATCACCGGACATAATAATAAACTCGTCATAATATGTGTCATGATCCAGAAAATCCCGGATATCCATAACCATACGTATATCTGACGAATTCTTAAGCTGTGCCGTTAATGGCGGACAGTCAACAATCTCGAAGCCCCCTCTGAGAAAATGATGCCGCACAAACGGAAACGAGCTCATATCCGTAGCACTGTCATTACTGTTGCGTCTTGGAACAGGATTACCGTAACAACGGTTCATGACCAGACGTCGTTCCAGATTAGTAGCGAATCCATTTGTCGGTGTAACAAGTGAGCCTGTCTCAATCTGCTTCAACCAGGTGTTAATATCCTTGGCGAAACATTTGGCAGCATCTTCACTCTTCCTCTTGAGCGACAAATAGATGTTGTCATAGTCGACAAAGACCGCACTTAGGCACGGCCCTGAAGCTTTACTATTCATTTTATTCTACCCCGCTTGTCGCCTCATCAACGACTTGTCAGATAGTACGAGCGCACCCCATAGTTACGCAAGGGACAGATAAAGGGATTCAACTCCAATACACAGTTATTAAGCATAATTGCAGGCTGAATTGTCATAAAATCGAATATTTTCACCCGAAAAAAGTCAAATCAGGCCCCTGTTAATACATTTTCGACTGTTATCAGTATGGAGTGATTCGCAGAATCAACCTGCTGACATAATTCTCATATAGGGCATCCGGTAGAGACAAAATTTAACAGGCTCATACGCAATGAAAACGATCACAACTTCCATCACAATAGATGCATCGAAAGAAAAAGTCTGGGAAGTACTGACCAACTTTGAGGCCTATAAAAACTGGAACCCGTTTATTACAAAAATCAGTGGTACTCTCGAACCTGCCTCCAGGCTGAAAGTCACAATTCTTCCTCCTGAAGGTCAGCCAATGTTCATTAAACCACAGGTACTGAGTGTGGACCCCGGTACCGGTTTCCAATGGGTTGGCAACCTCTTCCACCCTTTTATTTTTACGGGAACGCATTCCTTCAGGCTGGAGCAGACAGGTACAGCAGTTACCTTCCATCATAACGAACAGTTTCCGGTATTCTTGTGCCTGTTGTTTCTGGCGTTCTCAAAAGCACAGAACTCGGATTTCAGAAAATGAATAAAGCCCTGAAAGATTATGTAGAGCAGCCTTCAAACCTTTAAAAGCCTTGAGCAGACACCTGGAAACTTAACTTTTCTTATTGAGATGATAGGTCAAAGCCATCCCGATACAATGGCGCAACTCCATTTCAGGAAAGGGCTGCATTACATCGAGAAGTACAGCCCTGTTTTTCTCAAATTCAAAAACATCACTATATAAATCACGGTAAATGTTAAGCAGATTAGTCTGGCAATGCACATAAAGCGCATACTTATCTTCAGATGCCTTAACTTTATCTATTCGGATAGTCGTCCCGCTTTTGGTAACAGATGGAAGATAGGATAACTGCCCCCACTTCAGCGTCTCCTCAATATCCCCAACACCTTCAAGTTTTGCTGCCTCATCAAAAATCAGCTCCCTTAACCGCAGCAGATTTCTGCGCACAGGCTTTGAATAACCATCAAAAACATCTTCAACAGCCTTGCAACTAAAGGGTTTTTTCATAGGAGAACATCCTGAAATAAATCAGATAATAAACTGCCAGAACATTTTACCTAACAGGGAAAGGCCAAACAATATCAAAAAACCGGCAGCAAACTGGTTAATCATTCTGAGGCGCTTTTCGTTCAGGTGATGGCGGATAATACAGATCAGCCAGGACAAACCAAACCACCATGCCATGCTCCCGGCCATAACCGCCAGCACAAGAACAAATGCATTCATTGAATCAAAATGCCCAAGCCATGAGGCGAGTGCTCCGAACAGTGCAAATATTCCCAGCAGTGCTCCAGGATTGGTAATTGTCAAAAAAAACGACTGCGGTATAGCATCAGCATTATTCACAAGCTTTGCCATTTCATCTACCTGCTCTGCAATAACCGGCTTCTTGAAAAAAAGCTGCCCACCGAAAATCAGTAGAATAATACTGCCAACTGCCTGTATCTGCATTTGATGTGTCATAAAAACAGAGGATACCGCTTTAACCCCGAACGCAGCAGTAGCCGCAAGTATGCCGTCCCCTAATACAGCACCAAGCCCGGCAGCAACCCCGCCCCAGAAACCACTTTGCAATGTCCGCTGAATACATAAAACATTAACAGGTCCGACTGGAGCAGCAATCAGCACCCCCATTAAAAGCCCGATAATAATAACAATTGGAGTAACTAACACTAGCCCGGTTCCTGGTTTAAGTTTACGCTGATTATCGGTTGCTTGGCTTTCATTTCAACACAAAAATGCGTGAAACTATATATAGAACAAGGCTTTCTCATAACTTCCCTGACCAATTACAAGAACAGAAGTAAGAGAATATCATCTCTCAATTAAGTAAAGGCAAAAACCATGAGATTTTTATGCGCCCAGACAAAATTCTCCAGATCCCGGACAATTAATATTTTATTATTGCCAATTCTTATCATGATATTAAGTGCTTCGGCTACCAGCCAATCTAACTCTTCACCAGTAAAACACTCAAGTATCGAAATTTCTACAGACATAACAAAACTGCCGAAACCCGTGCGGGAAATGCGCGCAGCCATCATAAAAGCTGCTGCATCCGGAAAATTGGAGGCCATGCTTCCCGTCCTGCAACGCAATGAAATCCTCCCCATCGTCAGCTTCGGTTCAACACTCCACCCCATTGACTTCTGGAAATCCACTTCAAAAGATGGAAAAGGAAAAGATATCCTGAAGACCCTGGAAAAAGTCTTCTCCATGCCTTATGCGGTTGAAAAGCCTGGCACAAAAAATGAAAGATATATCTGGCCATACCTCGCCGAAATTCCCCCGCACAAACTGACAAAAGAGCAAAAAGCAGACCTGCAGGCACTCACCTCATCAGATATGCTGAAAAGAATGCACACAAAAAAACGCTATCTCTTCTACCGGGCCACAATCGGTAAAGACGGGACATGGCACACTTACGCACTGGAAGAGTAACCCTCCAGTCCTCACCTAAACCTCATATATCCAGACCTTAAACCCCGACAGTGTATTCGGACCAAAAGTATGCGTCAGTGGAACATCTGATGCATCCCGCCCATACGCAATAAGGATACGGCCTCTCTGCGGTTTGTTGTTACGTGGATCAAATATGTGCCACTGCCCGTCAAGATACACTTCCATCCAGGCAGCAAAATCCATCGTAGCATGAGGAGGGGAAACCCCAATATCACTGATATACCCTGTACAGTAACGTGCCGGAATGTTGAGGCACCTGCAAAATGTAATGGCGAGATGCGTAAAATCACGACAAACACCAAGCCGGTCCCTGTATGCATCAACCGCTGTGCGGGTTGCACTTGAATGCGCATAATCAAATGTCAGATGATTGTGAACAAAATCACAGACGGCCTGTACTCGGGCAGCTCCCGTAGGGGTATCACTGAAAAGTCGCCAGGCCTCATCCGACAGTTGATCCGTTTCACAATAACGACTGCCGAGCAGAAACTGCAGACTATCAGTAGGAAGTTGTTGAATCTCATGCTGATAAAGATTGGTCAAAATCGGGTCAGCCTCCCCGCTATCCCTTATTACAGTATCTGTACCAAGCGTAAAATGACCTGCAGGTGCTATAAGGCGATTGCACCAGTTCCCAAAACCATCACGATACCCCTCCACATTAACCGAGGGGCTGGTGCTCAGATGATCCGGCATCTCAAGATCAGAAGCGCGGGAATAGTGTATGTTGAGCATAGCCAACATGGGAGTATCCTGAGAAAATTCAAAACTCAGCTCACACCCCAGTTTAATACGCATCCTGTCCCTTTCTTCGGGCCATATATGAAAATAGCTTTTTTGATAACTTGCGAGAGTACAAAGCCATTTCATCGGCTTTTACTGGAAGGAAAAATATATACACACTACAATATGTAGGTTTAGCTATACATACCATATGTTTGCAGACATGTGAAACAGAAAGCTGGCCTCTACAACCTATTGAAACTTCTTTCGAAGTAAACCGCTCATAACATCAACAACCGTAACAGCGGCAAGGATCACCAGTAGAATAGCGGCAACCTGGGGATAATCAATCAGTCGCAGCGAACCAACCAGCTCGGTACCAATGCCTCCAGCTCCAACCATCCCCATCACAGTTGATGCACGGAAATTATATTCCCAGCGATACATGGTAACATCCGCAAACTGGGGAAAGACCTGTGGCATAACCCCGTGTGTAATAACCTGCAGGGATGATGCCCCGGAAGCCTGGGCGGCCTCGATAGGTGCAGGATGCGCATGTTCAATTGCTTCAGCAAAAAATTTTCCGACCATACCGACAGAATGAAGTCCTAGCGCCAGAACGCCAGGCAACAGCCCGAAGCCTACAGCAGCCACAAAGATAATCCCCATTATCAGTTCCGGGATCGCACGGAAAAAATTCAGCACCATTCTTGCTGTATAATAAACATACTTGTTAGGAGTGGTATTTCTTGCTGCCAGAAAGGCCAGCGGAATTGAAAGAACCACAGCAAGTGTCGTTCCCGCAATAGATAGCATAATCGTATCTATCATCGGTTTGATCCATTGCTGCCAGCGTGTAAAATCCGGAGGCACCATTTCGGAAAATAGTATACCTATGGCAGGGAACCCCTGTGAAATCCGTGTCCAGTTCAGAAGTTCCGTAGCCCATAAGCTGAAAATTATCACCACAGCAACAATGGCAACCTGAATGGTAAGCATCAATCGGCCACGTCGCTCTTTCGCCAGCAGGGTTTTAATTTTGTCCTCTGTGCTGGTCGTTGCCGTAATATCCATCATGATGCCTACCTTTTTATATTTACTTATAGAAACTCAGGTTACCCTGAATATTATTTGCCTTTTGTGTTCTTGCGGATATCACGGATGATGTCATAATCCGTATCTTTGATATCTTCAAAACCATCAGCTTTGAAAGGCTTAAGAACCGCATCACCATCAGGCGTACCTTTTTTCAGAGAATAGAAAGCTTCACGGATCTTCTTCTGAATATTCTCCGAAAGATCTGTACGCATAACCCATGGATACTGGGGAATTGGAGCAGAATATTTCAGCACCTTGATTTTATCTTTGTCGATAGTCCCTTTTTCAAGAAGACGCTCAAGGATAGGACGGCTCAGACCACCAACCTGCGCATTGCCACGCTCAACGTTACGCGCAACCGCATCATGTGCACCGGTAAAGTTTTGCTTGTAATCTTTACCCGGCATAACACCTGCCTGCATCATCGTAAACTTCGGTGCAAAGTGGCTGGACGTAGACGCCTGATCGCCAAAAGCAACCTGAAGATTTTTGCCTTTCATTTCCTCAAGTTTGGAAATACCGGACTTGCTGCTGGCAATAAGAACAGACTGGTAAGTTGTTGAACCGCCTTTAACACGCGCTGCAAAAGGTTCAATGTCAAGCTTGCCGCCCTTCATTTTATCTTTGGCAATAGTGTATGAAGCAGGCCCGAAATAAGCCACATCAATTCGGCCAAAACGCATGGCTTCAATCATTGACGAATAATCAGTTGTCACAATAAGCTTGATTTTCTTGCCTAGCTTTTTCTCAAGATATGCTGCAAGAGGCTTATTATCCTGAATAACAGTAGCAGCATTCTCATCTGGAAGTAGTGCTACTTTTAACTCTGCCGGATCATAAGAACCTGCAGCCATTGCAAAATTTGCCAGCAGGCTGAATACCCCGGCAAAAAAGATTGATGAAATCCACTTAGTCATTACTCTTCTCCTTGTAGATACAATTTGTTTTTCCCGACACAGGAAAGCAGTTCAACGGGCTTTTAGGATTGATAGATTTTATGCAGAACATTGTCCTTCAACTCTTCCGGCTGACCGTCAAAAACGATTTGTCCATGTGAAAGCCCGATTATGCGATCTGCATATTTCCTCGCATATTCAAGCTGATGCAGACTGATAACCGCAGGTATATTATCCTGACGGCAAATGGACTGAAGCAGTTCCAGAACGCGCTCCGATGTTGCCGGATCCAGCGATGCTACAGGCTCATCAGCCAGGATCATGCCGGGGTTCTGTGCAATAGCACGTGCAATACCGACACGCTGCTGTTGTCCGCCTGACAGCGCATCACAACGCTCAAGTGCTTTTTCAAAAAGCCCCACACGCTCCAGACATTCCAGTGCGCGGTGCCGCTCAGCATCCGGCAGTGGGAATAATGTTCTCCAGAAAGAATAATTTCCAACCCGGCTCAGCAGAACATTCTGCAATACAGTTAGTCTCCCGATAAGCTGATGCTGCTGGAACACCATCGCAGTATTCCGTCGGTGCTTTCTCAGGGATTTCCTGGAATTCAATGAACCGAATTCACGGGTTATAATCTCGCCCGACGTAGGCGTTACAAGATGGTTCAGGACACGAAGCAAAGTTGACTTGCCGGCACCCGAAGGTCCAAGAAGTACCGTAACCTGGTTACCCGTAAGATCAAGCGAAGTAGGTTTCAGTGCAACGGTATTATTAGGGTACACAACCTTGACATTATCAACTGAGATAAACGGAACCGCTTCTGTACTTTGTGTTTTGTCAAGCATTACAAATCCCTTTGGCTACAGAAAAAACTGCAACTCTGCTCCCTGTATTTCTACAGCCTGCGACAATCATTGATTACAAAATATAATTGATCGCCCCTATTGATTATGATAACCAATAGCAGGCGTTTTTATCACTTTTATGAACGTCTGAAAAATCCAGAGTAAGAACTGATTGGTAAGAAAAAAAATGTCCCTTAAAATAGTTATCACCACACCGGTTAATGACAGCACCCTGACCGAACTTAAGTCATTTGGTGAGGTGATCATGAATAAAAACACGGCCCCCTGGACACGGGATGAGTTGCTGGCACATTGCCGGGAAGCAGATGCATTAATGGTCTTTATGACCGACAGAATAGACGCTGATTTCCTGGACCAGTGCCCCCGGCTTAAAATAATTGCAGGAGCACTGAAGGGATATAATAACATTGACCTGCAGGCCTGCTCTGAGCGCTCGGTCCTCCTGACCAATGTTCCCGACCTCCTGACAGAACCAACCGCAGAGCTGACAATAGGCATGATGATTGCTCTTGTTAGAAATTTTGTTCCAGGTGAAAGACATATCAGAAATGGAGAGTTTAAAGGCTGGCGACCGCAATATTACGGTCATTCAATAAATGGCGCAACAATTGGTGTCATTGGTGCTGGTGCCGTTGGCCAGGCCACAATGAGAATGTTAAACGGGTTTGACTGCCGAAAACTCTACTACGACAAACATAAATTGCCTCGGGAAATGGAACAGAAACTTAATGCCTCACAGGCAGATATAAAGCAGATTCAGCAGACAGCAGATTTTATCGTTCTGGCTATTCATCTCATGGATACGACATATCATCTTGTCAACGGGGACTTTATATCCGGCATGAAACCAGGAAGCTTCCTGATCAACCCTGCGCGCGGCTCACTTGTTGATGAGAATGCGGTTGTGACAGCATTAACTTCGGGACAACTAGCCGGATATGCAGCGGATACATTTGAAATGGAAGACTGGACAATCCCTGACCGCCCCCGGGCAATCCATCCCGAATTAATCGCATCTGATAAAACAATCCTGATCCCGCACCTGGGTTCGGCTGTAACTTCAGTCAGACAGGCAATAGAACAGTCCGCCGCAGAAAGCATCATAGCTGTTTGCAAAGGTCAGATTCCTGCAACTGCAGTCAATGCTCAGGATATCTCATAGGATCCTAATCATGGTATCAAACCTCGCTTTTGTCAGAACATTCGTAACACTGGCTGAAACCGGGAGCTTCAGAGATACAGCTAGCGCGCTGAACATATCACAGCCAACAGTATCCCAGCACATAAAAAAGCTGGAAGACAGTCTCGGCGTATCTCTGTTTACCCGAAGCAACACACTGTGCAGCACAACCCTGCAGGGAGAAACTCTGCTCCCTTACGCCCACTCCCTGCTCACATCCGCGGAAAGGTTTAGTGCTGCAGCAAAAGGAGACCACATCTCTATTGGTTGCAGCGGCAATATAGCGAATTACTATATTGCTTCTGGCTTGCAAAAATACATAGAGCACAACCCCGACAGTTTGACCTGGAATATCTCCGTAGCAACCAACCCTGAAATTGCCGATAAACTTGAAGAAGGGCTGATCGATATCGCCATAATGGAGTGGCCGGATGAGAGACCATCATTTAAAGTACGGCTTTGGCGTGAAGAAAAACTGGTAGTGATAGTTCCTCCAAATCACCCGTTGCGGAAAAAAAAAGAAATATCCATAGAAGAACTCACTGGCCTGTCTCTGATAGGTGGCGAGAAAGGAAGTGGTACCGGAACACTTCTAAGAAATACTCTGGGCAAAGCATCAGACCAGTTAAAGATTGCCCACAATCTGCATAGCACTGAAGCTGTAAAAAATGCTGTTCAGGCAGGTCTGGGATGCTCAATTGTGTTGAAGAAAACAGTAGAGGATGAAGCAGCTCTGAGCCTGCTTGGTGTTTTAAACCTGAAAGAAGTTGAACTCCTGAAGTCCTTTTATGTGGCATATAAAAAAGAGTTACCGGAAAGATCTCTCCCGGTCATACTCGCTGATTTTTTATGTGCAAACACGAATACCGAATAGCACAAAAAACTGCCACAATCCCCCACCGGACCTGAATATCCCCGATCCGGTGGGGGCAGTTATGTATTACCCAACCATCTTTTCCCAGCCAACAGGCTTGGCACAGGCCCATTCCGCAACCTGGTCAATATCATAATAACGGCAGGCTTCCATCATCAGGCGGCACTCTGTCCAGATATCTCCGTCAACCATCGGCATAAACAGGTCATGAATATTATCAACCCCCAGATAAACCCTCACGCCTGCCTCTTTCAGTTTCTTGAAAGGTGCAATCGAATTATGCAGCGGAGCTGTCATATCAAGCTGTTTCATACTCAAAGCCGCTGACGGGCAGATAATAATCCCCATATCAGCCTCTTTCACCAGTTCAATAACACGATCCTGTTCATGCTCTGACTTGGCACCAAGAGAAATCGCGTGCACACCAAACACCTGCCCCTGCATACCATGCTCGATTGTCTTGCGTGCAAGCAGTTCAGTTTCATTTTCCAGCGGATTATTTTCCTGATCAATATGCACATCAACAGGTTTGCCAAGCTTTTTCGCAAGCTGCAGAATAACATCCAGATGTTTCTCCGGCGTCGGACGGTCTTTTGATGGCAAACCACCACAATAGTCAGCCAGTTCACAGGCTTCCGCATACTGCTCATAGGAAGCCGGATCAAGTACACCTTCCAGCGGCTGAATTCCAACCTCAAATTTGATCTGGTCCTTATACCGTTCCTTCACCTCGTTGGCCGCCTTGATCGGCAGCAACCCGACAGTGCTGTCCGCATCAACCATCGTCCGGCAATAGGTAACGCCCTGCTGTATCATGGACTTCACACCACGGCTGATCCGCTCAACCAGATCATCATGGGTGTAGTTTTCCTTCAGATATTTATAAAGCTCCCACTTCTTCTGCATATCCACCTGACCAAGACGCAGATTCTCCCGGTTTATCAGATAGGCCTTATCAAAATGCGCGTGGTGATTGGCAAATCCGCCCATTCTCTCGGCTTCCTGCAAAAAGTTCAGATGCAGGTTCCACGGCTCGGAATCGTCTGCAAGCTTATAACGGTATGTCCCCCGCTCCGCATCAATCACAGTCTGCTCAAGGGTAGCAATACCAACATCACAATCCGTAATCAGCGGAATACCATTTTCAATGGAAAGCTTACGGATCAGCTTTGCATCTGATGATTCATCATAATCATCATCTCCGGTAAGCACGTTGATCACCAGATCAAAACGGTCCGCTTTCAGGAACGACAGGATATTCGGTGAGCTGCCATCAGTAATCTTGTGAATTTCCGTTGTCTCGATATTGTGCTCTTTCAAAAAGCGGTGCGTACCCGGCGTTGCATAAAGCTCAATATCCAGTGTCATGGACCGCCTGATAGAAGGAAGCATCCGCTTCTTGTCTTCCGGCTGCCCCGCACTGATCAATACACGTTTGCGACGTTGAGTGCCTAAAAGCTTAAGATTAAAGGCAAGCAGTTCCAGTGAGTTAGCCTGGGTCATGCGCCCTCCTTTTTCATGTTGGGAATTAGGGTGTTGTTGTGCCAAGTTGCATCAGACAAATAAGTTCTGGCGCTGAAGTACCAGTCAGGTAAAGAGGTAATCGAATACAGGATGTTTACAATTTTGGTTAAAAAAAAAGCTCTTGCGAGCCTTTGAATAAAAAAACTAAATCCAGTGTCTTCTTGATGAAATCTTAAAGACATCTTGTCAAATTCTGCATCCCTCATGGGAAGCTCATATTTTAGACAGAAAAGACGTTTCAACCACTGTATTCCATTTTTTAAAATCTGGTACCAATTCGGTAAACGGCTGCAACATACATCCAGTTTTCTTATTATGCAATCACTTGTACACAATAAAAATAAGATTATCGTTGAATTCAGCGCCACCAAACCGCATCTTAGTAAAGAAAATCCTATAATTACACGGTAAACATGAGACAAAACGCTGCGCTACTGCCCACCCGGTCTGTAATTTCTGTACACGGCCCGGAAGCTGAGAAATTCCTGTCAGGGTTAATAACAAATACGCTTAACAAGTCGCCTGAGGCAACCTTCTCGGGCCTGCTGACCCCACAGGGCAAAATCCTCTTTGACTTCATTGTAAAGCCGGAAGGCTCCAGCTACCTGATTGACCTCCCTGCTGATCTTACTCCGGACTTCCTGAAACGGTTAATGCTCTACAAACTCAGGGCAGACGTTACCATCGAAGATAAGACAGACGCATATAAAGTCCTGGCAATCTGGGGTGCAGGCGCATGCCCTGAAAACGCATTCACCGATCCACGCCATAAGGACCTTGGTTTCCGTGCAATTGTCAGCACATCTGATTACGAAGCATTCATAAACGGTTTCAATCTCCTCACCGAAGCAGATTACACAGCCCACCGCATTCTGGTAACCATTCCCGAAGGTGGACAGGACTATCTCTACTCGGACGCTTTCCCCCACGATGCCTGCTATGATTACATCAACGGTGTTGATTTCAAAAAAGGCTGCTTCGTCGGACAGGAAGTCGTATCCCGCATGAAACATCGCGGAACCGCCAGAAAACGCATGGTGCAGGTTATCTCGACTGAAACACTCCCTGAAACAGGCACAGACATCATCTCTGATGGTCAGACTCTGGGTCGCCTGGGCTCCGTACACGACAAAAATGCAATCGCCCTAGTTCGCCTGGACAGAGTTGCAAAAGCAATAAAAAACAACCTTCCCATAACCATCAGCGATAATCCTGTTACGCTGGAAATCCCCGCTTGGGCTGATTACAAATTCGAAGGCAGATAAAATGACAAAGCAAAAAACCCGCTACCGCTGCGGCTGGGCAGGCGATGATGAACTCTACCAGCATTACCACGACACCGAATGGGGTGTCCCTCAGATCAATGATCAGGCCCTCTTCGAAAAAATCTGCCTCGAAGGATTTCAGGCAGGCCTTTCATGGATCACAATCCTGAAAAAACGCGAACATTTCCGAAAAGTCTTCGACGGTTTTGACCCTGAAAAAGTTGTCAGATACAACGATAAAAAAATAGCAAAACTCCTGGAAGATCCCGGCATTATCCGCAACAAGCTGAAAGTCAATGCTGCTATCTCCAATGCCAGAGCCTTTCTGGACCTTCAGGAAAAACAGTCTCTGGCCTCATTTTTATGGGGGTATGTTGATGGCACCCCTGTTCAAAACAGCTTCAATGATTTATCAGAAATCCCCGCTGAAACGGATATCAGCAAACAGATTTCCAAAGACCTGAAAAAGCTGGGCTTCAAATTCTGCGGACCGACAATTGTATACGCCATGATGCAGTCAATCGGCATGGTCAACGACCATGTTCTCAAATGCCCGGACCATGACAAATGCAAAAAGCTCGCAAAGAAATTTAAAGCACCAGCAAATTAATACACAACCATATTGATTACAGAACCATGACCACAAAAAAGGCAGAAATAGTTTCCACAACAGACAAACCCGCAAGAGCCTGGCAACGTATGCTGTCCGGCAGACGCCTGGACCTGCTCGACCCGTCCCCCCTCGATATCGAAATCAGCGACATCGCTCACGGTCTGGCAAGGGTTGCCCGATGGAACGGACAGACCATAGGCGAACACGCTTTCTCTGTCGCGGAACACAGCCTCATCGTTGAGGATATCGCCGTCTGCCTGAAACCAAACCTGCCAAACAAATGGCGTATGGCCGCCCTGCTCCACGATGCTGCCGAATATGTAGTCGGGGACATGATCAGCCCCTTCAAGGCAGCAATAGGCTTCGACTACAAAGCCTTCGAACTGAACCTCCTGCAAGCCATACACACCCGCGTCGGCATCCCCAAAGATCTCCCCAAAACCATCCAGGATCTCATAAAACGCGCCGACAAAATAGCCGCCTACTACGAAGCCACCCGCCTCGCCGGTTTCGAGGAAGAAGAAGCCGAAAAATTCTTCGGCGCCCCTAAAAAACTAAACAAGGAACTACAAACCAGCCTCGAAAACCTGAAACCCTCCTCCCCATACAAAGCCCAGCAAGCATTTCTGGACCGACATGAGTTGTTGGAGGGGTAGGGTTTGGGAATTTATTTAAAACTGGTATTCGATTTTCCCCCGCGGGGCAGCACTTGTAGTGCGCCCCCATCGTTCATGCAATACTTCGCCATACAATGATATTTACCGCCCGGGCGGACCTGACATTTTTCTCTGATCCAACAGTCCTGCAATCTGTTATCGGTCTCCGCCGGTTCCTGCGAGGCAGCACTCTGGAGCTTCGCTGTTCAGGCTTTTTTAGATGCCACTGCACTCTTCTTCGGCTTTTTAATTTTCGCACTTTTCGCGCTTTTTGCTTCTTCAGCAGCTTTCTTCTCAGCAGCTTCCTTTTCATGACGGAGAGCACGCAATTTCAGTGTAAGTTCCATTCTTGTTTGCCTGTGCGCTGCTCTTTCTTTCATATCCTCTTCGGACTTTTTTTGTATGGCAGCAAACTTTTCCTCGGCTTTTGATTTCAATAACTTCTGCATTTCGGTAATCCTTTGTTTCAGATCCGGGTATAATTTATGGAAATATTGTTATGAGCACACGCGAGACCGTTCACAGGACGGTATGGGCCAGTGGTGCGACCAGTAAACCGGGAGGTTTAGGTTATGTGAATTGAGGTATTAACCAAATGCCTGATCTCAAAACCCTCACGCAACCGCGTAAGTAAAATAAAAAGAAAATACAAATATTATTTTCCGACCTGGCTTTCTTTATATTTTATTTATGTACTATATATAGAGGATAATTCACCAAAAAGCAAAATTCATCAGTTCTTCCCAAAAGTTCACCATAAAAACAACAATTAAAACTCTTTACAGGATGGCAGATTCATTTGGTCAGCAGATGACATATTCTGTTTTTGGACTTCTGATGGTTAATACCAGCACTGGAACTGACGATTTGGCTCTCGAAAAACTCAAACCCGCCCGATCCGGCTCGTCAGAACCGTAGAAAATTCAAGCTTCTCCCCCCCGTCGGGCCAGACCTTGGCAAGATCCTCCTCAATCGCTGCCAGCGGTGACACGCCATGCTTCGCGATATAGTTATTCGTAGCAGACCATGTTGAAATATAAGCCAGCATCTCGCTCCGTGACCAGTTTGTGAAAATAGGCCACCTGTCATGCTCTATATCTTCAAACGGAAATGGCCAGGTTTCATACCCCTCCCATATCCGATCCAGATTAGGGTCCCAGTACTCTTTCAGCACCTCACGCCCCATCTTCTGCAGAAGCGTATTCACCGGCTCATTTTCAGTTGTGAAACGGCAATAGGCCCACATTGCCAGAACACCACCCGGTTTCAGAACCCGTTTAACTTCTCCATAAAACGCGTCAAGATCAAACCAGTGTGCTGCTGTCGCAACTGTAACCAGGTCAACCGACTCACTTTTAAGCCCCGAATCTTCAGCCGTAGCGACGGTATATTTTACCTTTTCATGTGCTCTGGCATTCTGAAGTTGCTGTTCACTGGCGTCAGTCGCATAAATTTGATCAAAATAATCCGCCAGAACCACTGCCGCCTGCCCGTTACCCGTCGCACAGTCCCATACAGCATCATGTGAAGGAGCAACCTCAACAAGAAACCTATATATTTCATTAGGGTAGTCAGGTCTGGCATAAGCATAAACATCTGAATGCCTGGAAAATCTGTCTACAAATTTATCGTTATTCATACCGCACTCCGGTTTTATGGGAAAATATAATCATTACAGGCAAATAAAAACCTGAAGAATGATTGAAATCTCCCATTGAGATCACTTAATCCTCTTTGTATAATCGCGTTAACCAATCAGAGTCCATTCAATGCACGACGGCCTCTGAAACCCAATCAAAAAAATAATCGTATCGCGTATATTGGTAAAATATAACTCTAGGGAACTTGTGCTTTTGGCACCAGGCGGAACAAACTATGTTAGCGACAGGAATAGAACTGTTTGACCAGGATTGTGATACGTTAAAATCTATAGCGTCACAATATGTAAATAGTGAAGAAGAGCTGGCAAATCTCCTGCAGCGTTTTCACTATGTCCTCCTCGATATAAATTTCAACCGCTATTCCGACCTGGGAAGAGTCAGAGTTTCAGCACCCAATATAATAAGGCGCCTGTTCCATCTGCGTATGCAGCTTCGCGACAGAATTAGCGAATGGCACCATGCTGGCTACCTGACCGTAAAAAACGAACGCTCACTGAGAGATATTTTCCGCCTGTCCAGATATATCGTTGATATGGTCGGCGAACTCCATATCGGACATACCAGACTGGATGGCGACGATGGCCGTTACAGGGCTTTTTATGGACCGGAAACAAATACTCTGTTCCACCCCTCCTTTGAAGAGCGTGGCAGCGTACCAACATTCCAGTCAGGCGATGTACTGCTTGTTCGTGGTAAACTCCACAACAGCGCCGCTATTGCAAGAATAGGGGATGTGGACTCCCAGTTCAGCCACACCTCAATCATCTACGTTGATAATGCAGGAAAGCACTGGGTTGTTGAAAGCGTTATCGAACAGGGTGCAACGATTACCCCACTGGAACATGCGCTGGATCATGGCCTTTCAAGAGCAGTCCTGTTCCGCCATAGAGATAGCGGGCTTGCCCACCGTGCTGCTGACTTCATCTATAACCATGTACTAAGATCAATGAATGGCAGGCAACCACGCATATATTACGATTTCACAATGCATCCGGAAGGTTATGACCGCCTCTTCTGTTCAAAGCTGATCCGTCTTGCATTTGATGCTGCCAGCAAGGGATACATAACCCTCCCCACATTCATGACACACCTGACCATGCATAACAGGGATTTCCTCAACAGAATTGGCGTAAGTGTCACCAAAACCTTTGCACCGGGCGACCTTGAGCTGGAACCAAACTTCCACTTAATTGCAGAATGGCGCGATTACCGTGATACATCGGATCTCCGCCTCCAGGATCTGGTTATGGACAAGTTCTTTGAATGGATGGATACCCACAACTTCAAATTCAAAGAAACCTTTACAATCAGGCTGATAGGATTGCTTGGCAAACTCTCCAGCTATATATCAAGACCGGCCAGACACCTTATTGACGGTATTTTACCTGTAGTTCCTAAAAACATGTCCCGCAGAACAATAGCGACAGTGGCTATGCTGCACAGCACCGCTGAAGAAGTATTTCAGGAGCTTCAGGACGCTGAATTGCGCCATATTAAGGAATTGGGGCACCCGATGCACCCTGGAGTAGTATTAAACTACATAGAAAGAATTCGCGAACGCGAAAAAGATATGATAGGGTACCTTGTAAAACACGCTCAATAGCGTGTTTTATACTCTGTCAATATTAGGATGTTATTAACTATATTTATACTCTACTCCCTTTGCACAAAGAAATATCAGTGCAAAACCCCTCTTTTCAAAAAATTATCCAATACACGCCTTGACATAAGTAGCGCCTCTTATTAATTACAGTTCCATCACTAGCACTCTCTCTAAGTGAGTGCTAACAGAAACTTCAGAAATAATTCTAGTAAGGGCTTTCCTACTAAAGAGGAGAGAAAAGTAAATGAAATTTCGTCCCCTTCATGATCGCGTTGTTGTTCGTAGAACAGAAGAAGATACGAAAACAGCTGGCGGCATCATCATCCCGGAAACAGCTCAGGAAAAGCCTCAGCAAGGCGAAATCGTTGCTGTTGGTAATGGCATCAAGCAAGAAAATGGCGAAGTTACGCCTCTTGACGTCAAAGCTGGCGATAAAATTCTTTTC